>NZ_JAWJYQ010000005.1:0-548 GCF_032971465.1 Pseudomonas sp. LSJ-87 | reverse complement strand
CCTCGGCTGGGTGGCGATGATCTCGATCGGCGCGCTGTACCACACCATCCCGAAAGTGTTCGGCAAGGAGCGCATGTACAGCATCGGCCTGATCAACGCGCACTTCTGGCTGGCCACCATCGGCACCGTGCTGTACATCGCCTCGATGTGGGTCAACGGCATCGCCCAGGGCCTGATGTGGCGCGCGGTCAACAGCGACGGCACGCTCACCTACTCGTTCGTGGAAACCCTGGTGGCCAGCCACCCAGGCTTCATCGTGCGCTTCGTCGGCGGTGCGATCTTCCTCAGCGGCATGTTCCTGATGGCCTGGAACACCTGGCGCACCGTGCGTTCGCCGGCGCTCGATGTCGCCCCTGCGAACGCCCAGCTGGCTTGAGGAGACCTGCCTGATGAAACATGAAGTCATCGAGAAAAACGTCGGCCTGCTGGCCCTGCTGATGGTGTTTGCCGTCAGCATCGGCGGCCTGACCCAGATCGTCCCGTTGTTCTTCCAGGACGTCACCAACAAGCCGGTGGAAGGCATGAAGCCCTACACCGCGCTGCAGCTG
>NZ_JAWJYQ010000004.1:0-297900 GCF_032971465.1 Pseudomonas sp. LSJ-87 | reverse complement strand
GGCCTGACCCAGATCGTCCCGTTGTTCTTCCAGGACGTCACCAACAAGCCGGTGGAAGGCATGAAGCCCTACACCGCGCTGCAGCTGGAAGGCCGCGATATCTACATCCGCGAAGGCTGCGTGGGCTGCCACTCGCAGATGATCCGCCCGTTCCGCGCCGAAACCGAGCGCTATGGCCACTACTCGGTGGCTGGTGAAAGCGTGTGGGACCACCCGTTCCTGTGGGGTTCCAAGCGCACCGGGCCGGACCTGGCCCGGGTCGGTGGCCGCTACTCGGACGACTGGCACCGTGCGCACCTGTACAACCCGCGCAACGTGGTACCGGAGTCGAAGATGCCGTCGTACCCATGGCTGGTCGCCCAGCAGGTCGACAACAGCCATACCGACACCAAGATGCGCACCCTGCGCACCCTGGGCGTGCCGTACACCGACGACGACATCGCCGGGGCCCGCGACGCGGTCAAGGGCAAGACCGAGATGGACGCCCTGGTCGCCTACCTGCAGGTGCTCGGCACCGCGATCAAGAACAAGAGGTGAATGCGATGGGAATGGACATCGGCATGATCCGCGGCCTGGGCACACTGGTGGTGATGATCGCCTTCATCGGCCTCACCCTGTGGGTATTCAACCGCCGCCGCGACCGTGATTTCGCCGAAGCGCGCCTGCTGCCCTTCGTCGACGACCGCCTGCCCTCTGCCGGACAGGCACCTGCTGCAAAAAGGAGTAACGGGCAATGACCACCTTCTGGAGTACGTACATCTGCGTACTGACCATCGGTAGCCTGATTGGCCTGACCTGGCTGCTGCTCGCCACCCGCAAGGGCCAGAGCAACAACACCACCGACCAGACCATGGGCCACAGCTTCGACGGCATCGAGGAATACGACAACCCGCTGCCCAAGTGGTGGTTCTGGCTGTTCGTCGGCACCCTGGTGTTCTCGGTCGGCTATCTGATCCTCTACCCGGGCCTGGGCAACTGGAAGGGCATCCTGCCGGGCTATGAAAATGGCTGGACCGGCGCCAACGAATGGCAGAAGGAAATGGACAAGGCCGACGCAAAATTCGGCCCGATCTTTGCCAAGTACGCCGCCATGCCCGTGGAAGAAGTGGCCAAGGACCCGCAGGCGCTGAAAATGGGTAGCCGCCTGTTCGCCTCGAACTGCTCGGTGTGCCACGGCTCGGACGCCAAGGGTGCCTATGGCTTCCCCAACCTCACCGACAAGGACTGGCGCTGGGGCGGCGAGGCGGAAACCATCAAGGCGTCGATCATGAACGGTCGCCACGGCGTGATGCCGGCCTGGGCCGAAGTGATCGGCGAGCAGGGCGTGGCGGATGTGGCCGCGTTCGTGCTCACCAACCTCGATGGCCGCAGCCTGCCGGAAGGGATCAAGGCCGACGCCGCCAAGGGCAAGGAAATCTTCGCCGGCAACTGCGTGGCCTGCCACGGGCCTGAAGGCAAGGGCACCCCGGCCATGGGCGCGCCAGACCTGACCCACCCGCAGGCGTTCATCTACGGTTCGAGCTTTGCCCAGCTGCAGCAGACCATTCGCTATGGTCGCCAGGGTCAGATGCCGGCGCAGGCGGAGATCCAGGGCAACGACAAGGTGCACCTGCTGGCGGCATACGTGTATAGCCTGTCGCAGGATCAAGCTTCGCCAGACCTGACTGCCAAGTAACACCCATTCGCGGGCTCGCCCGCTCCCACAGGTTAACCACAGATTTCAAGCATTGTGGTGAACCTGTGGGAGCGGGCAAGCCCGCGAAGGGCTGCAAAGCAGCCCCCCTCCCCGCTCTACCCCTCCTTGCACCCCCTCCGAACACAACTAAGCTTGTTGCCTCAGTGGGCCTCGCTCCGAAAGGAGCGAAGCAGACGCGGCGCTTAGCCTGTCGCCGTCCCGATAAAAAGCTTGACCGATCGATCAGAAAAAGGCGAAAAACGGTACACATTACAAATATTTATTTGTGTACAATCGTCCAGACCCGATCGCTGCGGGACATCAGTGAACGGGCTCGGGCACGGGTCGGCGTACCAAAGTTGCGTTGCGGTAACCCCGGTGGTTATCAATACTGGCGCCGATTTTTTCGACCAACAAGAACATCAAAACCGTGGAACCTTAGCAATGAGCACAGCAATCAGTCCGACTGCTTATAACTATAAGGTCGTCCGCCAGTTCGCCATCATGACGGTGGTCTGGGGGATCCTTGGCATGGGCCTCGGCGTCTTCATCGCCTCGCAGCTGGTATGGCCGCAACTGAACCTGGACCTGCCCTGGACCAGCTTCGGCCGCCTGCGCCCGCTGCACACCAACCTGGTGATCTTCGCCTTCGGGGGCTGTGCGCTGTTCGGCACCAGCTACTACGTGGTGCAGCGCACCTGCCAGACCCGGCTGATCTCCGACAGCATGGCCGCCTTCACCTTCTGGGGTTGGCAGGCGGTGATCGTCGGGGCGCTGATCACCCTGCCGATGGGCTACACCACCACCAAGGAATACGCCGAGCTCGAGTGGCCGCTGGCGATCCTGCTGGCCATTGTGTGGGTCACCTACGGGCTGGTGTTCTTCGGCACCATCGTCAAGCGCAAGACCAAGCACATCTATGTCGGCAACTGGTTCTACGGCGCCTTCATCGTGGTTACGGCGATGCTGCACATCGTCAACCACATCTCGATGCCGGTAAGCCTGTTCAAATCGTACTCGGCCTACTCCGGCGCCACCGACGCGATGATCCAGTGGTGGTACGGCCACAACGCCGTGGGCTTCTTCCTCACCACCGGCTTCCTGGGGATGATGTACTACTTCGTACCCAAGCAGGCCGAACGCCCGATCTACTCGTATCGCCTGTCGATCGTGCACTTCTGGGCACTGATCACCCTGTACATCTGGGCCGGCCCGCACCACCTGCACTACACCGCCCTGCCTGACTGGGCACAGTCGCTGGGCATGGTCATGTCGATCATCCTGCTGGCGCCAAGCTGGGGCGGCATGATCAACGGCATGATGACCCTCTCCGGTGCCTGGCACAAACTGCGCACCGACCCGATCCTGCGCTTCCTGGTGGTGTCGCTGGCGTTCTACGGCATGTCCACCTTCGAAGGCCCGATGATGGCCATCAAGACCGTGAACTCGCTGTCGCACTACACCGACTGGACCATCGGCCACGTACACGCCGGCGCCCTCGGCTGGGTGGCGATGATCTCGATCGGCGCCGTGTACCACATGATCCCGCGCCTGTATGGCCGCGAGCAGATGCACAGCGTCGGCCTGATCAACGCGCACTTCTGGCTGGCTACCATCGGTACCGTGCTGTACATCGCCTCGATGTGGGTAAACGGCATCACCCAGGGCCTGATGTGGCGCGCCATCAACGATGACGGCACCCTCACCTACTCCTTCGTCGAAGCCCTGCAGGCCAGCCACCCTGGCTATATCGTCCGCGCCCTGGGCGGTGCGTTCTTCGCCACCGGCATGCTGCTGATGGCCTACAACGTGTTCCGTACCGTACGTGCCGCCAACCCGGCACAGGCTGAGGAAGCCGCCAAGATCGTCGTCGTGGGAGCGCACTGATGAAGCATGAAGCCGTCGAGAAGAACATAGGCCTGCTGGCCTTCTTCATGGTCATCGCCGTGAGCGTCGGTGGCCTGACCCAGATCGTCCCGCTGTTTTTCCAGGACGTCACCAACAAACCCGTGGAAGGCATGAAGCCGCGCACCGCGCTGGAACTTGAAGGCCGCGATATCTACATCCGCGAAGGCTGCGTGGGCTGCCACTCGCAGATGATCCGCCCGTTCCGTGCCGAAACCGAACGCTACGGCCATTACTCGGTGGCCGGCGAGAGCGTGTGGGACCACCCGTTCCTGTGGGGCTCCAAGCGTACCGGGCCGGACCTGGCGCGGGTCGGTGGCCGCTACTCCGATGACTGGCACCGTGCGCACCTGTACAACCCGCGCAACGTGGTACCGGAATCGAAGATGCCGTCGTACCCATGGCTGGTCGAGCACAAGCTCGACGGCAAGGACACCGCGAAGAAGATGGAAGTGCTGCGCACCCTCGGCGTGCCGTACACCGACGCCGACATCGCCGGGGCCCGCGACGCGGTCAAGGGCAAGACCGAAATGGACGCCATCGTCGCGTACCTGCAGGGTCTTGGCACCATCATCAAGAGCAAACGGTGACGCTGATGGATATCGGGATGATTCGCGGCCTGGGCACCGTCGTGGTGATGGTGGCCTTCGTGGGCCTGGCGCTGTGGGTGTTCAACCCACGGCGCAAGAAGGACTTCGACGAAGCGACCCAACTGCCCTTCGCGGATGACCCCGAAGCCAGCCGGCACGTCGAGCAAGCAAAAGCTTCTGGGAGCAAAAAACAATGACAACCTTCTGGAGTCTGTACGTTACCGTCCTGACCCTGGGCACCATCTTCTCGTTGACCTGGCTGCTGCTGTCGACCCGCAAGGGCCAGCGCGAAGAGGTCACCGACGAAACCGTCGGGCATGCCTTCGATGGCATCGAGGAGTACGACAACCCGCTGCCGAAATGGTGGTTCTGGCTGTTCGTCGGCACCATCGTCTTCGCCCTCGGCTACCTGGTGCTGTACCCGGGCCTGGGCAACTGGAAAGGCGTCCTGCCGGGCTACTCGTACCTGGATAACGACAAGCAGACCGAGTTTTCCAACGGCCAGCCGGGCTGGACCGGTGTGCACGAGTGGGAAAAGGAAATGGCCAAGGCCGACGCCCGCTTCGGGCCGATCTTCGCCAAGTTCGCCGCCATGCCCATCACCGAGGTGGCCAAGGACCCGCAGGCCCTGAAGATGGGCGCGCGGCTGTTCGCTTCCAACTGCTCGGTGTGCCACGGCTCCGACGCCAAGGGTGCCTTCGGCTTCCCTAACCTCACCGACAACGACTGGCGCTGGGGCGGCGAGCCAGACACCATCAAGACCACCATCATGGGCGGTCGCCATGGCGTGATGCCGGCATGGGCCGAGGTGATCGGTGACCAGGGCGTGGCCGATGTGGCCGCGTTCGTGGTCAGCAAGCTCGATGGCCGCACCCTGCCAGAGGGCGTGAAGGCCGATGCCGAGAACGGGCAGAAGATCTTCGCCGCCAACTGCGTGGCCTGCCACGGGCCGGAGGGCAAGGGTACGCCAGCCATGGGCGCGCCGAACCTGACCCATCCGCAGGCGTTCATCTACGGTTCGAGCTTTGCCCAGTTGCAACAGACCATCCGCTACGGTCGCCAGGGGCAGATGCCGGCCCAGGAGCAGATGCAAGGGAATGACAAGGTGCACTTGCTGGCGGCTTATGTGTACAGCCTGTCGCAGCAGGCCGAACCGGCCAAGGCCGAGTAAGGCAGGCCCGGCCTCTTCGCGGGTAAACCCGCTCCCACAGGTACTGCGCTCGCGTCAGGATCTGTGCGATCCCTGTGGGAGCGGGTTCACCCGCGAAGAGGCCGGTACTGAAAACACATTTGTTGCAGGCTCCATGATCTGGATCAATTGACACCTGCCATAACACGATTCATACCACGAACCCAACGCGACTAAAGGTCGCAGTGCAGCCCCATACTGCCATCAGCGGCGTATCATGGGCCGCAGAGCGCTAGCAGATTGCGCGAGACTGCGGCCGGCACGCACTGGCTGCGGCGTTTCTCCACTGCCGTGGGACTTGATGATGAGCAAGCAAATTCCGGTACATGACGTCACCCCGCCTGCCAACAAAGGGAAGGATTCCGTCGACCTCTACGCCTCCCGGGAAAAGATCTACACCCGTGCCTTCACCGGCCTGTTCCGGCGCCTGCGCATGGTCGGCGGGGCTGTGCTGTTCCTGCTGTACTTCGGCACCGTGTGGCTGAACTGGGGCGGCCACCAGGCCGTGTGGTGGAACCTGCCCGAGCGCAAGTTCTACATCTTCGGCGCCACCATCTGGCCGCAAGACTTCATCCTGCTTTCGGGCATCCTCATCGTGGCCGCCTTCGGCCTGTTCTTCATCACCGTGTTCGCCGGCCGGGTGTGGTGCGGCTACACCTGCCCGCAAAGCGTGTGGACCTGGATTTTCATGTGGTGCGAAAAGGTCACCGAGGGCGACCGCAACCAGCGCATGAAGCTCGACAGAGCCCCCATGAGCGGCAACAAGTTCCTGCGCAAGTTCGCCAAGCACAGCCTGTGGCTGCTGATCGGCTTCGTCACCGGCATGACCTTCGTCGGCTATTTCTCGCCGATCCGTGAACTGGCCACCGAATTCTTTACCGGCCAGGCCGACGGCTGGGCCTACTTCTGGGTCGGCTTCTTCACCCTCGCCACCTACGGCAACGCCGGCTGGCTGCGCGAGCAGGTGTGCGTGTACATGTGCCCCTACGCGCGCTTCCAGAGCGTGATGTTCGACAAGGACACACTGATCGTTTCCTACGACCCGCGCCGTGGCGAAACCCGCGGCCCGCGCAAAAAAGACCTGGACTACAAGGCCGCGGGCCTGGGTGACTGCATCGACTGCACCATGTGCGTGCAGGTCTGCCCCACCGGCATCGACATCCGTGACGGCTTGCAGATCGAGTGCATCGGCTGCGCCGCGTGCATCGACGCCTGCGACAACATCATGGACAAGATGAACTACCCCAAAGGGCTGATCAGCTACACCACCGAGCACAACCTGTCCGGGCAGAAGACCCACATGCTGCGCCCGCGCCTGATCGGCTATGCCGTGGTCCTGCTGGTGATGATGGTCGGCCTGGCCACCGCCTTCGCCACCCGTTCGCTGGTCGGTTTCGACGTGAGCAAGGACCGCGTGCTGTACCGCGAGAACGCCCAGGGCCGGATCGAGAACGTGTACAGCCTGAAAGTGATGAACAAGGACCAGCGTGACCACGTCTACGTACTGGACGCCACCGGCCTGCCGGACCTGAAGCTTGAAGGCCAGCGCGAGATCCGCGTGGACGCTGGTGATATCGTCAGCCTGCCGGTGCAGCTGTCGATCGCGCCCGAGAAACTGCCATCGACCACCAACGAAATCACCTTCATCCTCAAGAGCGCCGATGACAGCGACGCCCAGGTTGAAGCCAAGAGCCGCTTCATCGGCCCACAGATCCGCTGAGAGAGATAACCCACAATGCCTGCCACCGCCGCCAGCCCCTGGTACAAGCACCTCTGGCCCTGGATCATCATCGGCATCCTCGCCACCTCGGTGTGCCTGAGCCTGACCATGGTCAGCATCGCCGTGCACAACCCGGACAACCTGGTGAACGACAACTACTACGAGGCTGGCAAGGGCATCAACCGCTCGCTGGACCGAGAACTGCTGGCGCAGACGCTGGGCCTGAAGGCCGGCGTGCACCTGGACGAGCTGACCGGCGAAGTGGATGTGCGCCTGGCCGGCAACAGCGACCCGCAGAGCCTGGAGCTGAACCTGATTTCGCCAACCCAGCCGGAGAAAGACCGCAAGGTGCTGCTGAGCCGGGTCGAGGCTGGGCGCTATGTGGGGCAGCTGGAGGACAAGGTTGACGGGCGGCGCTTCGTTGAGCTGCTGGGTAGCGAAGGTGGCCAGGTTTGGCGCTTGTTCGAGGAAGAAAAGGTGGAGCATGGTGTGACCTTGCAGCTGGGTGATGAAGCGCTGCAAGGGGCCGAGCACCAATAAACGCACCTCCGCCGTTCCTTGTGGGAGCGGGTTTACCCGCGAATGCGTCAGACCTGAAAACATCATCGCCTGATCTGACGCATTCGCGGGTGAACCCGCTCCCACAGGTGCCGTGCCCAACCAGCCGATTTGTGTAAGGCAATGATGTGATGACCCAGCCCACCCCCTGCTACCACTGCGCCCTGCCCGTCCCCGCTGGCAGCCGCTACAACGCCGTGGTCCTCGGCCAGCCCCGGCAGTTCTGCTGCCCCGGCTGCCAGGCGGTGGCCGAGTCGATCGTCGCCGGTGGCCTGGAGCACTACTACCAGCACCGCAGCGACAACAGCGCCAACCCCGAGGCCCTGCCCAAGCAGCTACAGGACGAACTGGCCCTCTACGACCGCAGCGACGTACAGCAAACCTTCGTTCGCCATGCTGGCGACCTGGCCGAAACCACCCTGCTGGTCGAAGGCATCAGCTGCGCCGCCTGCGGCTGGCTGATCGAAAAGCACCTGCGCAACCTGCCCGGCGTCGCCGAGGCGCGCCTGAACCTGTCCAACCACCGCCTGCTGCTGAACTGGCATGACCAGCAACTGCCGCTCTCGCGCCTGCTCGCCGAGCTGCGCCAGATCGGCTACGCCGCCCACCCCTATCAGCCCGACCAGGCCGCCGAGCAACTGGCCCGCGAGAACCGCAGCGCCCTGCGCCGCCTGGGCGTGGCCGGGCTGCTGTGGTTCCAGGCGATGATGGCAACCATGGCCACCTGGCCGGAATTCAACATCGACCTGTCGCCCGAACTGCACACCATCCTGCGCTGGGTCGCGCTGTTCCTCACCATCCCCATCGTGTTCTACAGCTGCGCACCGTTCTTCAAGGGCGCGGCACGCGACCTGCGTACCCGCCACCTGACCATGGACGTTTCGGTGTCGCTAGCCATTGGCCTGGCCTTCGGCGCCGGCATCTGGACCGCCATCACCGGCAGCGGCGAGCTGTATTTCGACACCGTGGGCATGTTCGCGCTGTTCCTGCTCACCGGCCGCTACCTGGAGCGCCGCGCCCGCGAACGCACCGCCGCGGCCACTGCGCAGCTGGTCAACCTGCTGCCGGCCTCGTGCCTGCGCCTGGACGCCGCCGGCCGCAGCGAGCGCATCCTGCTCAGCGAACTGCAGCGCGGTGACACGGTGCAGGTGCTGCCAGGCGCGGTAATCCCCGCCGACGGGCGCATCGTCGAAGGCCGCTCCAGCGTCGATGAATCGTTGCTGACCGGTGAATACCTGCCGCAACCACGGCGGGTCGGCGAGCGGGTCACCGGCGGTACCCTGAACGTCGAAAGCACCCTGAACGTAGAAGTCGAAGCCCTCGGCCACGACTCGCGGTTGTCGGCCATCGTCCGCCTGCTGGAACGCGCCCAGACCGAAAAACCACGCCTGGCCGAAATCGCCGACCGGGCCTCGCAGTGGTTCCTGCTGTTCTCGCTGCTGGCCGCCGCGGCCATCGGCCTGTGGTGGTGGCACCTGGACCCGGCGCGGGCGTTCTGGATCGTGCTGGCCATGCTGGTAGCGACCTGCCCTTGCGCGCTGTCCCTGGCCACGCCAACGGCGCTTACTGCGGCCACCGGCACCTTGCACAAGCTCGGCCTGCTGGTCACCCGTGGCCATGTGCTGGAAGGCCTGAACCAGATCGACACGGTGATTTTCGACAAGACCGGCACGCTGACCGAGGGCCGCCTGACCTTGCGCAGCATTCGCCCGCTCGGCAGCCTGCCCGCCGACCGCTGCCTGGCCCTGGCCGCAGCGCTGGAGAACCGCTCCGAACACCCCATCGCCCGTGCCTTCGGCCGCACCGCCACGCCTGCTGACGACGTGCAGACCGTGCCGGGCCTGGGCCTGGAAGGGCTGGTCGAAGGCCAGCGCCTGCGCATTGGCCAGGCCACCTTCGTCTGCGCCCTGAGCGGCGCGGAAATCCCCGGTGTGCCAGAGCCGCGCGGCCAGTGGCTGCTGCTGGGCGACCGCCAGGGCCCGCTGGCCTGGTTCGGCCTGGACGACCGCCTGCGCGACGATGCCCCTGCCCTGCTGGCGGCCTGCAAGGTCCGTGGCTGGCGCACGCTGCTGCTGTCGGGCGACAGCTCGCCGATGGTTGCCGAAGTGGCCGCGCAGCTGGGCATCGACCAGGCCATCGGCGGCCTGCGCCCGGACGACAAACTGGACCGGCTGAAGGCACTGCAGGCGGCCGGGCGCAAGGTGCTGATGCTGGGTGACGGGGTCAACGACGTGCCGGTACTGGCCGCCGCCGACATCAGCATTGCCATGGGCAGCGCCACCGACCTGGCCAAGACCAGCGCCGACGCCGTGCTGCTGTCCAACCGCCTGCAGGCGCTGGTACAGGCCTTCGAGCTGGCCCGCCGCACCCGCCGCAACATCCTCGAGAACCTGCTGTGGGCGACCTTGTATAATGGCCTGATGTTACCGTTCGCCGCGCTTGGCTGGATCACCCCGGTTTGGGCAGCCATCGGCATGTCGGTCAGTTCACTGATCGTGGTACTCAACGCCCTGCGCCTGACCCGCCTGCCCCTGGCATCGGGCCTACCAGCGAACGAAGCGCCCCTGCCCGGGAGGAAGTCGTCATGCCCGCACTCTATGTCATGATCCCCGCAGCCCTGCTGCTGGTCGGCGTGGCCGTGTACATCTTCTTCTGGGCGGTGGACAGCGGCCAGTACGACGACCTGGAAAGCCCTGCCCACAGCATCCTGTTCGACGACCAGGACCCGCGCCATCAGGCGGCGGTGAAACCTGACGACAGCAAGGCCGACACCGACAAGGAAAACCCGCCCCGTGCCTGACCTGCTGCCTCTGCTGGGCTCGGCGTTGGTCCTCGGCCTGCTCGGCGGCGGCCACTGCCTGGGCATGTGCGGCGGCCTGATGGGCGCGCTGACCCTTGCCATACCACCCGAACAACGTGGCCGGCGCTTGCGCCTGCTGCTGGCGTACAACCTTGGGCGCATTCTCAGTTATGCCTGTGCCGGCCTGCTGCTGGGCCTGGCCGGCTGGGCCGTGGCCAGCAGCCCGGCGGCGCTGGCACTGCGGGTGGTGGCGGCGCTGCTGCTGATCGCCATGGGGTTGTACCTGGCCGGCTGGTGGAGCGGGCTGACCCGCATCGAGGCGCTGGGCCGGGGGCTGTGGCGGCATATCCAGCCGCTGGCGTCGCGCTTGCTGCCGGTGTCCAGCGTGCCTCGGGCGTTGTTGCTGGGGGCCCTGTGGGGGTGGTTACCGTGCGGGTTGGTGTACAGCACCTTGCTGTGGGCGGCCAGCCAAGGCAATGCCGGGTACAGCGCGGCGCTGATGCTGGCTTTCGGCGTGGGGACCTGGCCGGTATTGCTGGCTACCGGATTAGCCGCGGAGCGAGTAAACATTTTGTTGAAAAGACGCAGTGTGCGGGTGGCTGGCGGGGTGCTGGTGATGCTGTTTGGTATCTGGACCATGCCTGGACCGCACCAGCATTGGTTGATGGGGCATTGATGGGGGCCGCTTTGCGACCCTTCGCGGGCATGCCCGCTCCCACAGGATCATGTGTACCCCTGTGGGAGCGGGCAAGCCCGCGAAGGGCTGCAGAGCAGCCCCAATGCCCTTGATACAAATCAACACAGATTCCTACAGACGGCCATAGACTCCGGGGCACTGCTGCTCTTTCCGGGGACCGCCCTCATGCTCGACGACCTTCGTTGGGATACCGACCTGATCCGCCGTTACGACCTGGCCGGACCACGCTACACCTCTTACCCGACCGCCGTGCAACTGCACAGCGAAGTGGGCTCGTTCGACCTGCTCCACGCCCTGCGCGAAAGCCGTCGGGCCGCGCGCCCGCTGTCGCTGTACGTGCATGTGCCGTTCTGCGCCAACATCTGCTACTACTGCGCCTGCAACAAGGTCATCACCAAGGACCGCGGCCGCGCCGCGCCCTACCTGCAGCGCCTGGAGCAGGAAATCCAGCTGATCGCCTGCCACCTCGACCCTAAACAGCGTGTCGAGCAACTGCATTTCGGCGGCGGCACGCCAACTTTCCTCAGCCATGTGGAACTGCGCCAGCTGATGGCCACCCTGCGCCAGCACTTCCACCTGCTGGACGACGACTCCGGCGACTACGGCATCGAGATCGACCCGCGCGAAGCCGACTGGTCGACCATGGGCCTGCTCCGCGAACTGGGCTTCAACCGCGTCAGCCTGGGCGTGCAGGACCTCGACCCGGCCGTGCAGCGCGCGGTAAACCGCCTGCAGAGCCTGGAGCAGACCCGCACCCTGATCGAAGCCGCGCGCACCTTGCAGTTCCGCTCGATCAACCTCGACCTGATCTACGGCCTGCCCAAGCAAACCCCGGAAGGCTTTGCCCGCACCGTCGAAGAAGTGATCCGCCTGCAACCCGACCGCCTGTCGGTGTTCAACTACGCCCACCTGCCCGAGCGCTTCATGCCGCAACGGCGCATCGACAGCAATGACCTGCCCAGCGCGGCCGCCAAGCTGGAGATGCTGCACGCCACCATCGACCAGCTGACCGCAGCCGGCTACCGCTACATCGGCATGGACCACTTCGCCCTGCCCGACGACGAGCTGGCCATCGCCCAGGAAGAAGGCACCCTGCAGCGCAACTTCCAGGGTTACACCACCCATGGGCACTGTGACCTGATCGGCCTGGGCGTTTCGGCCATCAGCCAGATCGGCGACCTGTACTGCCAGAACAGCAGCGACCTCAACACCTACCAGGACAGCCTGTCCAACGCCCAGCTGGCTACCCAGCGCGGCCTGGTGTGCAACCACGACGACCGCATCCGCCGGGCAGTGATCCAGCAACTGATCTGCCATTTCGAGCTGGATTTCGAGCCGATCGAACAGGCCTTCACCATCGATTTTCGCGGCTACTTCAACGACCTCTGGCCAGAACTGCTGACCTTGCAGCGCGACGGCCTGATCCGCCTGGACGACAAAGGCATCCGCATCCTGCCGGCCGGCCGCCTGCTGGCGCGTTCGGTATGCATGGTGTTCGACGCCTACCTGGCGATGCACAACCGCCAGCGCTTCTCGCGGGTGATCTGAACCGAGTCGTTCAACCGCATGGACAAAGTTCCTTGCCAGGCACACCATGGGCACAGCGAAGGCCCCGGCGCACACCCGCCGGGGCCCGGCCAGTTCGCACCACAACAGCGCACGCTGGCCTACAACCTACGCCGTGAGTTACCCTTACGTCTTATGTGTGCTTTCCCACAAGGATCGAATGAAAATGTCCGAGCCAGTCAAACTGCGCCCACACAACCAGGCCCATTGCAAGGACTGCAGCCTGGCCCCCCTGTGCCTGCCTCTGTCGCTCAACCTGGAAGACATGGATGCACTGGATGAAATCGTCAAGCGTGGGCGGCCGTTGAAAAAAGGCGAGTTCCTGTTCCGCCAGGGCGACAATTTCGGCTCGGTCTACGCGGTACGTTCCGGCGCGCTGAAAACCTTCAGCCTCAGCGACAGCGGCGAAGAGCAGATCACCGGCTTCCATCTGCCCAGCGAGCTGGTCGGCCTGTCGGGCATGGACACCGAAGCCTACCCGGTGTCGGCACAGGCCCAGGAAACCACCTCGGTGTGCGAAATCCCGTTCGAGCGCCTCGACGAGCTGTCGGTGCAGCTGCCGCAGCTACGCCGCCAGCTGATGCGGGTAATGAGCCGGGAAATCCGCGACGACCAGCAGATGATGCTGCTGCTGTCGAAAAAGACCGCTGACGAGCGTATTGCCACCTTCCTGGTCAACCTCTCGGCGCGCTTCCGCGCCCGCGGCTATTCGGCCAACCAGTTCCGCCTGAGCATGTCGCGCAACGAAATCGGCAACTACCTGGGCCTGGCGGTGGAAACCGTGTCGCGGGTGTTCACCCGCTTCCAGCAGAATGGCCTGATCCGTGCCGAAGGCAAGGAAGTGCACATTCTCGACCCGATCCAGCTGTGCGCGCTGGCCGGTGGCGCAATGGAGGCCTGAGGCCGGCGTTTAGCGGGTATACTTGGGCATTCGTTTTCCCAGGATACCCGCAACAATGCACAGCGACGCCTTCGACCTCAAAGCCCTGATCCGCCCGGTAGTGGACTTCCCCAAACCGGGCGTGATCTTCCGCGATATCACCCCGCTGTTCCAGTCGCCGCGCGGGCTGCGCTATGTGGCCGACCAGTTCATCGAACGCTATGTCGAAGCCGAGTTCAGCCACATCGGCGCCATGGACGCGCGGGGCTTCCTGATCGGCTCGATCATCGCCCACCAACTGAACAAGCCACTGATCCTGTTCCGCAAGCAGGGCAAGCTGCCGGCTGACGTGCTGAGCGAGGGTTACCAGACCGAGTACGGCGAAGCCTTCCTGGAAGTGCATGCCGACAGCCTGTGCGAAGGGGATTCGGTGTTGATCTTCGATGACTTGATTGCTACTGGCGGTACGCTGCTGGCAGCGGCCAACCTGGTGCGCCGGACCGGTGCGCAGGTGTTCGAGGCGGCGGCGATCATCGATCTGCCGGAGCTGGACGGGTCGCGCCGGCTGCAGGCGGCCGGGGTACCGACTTTCTGCCTGACCGAGTTTTCGCTCAGCGAATACTGAGTATTCGAGGGCGCTTTGCGCCCTATCGCCGGCAAGCCAGCTCCCACAAGTACGGCGCTGCCATCAGCCCTGCGGCAACCCTGTGGGAGCTGGCTTGCCGGCGATGGGCCGCAAAGCGGCCCCAACAATTCTCGATCAGAGCGAAATCGGCCGACGCCCCGCAAACGCATGGGCCAAGGTCCCACCATCCACCAGCTCCAGCTCGCCGCCCAGCGGCACGCCATGGGCAATCCGCGACGCCACCAGGCCCTTCTCGCTCAGCAACTGGGCAATGTAATGCGCCGTCGCCTCCCCTTCCACCGTCGGGTTGGTCGCCAGGATCACCTCGGTGAAGGTGCCCTGCTCCTCGATCCGCGCCATCAGCTGCGGAATCCCGATCGCCTCAGGCCCCAGCCCGTCCAGCGGCGACAAGTGGCCCTTGAGCACGAAGTAGCGGCCACGGTAGCCGGTCTGCTCCACTGCATACACATCGGTCGGCCCTTCGACCACACACAACTGGGTATCGTCACGGCGCGTGTCGGCGCATTGCGGGCACAGCTCCTGCTCGGTCAGGGTGCGGCACTGACGGCAATGCCCAACCCCCTCCATGGCCTGGGTCAAGGCCTGGGCCAGGCGCAGGCCGCCGCTGCGGTCACGTTCGAGCAGTTGCAGGGCCATGCGCTGGGCGGTTTTCTGGCCGACACCCGGGAGAATTCGCAGGGCATCGATCAGTTGGCGGATGAGAGGGCTGAAGCTCATGGGAAAGGCCTGACAAATCAATAAGAGGCGGTTTATACCCAGCGGGGGCAGTGGCGTCAAATCAGCCATGCGACCTACGCGGTCCGCTTTTTTGTGGGAGCGGCCTTGTGTCGCGAAAGGGGCGCGAAGCGGCCCCGGGATTTCAGCCTCGCAGCGTGAATTGCCGGGGCTGCTGCGCAGCCCTTTCGCGACACAAGGCCGCTCCCACAAAAAACAGACCGCGCCTGGGTTGAAATCTCTGTAAAAAAAAACGCCGCTGTCATCAGCGGCGGTTTTCGATAACGCAAATGCCCTTAGAACGGCATCTTGAAGCCCGGCGGCAGCTGCATGCCGGCGGTCATGCTGCCCATCTTGTCCTGGCTGTTCTGCTCGACCTTGCGCACGGCGTCGTTCAGCGCGGCGGCGATCAGGTCTTCCAGCACTTCCTTGTCGTCTTCATCAGTCGACATCAGGCTTTGGTCGATGCTGACACGCTTGACGTCGTGACGACCGGTCATCACCACGCTCACCAGGCCACCACCGGACTGGCCGGTGACTTCGGCGTTGGCCAGCTCTTCCTGCATCTTCTGCATCTTTTCCTGCATCTGCTGGGCCTGCTTCATCAGGCCGGCCATGCCACCTTTCATCATGGGGGTATACCTCGATTGGGTCATGTGATGCGGCCCGGCACCGGGCCGGCCGCATGGTTATCCGTTACTGGCCCTGATTAACCAGGGCTTCTACAGGCTCAATAGTATCCTGCCGCACCTTGGCGCCGAACAACTTGATCATCTGCTGGATCAACGGATCCTGCTCGATCGAGGTGACTGCGTCCTGCTGGCGCTCGGCGCGTTTGCGCGCCGCCGCCTGGGCCGGGGTTTCCTGCTCGGGCAGGATCAGCTCGATGCGCAGGTTCAGCGTTCGCCCCAGGTGCTGGTTGAGCGCTTCGTTAAGGCGCCGCTGCTGGGTGGCGTTGAACAGCGCACCCTGGCCAGGGTCCAAGTGCAGCAGCCAGTCGTCGCCATCGGCGGCAATCAACGTACAGTTTGCCGCGATGTTGCCTGTCATCCCGGATACAGGCAACTGTGGGAATAATTCCAGCCATTGCAGGGCCAGGCCGGTGGCCGGCTTGGCTGCGGGCAGCGGTTCGGCTGCCGGCTTGGGTGCTTCTTCCTGGACGTGTTCGGCCAGTTCGTCCAGGTAGCTGAAGCCGACCGGGTCGCTTTCGCCGCCGTAATAGTCTTCGTCCAGGGGCGGTTCATCGTCGCGGTCCATGCCTACTGCGGCATAAGCGGACGGGTCAAAGGGTGGCTCGTCGTCGTGTGCCGGGGCGGCAGGTGCCGGCGTGGGTGCAGCGGCCGGTGCAGGAGCAGGAGCCGGCGCAGGCTCGGCCACTACCGGTGCGGGCGCTGGCGCGGGCTCTTCCCATGGCAGGTCAACCACCTCTGCCACGGGTTCTGGTGCTGGCTCAGGTTCGCTGACCGGTGCAGGTTCAGCCGCCACCACAGGCTCGACAACCGGCTGTGGCGCTGGCTCGACCGGTGCGGGCGCCTGCACTTGTTGCGCGGCAACCGGTGCAACAGGCTCCACGACAGCAGCGGCCGGCGGCGCCACGGCAACCGCCGGCACTGCCACCGGTGTTGCAGGATCAGCTGTGGCCTGGCTGATCCCCACTGGCTTTAGTACCGGCTTCGGCGCGTCGTCGGTGTCGGCCGGGCGGAACGCCAGCATGCGCAGCAGGACCATTTCGAAACCACCGCGCGGATCCGGCGCCAAGGGCAGGTCACGGCGGCCGATCAGGCCCATCTGGTAATAGAACTGCACATCCTCGGCTGGCAATGCCGAGGCCAGCGCCAGCACCCGCTCACGGTCGCCCTGGCCGTTGTCCACCGCTTCCGGCAGCGCCTGGGCAATGGCCACGCGGTGCAGCACATTGAGCATCTCGGCCAGCACGCCAGCCCAGTCCGGCCCCTGCTCGGCCAGGTTGCGCACGGCCTCGAGCAAGGCCCGGGCATCACCTTCGAGCAGCGCCTGCAGCACCCCGTAAACCTGACCATGATCGAGGCTGCCGAGCATGGCCCGCACATCGGCGGCCAATACCTTGCCTTCGCCAAAGGCGATGGCCTGGTCGGTCAGGCTCATGGCGTCGCGCATCGAACCATCGGCCGCGCGCCCCAGCAGCCACAGGGCATCTGGCTCGAACGGCACGTTCTCGGCAGCCAGAACATGGCTGAGGTGCTCGACCACCCGCTCCGGGCTCATGTTCTTCAGCGAGAACTGCAGGCAGCGCGACAGGATGGTGGCCGGCAGTTTCTGCGGGTCGGTGGTGGCGAGGATGAACTTGACGTAGGGCGGCGGCTCTTCCAGCGTCTTGAGCAAGGCGTTGAACGAGTGTGTCGAGAGCATGTGCACTTCGTCGATCAGGTAGACCTTGAAGCGCCCACGGCTCGGGGCGTACTGCACGTTATCGAGCAGTTCGCGGGTGTCCTCGACCTTGGTGCGGCTGGCGGCGTCGATCTCGATCAGGTCGACGAAACGGCCTTCGTCGATCTCCCGGCACACCGAGCAGGTGCCGCAGGGCGTGGAGGTGATGCCGGTTTCGCAGTTCAGGCACTTGGCGATGATACGGGCGATGGTGGTCTTGCCCACACCCCGGGTACCGGTGAACAGGTAGGCATGGTGCAGGCGCTGGTTGTCCAAGGCATTGATCAAGGCCTTGAGCACATGGGTCTGGCCGACCATTTCGCGGAACGAGCGCGGACGCCATTTACGTGCAAGAACCTGATAACTCATCGAAAAACCATCGTAGCCTGATCGAGCGGAAGATCGCTAATGCTAGCGGAGCGGGGGCAAAATTGCACCCTGCGCAAGTCGTCTAAGCTTTGAAACTGGCGCGCCATCCAGGGAGGATTGCCTTTGCGAAGACTGCTGGCCCTGTTGCTGCTGTGGAGCACCTACAGCCAGGCTGAACAGCCCGTGTTGCGTTTTTCTGTCGCCGAGAGCTGGAGCATGCCGCTGGTGCGCATCGAAAGCGACCAGCCGGTAGAAGGTTTGCTGTACGACCTGATGCAGGCCTTGGCCAAGGAGGTGGGCGTACGCCCCGAATACCACGTCATGGCCCGCCTGCGCCTGCAGGAGGCGATGAACAGCGGTGATATAGATGTGCGCTGCTATGTCAGCACCCAGTGGTTCAATGATCGGCCGGGGGATTTTGTCTGGAGCATCCCGCTGCTGCACCAGCGAGACCTGCTGGTAGGCCGCGCTGGCGACAGTACTCCGCTGCCCCCGGAGCAACTGCCTGCCCAGGCGATCGGCACAGTGCTTGGCTACACCTATTCGACCTTGCAACCGCTGCTCGACCAGGGCCGCCTGCACCGCGAGGACAGCCGCAGCCAGTTGCTGGTGCTGCAGAAGCTGCAAGCCGGGCGCTATCGGCATGCGGTAAGCAACCAGCTGTCGTTGCAGTGGTTCAACCAGGGTCTGCCCGCCGAGCAGCAATTGCAGGCGCTGGCGGTGCTAGAGGACCAGGACCTGGGGTGCATGGTACGCAATGACCCGGCGATACCGACCCAAGGGCTGCTGCGGGCACTGGTGCGGATGAAGCAGTCGGGGGAGATCGAGCAGATTGTGCAGCGGTATGGGGGGATGGGCAACCAAGAACCCATGTCTGTGGCTCGCCCCTGAGCCACGCATACCTGATGAAAGACAAACCCGCCCGAAGCTTGCACGCCCGCTGTGGGAGCGGGTTCACCCGCGAACACCGGCAAAGCCGGTGCCATCCATCGCGTCGCGTTCTTCGCGGGTAAACCCGCTCCCACAGGGTTAATTGATATCCCTGCTATCTCTACTTACTCCAAGGCCGACTTCACTGGCTTCTACGCTCAACTGCCAGTGCCACAGCATCCGCCTGCCCCCAGGCAATCTGCATGGCCCGCAACCCGTGCTCCAGCAACTGCCGCGTCTCCTCGTCCTGGATACGCTCCAGCGCCCGCCGGCTGTCGCTATAGGCAAACATCAGATAGTGGGTGACATTCATCAACGCGAACTCCATCGGCACGATGCCTTCGCTGATGGCGCGGGAAAGGGATTTACCTTGGGGAAGCTCGAAGACGTGGGGTGGATCGGGGACTAGTTTTTTCATGGGTTCACCATACCGGGCTGAGAACACCCTTTCGCTTCCACACGTAGGGCGACAGTTGTACGCGGGGTGGAAGACCAGGGGTATGGTGAGCCCGGCAGGCCGGAGGCCTCCCACGTACAACTGTCATGACGACAGCCACCACACCCCAGGCTTCCACACCCGATCGCTGAACCGACAGCGACCGCAAAAGCCTAGTGGGTGGTGATTCCCGGGACAATCAGACGGGAGTCGACGCAGTGCGTAGGATATTTCGACACCTCCTACAGAAAAAGCGGGAAATTGCCCTGACCGTTGTAGGAAGCATCCTGAAAGCAGATCGCATTACTGCTACCGATTGCTCGTCTTGAGGAATGTCGCTCTCACACAGCCGCAACCAAACCCGCACTCAAGAACATCCCCACGCCAAACACAGAATGCGTGGCCAGGCTCTTCAGGCAGTTGCGCGCAGGCGTCGGCGTCCTCGACGCAAAGAACCCCGCACCCATCGCCGGTTGCATGAAGCACAAAGGCGCCACGACCGTCACCACACCAACAACCAGCGCAGGCAACAATGTAGGTGCCAGCAACCAGCCCTCCCCCACGATCATGACCAGCAGCATCGCGAACAGCACGCCGATGGCGTAATGAATCCCCCATCCCAACGCCAGCTCATGCCGCACCGGTTCCGCCTTGGCAATCGCCTGGTGCCGCACACGCCCGTGCAGTAAATGCCCCGCCCAACGCCCGACCATGGCGAAGTTCAGCGTGGCGACACCCATCCGCCTCAGCAGCAGCCCCCACAAGTCCATCACCATCGTGGCACCGATACCAATTGGCAAAGCAGCGGAAAACATCGCAGTAAACGTCATTGAACAAGCCCTCGAAGATTGACGGTCATCACCATGCCGCGCAGCATAGAAGTTGAAGTCAACTTCAAGTCAAGGGCCCGAAATGGACATTGCCGACGTCGCCAAACGCACAGGCGTACCCGCCTCGACGCTGCGCTACTACGAGAAGAAAGGCCTGCTCAAGTCACTCGCCGGGCCTGGCCAGCGGCGGCAGTTCGCAGCCGATGTTGCAGACCGGCTGGCGTTGATCGCCCTGGGCCAGGCTGCGGGGTTTTCGCTGGATGAAGTGGGAGCAATGCTGGTGGACCTGCAGGTCGACCGGCAGATGCTGATCGCCAAGGCCAACGAACTGGATGCACGGATCAGGCGCTTGCAGGCGATGAGCAAGGGCCTGCGGCATGCGGCGCAGTGCCCTGAGGAAGATCATCTGGAATGCCCGAAATTCCAGCGGCTGATGAAGCTGTCGGCGGCGGGGCATGGGAAAAAACAGGGCAGTTCAACAGTTGCCTTTAAGCGGCCAGGATAAAACCACCATTTGGATGCATCATCATCTGAATAGAGTAATGGCAATACGATATCAATGTGCCACTACTCAGTGTAGAGTTACGCGCCTCCGCGCCAAGCCGTGCGCCGAGAACAGTACTTACACTCAGGAAATGTTGCATGTCCACAATTCGAAATCTGACCGCTGCCGCACTGATAGCGCTGACCACTGGTTGTGCTACCGGCCTCAATTCGGCCCAAGAGTCGGAACTTGCCAGCTATCGCGCCAGAAACCTCGCGGTTGAAGAAAAAAGCCCAGGGCTTGCTGCCGGCCTTGGCCTGCTTCCAGGTGGTGGTTCGTTCTACGGTCGCGCATATGGCTTTGGTGTGGTGAACCTGCTGTTCTGGCCGCTTTCCATTCTGTGGGACCCGGTGAGTGGGCATGACGCTGCAGAGATGATCAACTACCAAGCCAGCAAAGCCCATGTTGCAACGCTGAAAAAGCACGACATGGACGAACTCGATGCCAAGCTGGAATCCGACTCGATCGACCTCAAACGCTACACGCTCGACAAACGCAGGATCGATGAGAAGTACAACCTGTAAAGGCATCTGCCGCACAGCGCAACGCTCGGCCTGAGGTCTGTACATTCCTGACGATGCCGCGACGCGGCCTTTTCCATAGTTGAAGCCATACATGATGTATGGCTTCCGTTGACCTTGAATTCGCTGTGCTCGCCTGCGAGGCGCCCGTCACTCATCAAGATCGATGATAGGTAATATCGATATTTGCCCGTTTTCTATCAGCCAAATGAAATGGAAAATAGCGCCTGAACTCAAATCTGGAACCGTCTGATGCGCTTTCTGCCTCTTGCTGCTGCCTCCTTCACTCTCACGCTGCTGGCGGGGTGCGCATCCGCGCCTAACCAGCCGACAAAGGAGTTGCTGACCGCGAAATCTCCAGAAGCTTTTTCCGCCTGCGTCATGCAGAAGTTGCAAGAGAATCAGCAATCGCCGAACGTTACCCATACGAGCCGAAGCTATCGCGTGATCCTGAGCAGCCCTGTTGCGGCAGACAATGTGATCGAGACGTTCAAAGGGGACACGGGCGGGAAAGTCTACGTTTATCAGCGAGGGCTCTTTTCTGAAAACCTCGTTCGCGTAGCTTCTCAATGCGCTTGAGGAGAAGTCGAGTAGGGTAATGCGAGGAATCCTTGAAAATTCAAGGACCTGAAATGGAGGCGGCCCCACCAGCCACACCCCGGCACTCGATGTTCCCGCTATGGCTGCTCCCTTCCGGGCCTGACCAGGTTAACGGGTAATCAATGCGGGGGGACCGATGGGGCCACCACTACAAGGCTCGCTGAACAGCGAGTGGCGCCATTGTACCGGTCTTGGGGGCAGATACAACCTCTGGAGGAGAAAAAGTCATCATTTCTCAATGACTTGTCCGGGCCGGGGTGGCCTGGAGCTGCCAATTCGCGGGTGAACCCGCTCCTACAGGGTTAGCGCTGACAGCAAGACCAGCGCAGGACCTGTGGGAGCGGGTTCACCCGCGAAGCAGGCGCCGCGGTGGATGGCACGGGCTTCGCCCGTGTTCGCGGGCATGCCCGCTCCCACAAGGACCGCGCAAGCCACAGGGGATTGCGCAGGGCGTTAGACAGCGATGCCCTGCTCGCCCAGGAAGGTGACGAAGGCATCTTCATCAAGTACCTTCACGCCCAACTCGCTGGCCTTGGCCAGCTTGGACCCTGCCCCCGGCCCCGCCACCACGCAGTGGGTCTTGCCGGAAACCGAACCCGCCACCTTGGCCCCCAGGCTTTCCAGCTTTTCCTTGGCGATATCACGGCTCATGCGTTCCAGGGTGCCGGTCAGCACCCAGGTCTGGCCGGCCAGCGGCAAGCCTTCGGCGACTTTCTTCTCGCTGCTCCAGTGCATGCCGAACGCCAGCAACTGTGCCTCGATGTCCCGGGCCAGCTTCTGGTTGGCTTCATCCTTGAAGAACTCGCGCACGGCTTCGGCCTGCTTGGCCGCCAGGGCCTGGCGCAGGTCGATGCCGTCGGCGGCGATGATCTTGTCCAGGCTGTCGAGCTTGGCCACCAGCTTCTCGGCACCGGTCGGGCCAACCGAGGCGATGTCGAGCTTGGCGATCATGCCGGCCAGGGTGGTGCTGGCGGCGAATTCGGCAGCCAGCTCGCCTTCGTCCTGCAGTTGCATGCCGCTGTCGAGCAACTGCTTGATGACCTTGCGGTTGTGCTCGTCCTCGAAGAAGTTGTGGATCTCGTACGCCACCTCCAGGCCGATGTCCGGCAGGTAGGTGAGCACTTGCGGCAGCGCTTGCTGCACGCGCGCCAGGCTGCCCAGCGAGCGGGCCAGCACCTTGGCGGTCTCCTCGCCTACGTCCGGGATGCCCAGGGCGTAGATGAAGCGCGCCAGGCCCGGGCGCTTGCTGGCTTCGATGGCATCCAGCAGCTTCTTGCTGGACACTTCGGCAAAACCTTCCAGGCCGACGATCTGGTCGAATTCCAGCTTGTACAGGTCGGCTGGCGAGCCGATCAGGCCTTCGTCCACCAGCTGCTCGACGCTCTTCTCGCCCAGGCCGTCGATGTCCATGGCGCGGCGTGACACGTAGTGGATGATCGCCTGTTTGAGCTGGGCGCCACAGGCCAGGCGACCGACGCAGCGGTACACCGCACCCTCGCTGGTGGTTTCCTTGCCCTTGCTACGCTTGACCAGCTGGGTACGCTCGACCTGCGAGCCGCATACCGGGCATTCGCTCGGCACCTGCACCGGGCGCGCATCTTCCGGGCGGCGCTCCAGCACCACCTGCATCACCTGCGGAATCACATCACCGGCGCGGCGGATGATCACCGTGTCGCCAATGCGCAGGCCCAGGCGGGCGATTTCGTCCATGTTGTGCAGGGTGGCGTTGGACACGGTCACACCGGCGACCTTGACCGGCTTCAGGCGTGCCACGGGCGTTACCGCGCCGGTGCGGCCGACCTGGAACTCGACATCCAGCACCTCGGTCAGTTCTTCCATGGCCGGGAACTTGTGGGCGATCGCCCAGCGCGGCTCACGGGCGCGGAAGCCCAGTTCACGCTGGGCGGCCAGGCTGTTGACCTTGAACACCACGCCGTCGATTTCGTAGGGCAGGCTGTTGCGTCGCTCGCCGATGTCGCGGTAGTAGGCCAGGCATTCTTCGATGCCAGCGGCATGCTTGAGTTCGCGACTGATCGGCAGGCCCCAGGCCTTGAGCTGCTCGAGGATGCCGATGTGGCTGTCGCCGATGCTCGCGGACACCTGGCCGACGCCATAGCAGCAGAATTCCAGCGGGCGGCTGGCGGTGATTTTCGAGTCCAGCTGACGCAGGCTGCCGGCGGCGGCGTTGCGCGGGTTGGCGAAGGTCTTGCCACCGGCTTCGGCCTGGGCGGCGTTGAGCCGGTCGAAACCGGCCTTGCTCATGTACACCTCGCCGCGCACCTCCAGCACCGCCGGCCATCCCTCGCCTTGCAGCTTGAGCGGGATGTTGCGCACGGTACGCACGTTGGCACTGATGTCTTCGCCAGTGGTGCCGTCGCCACGGGTGGCGCCCTGCACCAACTGGCCGTCGCGGTACAACAAGCTCACGGCCAGGCCGTCGAGCTTGGGCTCGCAGCTGTAGTCGACCGCACCGGGCTGGTCGAGGCCGTCTACCACGCGGCGGCCGAACTCACGCAAGTCTGCTTCTTCGAAGGCGTTGCCCAGGCTGAGCATGGGCACTTCGTGGCGTACCTGGCTGAACGCAGCCAGGGCTTCGCCACCCACGCGCTGGGTGGGCGAGTCGGGAGTTACCAGGTGCGGGTGTTCGGCTTCAAGCGCCTTGAGCTCGTTGAACAGGCGGTCGTATTCGGCATCGGGCACGCTTGGCTCATCGAGCACGTAGTAGCGGTAGTTGTGCTGGTCGAGCTCGGCACGCAGTTCGTGGATACGGGTTTCGGCGGTCATGGGATTTGTCTTCTCTTGCAAAGCAAAAGAGCAGCCTGGGGGTGGGTGCCGGGGGCTTAAGGTATTTATTGCCTGTGCCGGCCTCTTCGCGGGTAAACCCGCTCCCACAGGGACATCACAGCCCTTGAGGTTTGTGGTGTCCCTGTGGGAGCGGGTTTACCCGCGAAGAGGCCGGCACAGGCGATAACAACACCTGAACCGACCAGCACGCCCTCAGGCTGCTCTTTCGTCTGGATCTGTCAGCGCTTCTGGGTCAGCGCACGGCGCTCGAACTCGACGATGCGCTGGCGGTAGTGCTCGATGGTCTGGGCGGTCAGCACACTGCGCTGGTCGTCCTTGAGCTCACCGTTCAGTTCGTGCGCCAGCTTGCGCGCCGCAGCCACCATCACGTCGAAGGCCTGCTTCGGATGACGTGGGCCCGGCAGGCCGAGGAAGAAGCTCACCGCGCGGGTGCTGAAGTGGTCGATGTCGTCCAGGTCGAACACGCCGGGCTTGACGGCGTTGGCCATGGAGAACAGCACCTCGCCGTGACCGGCCATGCTCTCGTGACGGTGGAAGATGTCCATTTCGCCGAAGCGCAGGCCGCTTTCCAGAATGTTCTGCAGCAGCGCCGGCCCCTTGAAGCCACCCTCGTCGCGGGAGATGACGCTGATCACCAGCACTTCCTCGGCCGGCGGCAGCTCCTTGACGCTGCTGCTGGCAGGCGCCGCACCGTTGCTGCGGGTGTTTTCCGCGGCAAAGTCGTCATCGCTGTCGGCAAACAGGTCGGGCTCGCGTGGCTCGGCGCTCAGGTTCAGGTCGCCCTGCTGTGCATCCGCAGCAGCGGTGGCGCGCTTGCCACGCTTGGCAGCCTTGGCCGGCTTGGGCTCGCGCTCGCGATCACGCGCAGAAGCACTGAGCGACGGCAGGTCGCTTTCGTCCAGCTCAGGCTCCTTGTGGGTATCCAGCACCCGCGAAGGGCCAAGCACTTCGGCATTGCCCTCTTCGTCCGGCAGGTTGGAATAACTGCGATCCAGACGGAATTTCAACTTGCCTTTCCCGCCGCGCATGCGGCGCCAGCCGTCGAAAAGAATCCCGGCAATGACAATGATGCCGATGACGATCAGCCACTCGCGCAGACCGATTTCCATGTAATCCCGTGCCTCTATAAAAATATGCTTGAAAACAAAGGGTTCAAAGCCCTTTAACACGTGGCGCCAACTCTATGTTCTGACAGGCGTTTTACCCACGCAAAAAACGAGTGACATTAAGCTAGCACGACCAAAGACAACTTTACACCGTCTGTCGCACATGGCGGGGGCATTTCGCTACGGAATATGCCCTTATCGTCGAGCATCAGGCATCGACCATGGCCATGGCCTCCTCCACATCGACGGCAACCAGACGTGAACAGCCCGGTTCATGCATGGTCACCCCCATCAATTGATCCGCCATCTCCATGGCAATCTTGTTATGGGTGATGTAGATGAACTGCACGCTTTCACTCATTTCCTTGACCAGACGGGCGTAGCGCCCGACGTTGGCATCGTCCAGCGGCGCGTCGACTTCGTCGAGCATGCAGAACGGTGCGGGGTTCAACTTGAAGATGGCAAACACCAGCGCCAATGCGGTCAGTGCCTTCTCGCCGCCGGACAGCAGATGGATGGTGCTGTTCTTCTTGCCCGGTGGCCGCGCCATGATCGTTACCCCTGTATCGAGTAGATCTTCGCCCGTCAGTTCCAGATAAGCGCTGCCACCACCGAAAACTTTTGGGAAAAGTGCCTGTAATCCGGCATTTATCTGATCAAAGGTATCCTTGAAGCGGTTGCGGGTTTCCTTGTCGATCTTGCGAATGACGTTTTCCAGGGTCTCCAGGGCTTCGACCAGGTCGGCGTCCTGGGCGTCCAGGTAGCGCTTGCGCTCGGACTGCTGCTCGTACTCTTCGATGGCCGCCAGGTTGATCGCCCCCAGGCGCTGGATACGCGCCTCGAGCTGCTCCAGCTCCTGTTCGGTGCCCTGCTCGCTGGCCTCGGCCTCCAGGGTGGCGAGCACGCCTTGCAGGTCGTAGCCATCGGCCAGCAACTGCTCCTGCAGGGTCTTGCGCCGCACATCCAGGCCCTGGCACTCCAGGCGCAGCTGTTCCAGCTGGCCACGCAGCAACTGGGCCTGCTGCTCGGCCTGGGTACGGCGCTTTTCGGCGTCGCGCAGTTCGCGGTCGGCTTCGTCCATGTGCAGGCGGGCCTGGCGCATTTCCTCGTCGACGCTCATGCGCCGCTCCAGCAGTTCTTCCAGCTTCAGGCGCAGTTCTTCCTGCGGGGCCTCGCCCTCCTCCAGGTTCAGGCTTAGTTGCTCCTGGCGCTCGGTCAGGCGCGCGGCCTGCTGCTCAAGACGCTCCAGGGCCTGGCGGGTGGAATCATGCTGCGCGCGCAGCGAGCCCAGGCGCACAGCCAGCTGGTGAGCGTGATCCTTGTGCTGGCGGGCCTCCTGGCGCACGCGATCGAGGCTTTCGCGCAGGGTGTCGCGGCGAGCCATCAACTGCTCGCGCTGCTCGGTGTCCTGGGCCATCAGCTCCAGGGCCTCCTGCAGCAGCAGGCGGGCTTCGCCCAGCTGCTCATGTTCCAGGGCGCGCTGTTCTTCCAGTTCGGTCAGCTCTTCCTGCAGGCGCCGGCGGCGCAGCTCGACCTGCTCGGCACGTGCGCGGCCAGCCGACAGGTTGGCCTTCAGCTCGCCATGCACGCGGTTTTCTTCCTGGGTGCGACGGCGCAGTTGTTCACGCTGTTCTTCAAGGTCCAGCTGCTGCTCGCGCAGGGCCTGCAGTTGCTGTTCCAACTGTTCCAGCGCCGCTTCCTGCTCCAGTTGCTCCTGGCCCAGGCGCTCGATCTCCTGGCCGCGTGCCAGCACGCCGCCTTCGGCTTCGCCGCCACGGCGCACCCGCAGGAAGTGTCGGCCAACCCAGTAGCCATCGCGGCTGACCAGGCTCTGGCCTTCGCCGAGCGACGCGCGCTGCGCCAGCGCCTGGGCAAGGTCTGCCACGGGCTTGACCTGGCCCAGCCAGGGCGCCAGGTCGACACGGCCTTCGACCTTTTCCAGCAGGCTGCCGGGCAGCGACGAACCGGTACCGCTCGCCAGCAGCAAGCGCAACTCGCCCTGCTCCAGGCCGGCAAAATCGAGGTTACTGAAGTCGTCCACCAGCACAGCCTGCAGGTCGGCGCCGAGCACGGTTTCTACCGCAAGCTCCCAGCCTGGCTCAACCCGCAACCCTTCAGCCAGCCGCGGCTGTTGCTCCAGGCCTTGGCCCTGCAGCCAGTCCGCAGCACCTGCACCCGGCTCCAGGGCAGCCTGCTGCAAGGCTTCGAGCGAGGCCAGGCGGCCGCCCAGGCGTTGCAGGTCGCCCTGCGCCTGCTGTTGGGCCTGGGTGGCCTGCTGCAGTTGCTCACGCGCGCCTTCCAGGCGCTCGACCACCTGCACTTCCGACAACTGCAACTCTTCAAGCAACATTTCGCTGCTGGCCAGCTGCTCGGCCAGTTCGAGCATGGCCGCATCCTGCGGGTCGCTGCCCAGCAGTTCACGCTCCTCGCCCAGCTTGCGCTGGCGCTCGGCCTGGCGTTCCAAGCTGGCCTCCAGCTGTTGCAGGCGCGCCTGCTGCACTTCGGCCTGGCGGCGCGGCTCGGCGGAACGGCTGTTGAAGCTGTCCCACTGTTCCTGCCAGCCGTGCATGCCCAGCTCGGCCTCTTCAAGGGCAGCAGTGGCTTCTTCGGCAGCGGCCAGGGTCATTTCCTGCTCGGGTTCGAGCATGGCCAGCTCTTCGCCCAAGGTAGCCAGCAGGTTACGGTCGTGGCCCAGGTGCGACTCGGTTTCCAGGCGCGTGCGCTCGGCTTCCTTGAAGTCATCCTGCAACTGGCGCAGGCGCTGCTGGCCGTGCTGGATGCTCTGCTCGACCCGGGCGATGTCACCGGCCACCGAGTAGAAACGGCCCTGCACCTGGTTGAAGCGTTCGGACAATTCGTGATGGCCATCGCGCAGGCGCTCGATGCTGGCATCGGCATTGCGCTGCTCGGCCACCAGCGCCTCATGGGACACATCCTGGTCGCCGATCACCGCCTCGCGCTGGCGCACCCGTTCGTCCAGGTCGCGCCAGCGCAAGGCCGACAGGCGTGCCTTCAGCTGGCGTTCCTGGGCCTTGTATTCGCGGTACTTCTCGGCCGCCTGGGCCTGGCGGTGCAGGCGCTCCAGCTGGCGCTCCAGCTCTTCGCGCAGGTCGGTCAGGCGCGCCAGGTTTTCCTGGGTGCGGCGGATGCGGCTCTCGGTTTCACGGCGGCGTTCCTTGTACTTGGAAATGCCGGCGGCTTCCTCGATGAAGTTGCGCAGCTCCTCGGGCTTGGCCTCGATCAGCTTGGAGATCATGCCCTGTTCGATGATCGAGTAGCTGCGCGGCCCTAGGCCGGTACCGAGGAAGATGTCGGTGATATCTCGCCGGCGGCACTTGGTGCCGTTGAGGTAGTAGCTGTTCTGCCCGTCGCGGGTGACCTTGCGGCGGATCGAGATCTCGGCGTAGGCGGCATATTCGCCGACCAGGGTGGTTTCGCTGTTGTCGAACACCAGCTCGATGCTGGCCTGGCTGACCGGTTTGCGGCCACTGGAGCCATTGAAGATGACATCGGTCATCGACTCGCCGCGCAGGTTCTTCGCCGAACTCTCGCCCATCACCCAGCGCACGGCATCGATGATGTTGGACTTGCCACAGCCGTTGGGGCCGACCACGGCCGCCATGTTGCTGGGGAAGTTGACCGTGGTCGGGTCGACGAACGACTTGAACCCGGCCAGGCGAATGCACTTCAGGCGCATCGGTCAGCCTCGGGCCAACGCCGCCAGCACCAGTTCGCAGCTGCGCTGGCCATAGGCGGTGAGCACCTCGCGAATGCGCGGCAGGTCACGGGCGATCACGGCGTCGAGCAGGCGGGCGAACAGGTCCAGGTAATCGATCATGTTGGCCTGGCGCTGGTCCAGCGACAGGTAGTAGGCACGGCTCATCGCCGGCTGCAGGTTTTCCACGGTTTCCTGCAGGAACGGGTTGTCGGCGAACGGATAGGCCGCCCGCATGACCGCGAAGCTGTCGGCGACGAAGGCCTTGATGTCCAGCTGGTCATGGGCCCGCTGCAGGCGCTGCTGGATCTCCAGGAACGGGCGCAGGTCGGCATCGGTGCGCCATTTTTGCGCAACCGCGTTACCCAGCAGGATGTAGAACTCGCCCATCAGTGCGCACAGGCTGCGCACACTGCGCTCGTCGAGCTCGGTCACATGGGCACCCCGGCGCGGCAGGATCGCCACCAGGTGACGGCGTTCGAGGATCAGCAGCGCTTCGCGCACCGAGCCGCGGCTGACGTTGAGTGCCTGGGTGACCTTCTGCTCCTGGATACGCTCGCCTGGCGCCAGCTCGCCGCGGATGATGCGTTCGGCCAGGTAATCGGCAATCTGCTCGGAGAGGCTGTCCGGGGCCTTGAACGTCATGGTTTTCCTTCAAAATCATTGAACTGGGCACAAGGAGCGGATTGTAGCGTACTTGGCCGGTAATCGCGCAGAGGGGCCTGGCGGTTTATTTGACCTGCAAGGCATCCAGGCACCCGGCGCGATCTATGCTTGGAATATGGGCAATGTGTGCGGCCGGGCTTGGACATGAGCAATTTCTTGACCTTTGAGTCAGAAAAATATTGACCAGCTGGACAGCTCTTGCTTAGAGTCCGCCCAACAACAATAAAACCATTGCGAGGCCATCCCCGTGATCCAGTTTCTCGTCAACCAGGAGCTGCGTAGTGAGCATGCCCTGGACCCAAACATGACGGTGCTGCAGTACCTGCGCGAGCACCTGGGCAAACCTGGCACCAAGGAGGGCTGCGCCAGTGGTGACTGCGGCGCCTGCACCGTGGTGGTCGGCGAACTGACCCAGGACGACCAGGGCAACGACAGCCTGCGCTACCGCAGCCTCAACTCGTGCCTGACCTTCGTTTCGTCGCTGCACGGCAAGCAACTGATCAGCGTCGAAGGCCTCAAGCACCAAGGCCAGCTGCACAGCGTGCAACAGGCCATGGCCGATTGCCATGGCTCGCAATGCGGCTTCTGCACCCCCGGCTTCGTCATGTCGCTGTTCGCCCTGCAGAAGAACAGCAGCGGCCCCGACCTGCACCAGGCCCAGGAAGCCCTGGCCGGCAACCTGTGCCGCTGCACCGGCTACCGGCCGATCCTCGACGCCGCCGAGCAGAGCTGCCGCCAGCCTTGCCGCGACCAGTTCGATGCCCAGCAGGCACAGACCATCAGCCGCCTCAAGGCCATTGCGCCAACCCAGACCGGCGAGCTGAACAGCGGCGACAAGCGCTGCCTGGTACCACTGACCGTGGCCGACCTGGCCGACCTGTACAGCTCGCACCCCGAGGCGCGGCTGCTGGCCGGCGGCACCGACCTGGCCCTGGAGGTCACCCAGTTCCACAAGACCTTGCCGGTGATGATCTACGTCGGCCATGTGGCCGAGCTCAAGCGCATCGAGAAAACCGCCAGCCACCTGGAAATCGGCGCCGCCACCCCGCTCACCGACTGCTACGGCGCACTGAACGAGGAATACCCGGACTTCGGCGCCCTGCTGCACCGCTTCGCTTCGCTGCAGATCCGCAACCAGGGCACCCTGGGCGGCAATATCGGCAACGCTTCGCCAATCGGCGACTCGCCACCCCTGCTGATTGCCCTGGATGCGCAGATCGTCCTGCGCCAGGGCGAGCGCCAGCGGGTCATGCCGCTGGAAGACTACTTCATCGACTACCGCATCACTGCCCGCCAGGACAGCGAGTTCATCGAGAAGATCATCGTGCCGCGCGCCACCAGTGATTGGGCGTTCCGCGCCTATAAAGTCTCCAAGCGCCTGGACGATGACATTTCCGCCGTGTGCGGCGCCTTCAACCTGAGCATCGAAGACGGCGTGGTCAGCGGTGTGCGTATCGCCTTCGGCGGCATGGCGGCAATCCCCAAACGGGCCCGTGCCTGCGAAGCGGCGTTGCGCGGCAAGCCGTGGAACCAGGCCGCCATCGAGCGTGCCTGCCAGGCCCTGGTGGAAGACTTCACCCCGCTCAGCGACTTCCGCGCCAGCAAGGAATACCGCCTGCTGACCGCGCAGAACCTGCTGCGCAAGTACTTCATCGAACAGCAAACGCCGTACATCGAAACCCGGGTGACCGCTTATGTCTAACCATCACGTAGCCAAGAGCCAGGCCGAGATGGCCGAACTGTTCAGCCAGGACCTGACCACCGGGGTCGGCCGCAGCGTCAAGCACGACAGCGCCGACAAGCATGTGTCCGGCGAGGCGGTGTACATCGACGACCGCCTGGAATTCCCCAACCAGTTGCACGTCTATGCACGCACCGCAGACCGCGCCCACGCGCGCATCCTGCGCATCGACACCACGCCGTGCTATGCCTTCGAGGGCGTGCGCATCGCCATCACCCACGAAGACATCCCCGGCCTCAAGGACATCGGCCCGGTGGTAGCCGGCGACCCGCTGCTGGCCATCGACAAGGTCGAGTTCTTCGGCCAGCCGGTGCTCGCCGTGGCCGCCCGCGACCTCGACACCGCACGCCGTGCGGCCATGGCCGCCATCGTCGAGTATGAAGACCTGGAGCCGGTGCTGGATGTGGTCGAAGCATTGCGCAAGAAGCACTTCGTGCTCGACAGCCACACCCACCAGCGTGGCGACTCCGCTGCTGCCCTGGCCAGTGCCCCGCACCGCATCCAGGGCACCCTGCACATCGGTGGCCAGGAGCACTTCTACCTGGAAACGCAGGTTTCCTCGGTGATGCCCACCGAAGACGGCGGCATGATCGTCTACTGCTCCACGCAAAACCCCACCGAAGTGCAAAAGCTGGTCGCCGAAGTACTCGACGTGCCAATGAACAAGGTGGTGCTGGACATGCGCCGCATGGGTGGCGGTTTTGGTGGCAAGGAAACCCAGGCCGCCAGCCCGGCGTGCCTGTGCGCCGTGGTCGCGCGCCTGACCGGCCAGCCCACCAAGATGCGCCTGCCACGGGTCGAAGACATGACCATGACCGGCAAACGCCACCCGTTCTACGTCGAGTACGACGTGGGCTTCGACGACGACGGGCGCCTGCACGGCATCAACTTCGACCTGGCCGGCAACTGCGGCTACTCGCCCGACCTGTCCGGTTCGATCGTCGACCGCGCCATGTTCCACTCCGACAACGCCTACTACCTGGGCGATGCCACCGTGCACGGCCACCGCTGCAAGACCAACACCGCCTCCAACACCGCCTACCGCGGCTTCGGCGGCCCGCAGGGGATGGTCGCCATCGAGCAGGTGATGGACCACATCGCCCGCCACCTGGGCCGCGACCCGCTGGCGGTGCGCAAGGCCAACTACTACGGCAAGACCGAGCGCAACGTCACCCACTACTACCAGACCGTCGAGCACAACATGCTCGAAGAGATGACCGCCGAACTGGAAGCCAGCAGTGACTATGCCGAGCGCCGCGAGTCGATCCGCCGCTTCAACGCCAACAGCCCGATCCTGAAGAAGGGCCTGGCGCTGACCCCGGTCAAGTTCGGTATCTCGTTCACTGCCACCTTCCTCAACCAGGCCGGTGCGCTGATCCATATCTACACCGACGGCAGCATCCACCTGAACCACGGTGGCACCGAGATGGGCCAGGGCCTGAACACCAAGGTGGCACAGGTGGTGGCACAGATCTTCCAGGTCGATTTCAGCCGTATCCAGATCACCGCCACCAATACCGACAAGGTGCCCAACACCTCGCCGACCGCAGCCTCCAGTGGTGCCGACCTGAACGGCAAGGCGGCGCAGAACGCTGCCGAAATCCTCAAGAAGCGCCTGACCGAGTTCGCCGCGCGGCACTACCAGGTGACCGAGGAAGACGTCGAGTTCCGCAACGGCCATGTGCGCGTGCGCAACCAGATCGTCAGCTTCGAGCAACTGGTGCAGCAGGCCTACTTCGCCCAGGTGTCGCTGTCCAGCACCGGCTTCTACCGCACGCCGAAGATCTACTACGACCGCAGCCAGGCACGTGGCCGGCCGTTCTACTACTTCGCCTTCGGCGCCGCCTGCGTGGAAGTGGTGGTCGACACCCTGACCGGCGAATACAAGATGCTGCGTGCCGACATCCTGCACGATGTGGGTGATTCGCTGAACCCGGCCATCGACATCGGCCAGGTGGAAGGCGGCTTCATCCAGGGCATGGGCTGGCTGACCACCGAAGAGCTGGTGTGGAACGCCAAGGGCAAGCTGATGACCAACGGCCCGGCCAGCTACAAGATCCCGGCAGTGGCCGACATGCCGCTGGATCTGCGGGTAAAGCTGGTGGAGAACCGCAAGAACCCGGAAGACACCGTGTTCCACTCCAAGGCCGTGGGCGAGCCGCCGTTCATGCTCGGCATCGCTGCCTGGTGCGCGATCAAGGACGCCGTGGCCAGCATCGCCGACTACCGCGTGCAGCCACAGGTGGATGCGCCGGCGACGCCGGAGCGGGTGTTGTGGGGTTGCGAGCAGATGCGCAAGGCAGTGGCAGCAGCGCAACATGCCGAGCCGGAGCTGGAAACCGTCACCCAGTAACACCGCCGCTCCGCTTTTTTTGTGGGAGCGGCCTTGTGTCGCGAAAGGGCCGCGCAGCGGCCCCAGAAATCTTCAATGCTGCACAAATCCCGGGGCCGCTGCGCGCCCCTTTCGCGACACAACGCCGCTCCCACAGGGATCGCGACGCAACATAGAGAGGTTGCATCATGCACCAATGGATCAACGCCCTCGCCGACCACCAGTCCCGTGGCGAAGCCTGCGTGCTGGTTACCATCATCGAGGAACGCGGCTCGACCCCGCGCAATGCCGGCTCGAAAATGGTCGTCAGCGCCAGCGGCCTGTTCGACACCATCGGCGGCGGCCACCTGGAATACAAGGCCCTGCACATCGCCCGGCAGATGCTCGAAGAGCACCGTAGCACCCCGCACCTGGAGCGCTTCAGCCTCGGTGCCAGCCTTGGCCAGTGCTGCGGCGGCGTCACGGTGCTGCTGTTCGAACCCATGGCCGCGGTGCAGGCGCAGATCGCGGTGTTCGGCGCGGGCCATGTCGGCCGGGCTCTGGTACCCTTGCTCGCCGCGCTGCCCTGCCGGGTGCGCTGGATCGATTCGCGCGAGCAGGAATTCCCTGCCCTGATCCCCGACGGGGTGACCAAGGTGGTCAGCGAGGAGCCGGTCGACGAAGTGACAGACCTGCCGCCAGGCTGCTACTGCATCGTCATGACCCACAACCACCAGCTCGACCTGGAACTGACCGCCGCCATTCTCAAGCGCAACGACTTCACCTGGTTCGGCCTGATCGGTTCGAAGACCAAACGGGTCAAGTTCGAGCACCGCCTGCGCGAGCGCGGCTACGACGATGCCGTGATGGCGCGCATGCGCAGCCCGATGGGCCTGGCCGAGGTCAAGGGCAAGCTGCCCATCGAGATCGCCGTGTCCATCGCCGGTGAAATCATCGCCACCTACAACGCCTGCTTCGGCCAGCACGACGCTGCCGCCAATGCCGGCCCCATTGCCCAGTTGCTGCCGCCTTCCCGGCGCAGCCAAGCCATTTGACGAGTGTGTTATGACCGTTACCCGCAAAGCCTACCGTGCCGCCATCCTGCACAGCATCGCCGACCCGGCCGAGGTGGGCCTGGAGGCTTCCCATGAATACTTCGAGGACGGCCTGCTGGTAGTCGACGACGGCCGCATCCGCGCCGTAGGCCACGCCGCCGAACTGTTGCCGACCCTGGACGCCGATATCCCGGTCGAGCACTACCAGGACGCGCTGATCACCCCGGGCTTCATCGACACCCACATCCACTTCCCGCAGACCGGCATGATCGGCTCCTACGGCGAACAGCTGCTGGACTGGCTGAACACCTACACCTTCCCCTGCGAAAAGCAGTTCGCCGACAAGGGCCACGCCGACCAGGTGGCGAAGATCTTCCTCAAGGAATTGCTGCGCAACGGCACCACCACCGCCCTGGTGTTCGGCAGCGTGCACCCGGAATCGGTCAATGCCCTGTTCGAGGAAGCCGAGCGCCTGGACCTGCGCCTGATCGCCGGCAAGGTGATGATGGACCGCAACGCCCCGGACTACCTGACCGACACCGCCGAGTCCGGCTATGCCGAAAGCAAGGCACTGATCGAGCGCTGGCACGGCAAGGGCCGCCTGCATTACGCAGTCACCCCGCGCTTCGCCCCGACCAGTACGCCTGAGCAGCTGACGCTGGCAGGCCAACTGCTGAAGGAACACCCGGGCGTGTACATGCACACGCACCTGTCGGAAAACCTCAAGGAAATCGATTGGGTCAAGTCGCTGTTCCCCGAGCAGAAGGGTTACCTGGACGTATACGACCACTTCGAGTTGCTGGGCGAACGCTCGGTATTCGCCCATGGCGTGCACCTGTGCGATGACGAATGCCAGCGCCTGGCCGAAACCGGCTCGGCCGTGGCCTTCTGCCCCACCTCCAACCTGTTCCTCGGCAGCGGCCTGTTCAACCTGCCCCAGGCCGAGCGCTTCAAGGTCAATGTGGGCCTGGGCACCGACGTTGGCGCCGGCACCAGCTTCTCGCTGCTCAACACCCTCAACGAAGCGTACAAGGTGATGCAGCTGCAGGGCGCGCGCCTGCACCCGTACAAGTCACTGTACCTGGCCACCCTCGGCGGCGCCCGCGCGCTGCGCCTGGACGACCGCATCGGCAGCCTGCGCCCGGGCAACGATGCCGACTTCGTGGTACTGGACTACAAGGCAACGCCGCTGCTGGACTACCGCATCCAGCAGTCCAACAGCATCGAGGAAACCCTGTTCGTGCTCACCACCCTCGGCGACGACCGCACCGTGCGTGAAACCTACGCCGCAGGGCGTTGCGTGCACCAGCGCTAAGGTTCTTTTGCCAGGCCCCGGTACAGTGCGCCGCCGATCGCAGCACCAATCAGCGGCGCCACCCAGAACAGCCACAGCTGTTGCAGGGCCCAGCCACCGACGAACAAGGCCGGCCCCGTGCTACGCGCGGGGTTGACCGAGGTATTGGTCACCGGGATCGAGATCAGGTGGATCAGGGTCAGGGCCAGGCCGATGGCGATCGGTGCAAAGCCCGCCGGTGCCCGGGCGTCGGTGGCGCCCATGATCACCACCAGGAACATCGCCGTCATCACCACTTCACTGACAAAGCCCGCCCCGAGCGTGTAGCCGCCGGGCGAGTGGTCGGCGTAGCCGTTCGAAGCCAATCCCGCAGACAGCTCGAAACCTGCCTTGCCGCTGGCAATGAGGTAGATCACACCTGCCGCCAGGATGGCGCCGATCACCTGGGCGATCACGTAGGGCAACAGCTCTTTGGCCGGGAAGCGCCCGCCCACCACCAGCCCGAACGACACGGCGGGGTTGAGGTGGCAGCCGGAGATATGACCGATGGCGAAGGCCATGGTCAGCACGGTGAGGCCGAAGGCGAAGGCGACGCCGAGTACACCGATGCCGATGGGGGAACTGGCGGCGAGTACCGCACTGCCGCAGCCGCCAAGCACCAGCCAGAAGGTGCCGACCAGCTCGGCGCCCATGCGTTTACCGAGGGACATGCTCATGAGTCCATTCCTCAAGAAGTTGAACGCAACGAATGCGCAAGCCCAACTGCTTGATGAAGGTTTGCTCACAAGAATTTAGCAGACCTTTGATCAATGACCAGACATGGCCGTGCTTCTTGTGGGAGCGGGTTTACCCGCGAAGAAGGCGACACCGTGTATGGCACCGGCTGCGCCGGTGTTCGCGGGTGAACCCGCTCCCACAACGGCGCACTACGTTCACTTGAGCAAACGATCAACCCTTGACCGACACCTTGGGCTTTTTCAGCAGATGCGAGAACACCGCATGCAGATCGTCCGAGGCACTCTCCTCGTCCAGGTTCAGCTTGCTGTCGATGTGGTCCATGTGGTGCATCATCAGGCTCACCGCCTGCTCGGCATCGCGCGCCTCGATGGCATCGATCAGCTGCATGTGTTCGTCATACGAGCAATGCGAGCGGTTGCCGCTTTCGTACTGGGCAATGATCAGCGAGGTCTGCGACACCAGGCTGCGCTGGAAGCTGACCAACGGCGCATTACCCGCGGCCTCGGCCAGCTTGAGGTGAAATTCGCCGGAAAGACGAATGCCGGCACCGCGGTCACCACGGGAGAAGCTGTCGCGCTCCTCACGCACCATCTGCCGCAGCTCGTTGAGCTGCTCGAGGGTAGCGTGCTGCACGGCCAGTTCGGTGATGGCCCGTTCGACCATGCGCCGGGAGAAGAACACCTGGCGGGCCTCTTCCACCGTCGGGCTGGCCACCACCGCGCCGCGGTTCGGCCGCAACAGCACCACGCTTTCGTGGGCCAGGCGCGACAAGGCGCGGCGGATGATGGTGCGGCTGACGCCGAAGATCTCGCCCAGCGCTTCCTCGCTCAACTTGGTGCCCGGTGCCAGACGCTGCTCGAGGATCGCCTCGAAAATATGCGCGTAGACGATGTCGTCCTGGGTACCACTGCGGCCAGCCTTGCCGGTACGCGCAGGTTTCTTCAGAGGTTGCAGCTGTTCGTTCATGGGCTCTCGAGGCACGAAGGAAAGTATGGCGCCATTGTACACAGGCTGAGCCGTTTCTGCAGGTGGCCTTTTACCTATATAGCCGTTGTACGACGCATTGCGCACACAAAACATAAAACATTATTTGCATTCTTTGTACACAAAAGCATAATCCACCGAGCAACTTCTTGACCCACAAGTCAACAAACCGGTCAGACGTCTGCCTTCCCTCGCGGAGCCGCCAAGTGCATTGCTCAGGCCCCTGGCTCCATAACAACAAGAAAGACTTGAGGAGTACTCGCTGTGGAAAGCCGCAAATCCGAAGCCCCTACGCTGGATCTTGCCCCACCGCTCGAAACGAGCTGGCTGGAGCGGATTTTCAAACTCAAGCAACACGGCAGCACCGTCAGAACCGAAATGATCGCCGGGGTGACCACCTTCATCACCATGGCCTACATCATCTTCGTCAACCCCAACATCATGGCCGACGCCGGTATCGACCACGGTGCCGCCTTTGTCGCCACCTGCATCGCCGCCGCGCTGGGCTGCCTGCTGATGGGCCTGTACGCCAACTGGCCGGTAGGCCTGGCGCCGGGCATGGGGCTTAACGCCTTCTTCACCTACACCGTGGTCGGCACCATGGGCTACAACTGGGAAACGGCACTGGGCGCAGTATTCGTCTCGGGTGTGCTGTTCATGTTCCTGACCTTGTCGAAAGTGCGCGAATGGTTGCTCAACAGCATCCCGGTCAGCCTGCGCCATGCCATGGGGGCCGGCGTCGGATTGTTTCTCGGGCTGATCGGCCTGAAGACGGCAGGCATCATCGTCGACAGCCCGGCCACGCTGATCAAGCTGGGCTCGCTGCATGAACCGGGGCCGCTGCTGGCTGCGGTGTGCTTCCTGCTGATCGCCATCCTCAGCTACAAGCGGGTGTTCGGTGCGATCCTGATCAGCATCATCGGTGTCACCCTGGCCGGCTGGGGCCTGGGCCTGGTGAAATTCGGCGGGGTGATGTCGATGCCGCCAAGCCTGGCACCGACCTGGATGGCCATGGATGTGGCTGGCGTGTTCAACGTCAGCATGATCAGCGTGGTGCTGGCGTTCCTGTTCGTGCACATGTTCGACACCGCCGGCACCCTGATGGGCGTGGCGCAGCGGGCCAACCTGGTGGCGCCGGACGGGCGTATCGAGAACCTGTCGAAGGCGCTGAAGGCTGACAGTGCTTCAAGTGTGTTCGGCGCCGTGGTCGGCGTGCCGCCGGTGACCAGCTATGTGGAAAGTGCTGCCGGCGTGGCCGCTGGTGGCCGTACCGGCCTGACTGCCGTGGTGGTCGGCCTGCTGTTCATCGCGGCGATGTTCTTCGCCCCGCTGGCCGGGATGATTCCGGCCTATGCCACCGCCGGTGCGCTGATCTACGTGGCAATGCTGATGATGGGCAGCATGGCGCATATCCATTGGGACGAGGCCACCGACAGCATTCCGGCGATCGTCACGGTGATCATGATGCCGCTGACTTTCTCGGTCGCCGACGGTATTGCCCTGGGCTTCATCAGCTATGTGGCGCTGAAGGCAGGTACTGGCAAATACAAGGAAATCTCCGCCAGCCTGTGGGTGCTGTGCGCGATCTTCATTGCCAAGTTCGTGTTCCTCTGAACCCTGCTGCACCAACCAAGGGCGCCTAGGCGCCCTTTCTTTATTGCTACAGCCTGTACCGGCCTCTTCGCGGGCTTGCCCGCTCCCACAGGATCACCACAGCCTTCAAACCCGGCGCCGTACCTGTAGGAGCGGGCAAGCCCGCGAAGAGGCCGGTGCAGGCGATACAAAAACAGCAGACGAAAAAAAGCCCGCCAGTGTGAGAGCGGGCCAAAGGACCTACGAAGATTCTTCTAGCGACCAACTAGCTTCCACGATAGGTCGAATAGCTGTACGGCGAGATCAGCAGCGGCACGTGGTAGTGCTCCTGCTGCTCGTCGATGCCAAAGCGCAGCACGACAACATCCAGGAACGCCTGGGCCGGCAGCTGTACACCGCGAGCGCGGTAGTAGTCGCCAGCGCTGAACTGCAACTGGTAGACGCCGGTACGGTAGTCGTCACCCTGCAGCAGCGGCGCGTCGACACGGCCATCGCTGTTGGTCAGGGCAGTGTTCACCAGCTCCAGCTGCTGGCCTTCGACACGGTACAGCTCGACCTTGATCGAGCTGCCCGGGCAGCCATGCGCGGCATCCAGTACGTGTGTGGTCAAACGTCCCATTGCTTGTCGCCTCTTGTTCAATCTGTGGGCAAAAAATACACGGCCATCATCACGCCAAAGGGCCTGAGATGTGCGGGAATGACGCCATTAAGACATTCCATCGCCAAATTGTACACAATTTTTTGAGCCCTTCTGTCGTACCTGCCGTTTCTTGCCCATAAACGACCCATCGGTCGCAAATACAGGCGCCGTAAAGACGCCAACGTCATTAGCTGACCAATCAGGCAGGTTTCTTGCACTGTTTTTCCAGGTCGCTGCGAGGCGACAAAAGGGAAGAAATGCGGAAAAACAGGCTTACAAAAGATTTCAGAAGTTGTATACAATCAGCCCATCCGGTGGTGCGACATACCGACGCGGCCCGCCCACCCCCCCGCACTAACGCACAAGAAGGAAGACTGCAGTGAGCGCTGACTACCCTCGCGACCTGATCGGTTACGGCAACAACCCTCCTCACCCGCAATGGCCGGGCAACGCTCGCATCGCGCTGTCTTTCGTCCTCAACTACGAGGAAGGTGGCGAACGCAACATCCTGCACGGCGACAAGGAGTCTGAAGCATTCCTCTCGGAAATGGTCGCCGCCCAGCCACTGCAGGGCGTGCGCAACATGAGCATGGAATCGCTGTACGAATACGGCAGCCGCGCCGGCGTATGGCGCCTGCTGAAGCTGTTCAAGGACAGCGGCGTGCCACTGACCATCTTCGCCGTGGCCATGGCCGCCCAGCGCCACCCCGACGTGATCCGCGCCATGGCCGAGGCCGGCCATGAAATCTGCAGCCACGGCTACCGCTGGATCGACTACCAGTACATGGACGAGGCCCAGGAGCGCGAGCACATGCTCGAAGCCATCCGCATCCTCACCGAAATCACCGGCGAGCGCCCGCTGGGCTGGTACACCGGCCGCACCGGCCCGAACACCCGTCGCCTGGTGATGGAGGAAGGTGGCTTCCTGTACGACAGCGACACCTATGACGACGACCTGCCCTACTGGGAGCCGAACAACTCTACCGGCAAGCCGCACCTGGTGATCCCTTACACCCTCGACACCAACGACATGCGCTTCACCCAGGTACAGGGCTTCAACTGCGGCGAGCAGTTCTTCCAGTACCTGAAGGACGCCTTCGATGTGCTGTACGCCGAAGGCGCCGAAGCACCGAAAATGCTGTCCATCGGCCTGCACTGCCGCCTGGTCGGCCGCCCGGCACGCCTGGCTGCACTGAAGCGCTTCGTCGACTACGCAAAAAGCCATGACCAGGTCTGGTTCGCCCGTCGCGTGGACATCGCCCGCCACTGGCACGCCACCCACCCGTACAAGAAAGAGAACGCCTGATGACCGCCTTCAACACCCTCAAGCCATCCGCCCTGGGCCGTGACGCCTTCGTCAAGGCATTCGCCGACATCTACGAGCACTCGCCGTGGGTAGCCGAAAAAGCCTATGACCTGGGCCAACTGGGCGAGCTGGACGAGATCGAGGCGCTGCACCAGCGCATGAGCGACATCCTGCTCAGCGCCAACCACGCCGACCAGCTGGCGCTGATCAACGCTCACCCGGACCTGGCCGGCAAGGCCGCCATCAAGGGCGAGCTGACCGAATCGAGCACCAACGAGCAGGCCGGCGCCGGTATTCACCAGTGCACCGCCGAAGAGTTCGCCCGTTTCACCGAGCTGAACGACGCCTACAAGGCCAAGTTCCAGTTCCCGTTCATCATGGCGGTTAAAGGCAGCAACCGGCACCAGATCCTCGCCTCCTTCGAAAAACGCATCCACAACGATGCCGATGCCGAATTCAAGGAAGCCCTGGCGCAGATCAACCTGATCGCCCTGTTCCGCCTGCTGCAGCTGTAAAGCCGCCGCAACGCTTGAGCCTTATCCAGAACAACGAACATAGAAGAGATATCCGCATGCGCACCCTGATGATCGAGCCCCTGACCAAAGAAGCCTTCGCCCCTTTCGGAGACGTGATCGAAACCGACGGCAGCGACCACTTCATGATCAACAACGGCTCGACCATGCGCTTCCACAAGCTCGCTACGGTCGAAACCGCCGAGCCTGAAGACAAGGCGATCATCAGCATCTTCCGCGCCGACGCGCTGGACATGCCGCTGACCGTGCGCATGCTGGAACGCCATCCGCTGGGCAGCCAGGCTTTCATCCCGCTGCTCGGCAACCCCTTTCTGATCGTGGTCGCGCCAGTTGGCGATGCACCTGTATCAGGTTTGGTCCGAGCCTTCCGCAGTAATGGCAGGCAGGGCGTCAATTACCATCGCGGCGTCTGGCACCACCCGGTGCTGACGATCGAAAAGCGGGATGACTTCCTGGTGGTTGATCGCAGTGGTTCCGGCAACAACTGCGACGAGCATTACTTCACCGAGGAACAGATGCTGGTCCTCAATCCCCACCAATAAGAAAAGGTCGGTCATTCAAGGGCAATGCCCGAGCGGGTGACCGGCAAGAGGTACATACTGTGGAAGCACACCTTCACGAATGGCTGAACCTGAGCATTCGCTGGGTTCACATGATCACCGGTGTCGCCTGGATCGGTGCATCGTTCTACTTCGTCTGGCTGGAGAACCACCTGAACCGAAGCAACCCGCGCGATGGGTTGTCGGGTGATCTCTGGGCAATTCACGGCGGTGGTATCTACCACCTGGAGAAATACAAGCTCGCACCCCCGAAAATGCCCGAGAACCTGCACTGGTTCAAATGGGAAGCCTACTTCACCTGGATGTCCGGTATCGCCCTGCTGTGCGTGGTGTTCTACTGGAACCCGACCCTGTACCTGCTGGCCCCTGGCAGCACCCTTAGCGGTGCCGAAGGCGTGGCCATCGGTATCGGCTCGCTGATCGCCGGCTGGTTCATCTACGACTTCCTGTGCGACTCGCCCCTGGGCAAGAAGCCAGCGCTGCTCGGTGCTGTACTGTTCGTGCTGATCATCGCCGCATGCTGGGGCTTCAGCCTGGTGTTCAGCGGCCGTGGTGCGTACCTGCACACCGGCGCGATCATCGGCACCATCATGGTCGGCAACGTGTTCCGCATCATCATGCCGGCCCAGCGCCAGCTGGTGGCTGCGATCGAGAACAACCAGACCCCAGACCCGGTACTGCCGGCCAAGGGCCTGCTGCGCTCGCGCCACAACAACTACTTCACCCTGCCGGTGCTGTTCATCATGATCAGCAACCACTTCCCGAGCACCTACGGTAGCCAGTACAACTGGCTGATCCTGGCCGGTATCGCAGTAGCCGCGGTCCTGATCCGCCACTACTTCAACACCCGCCACGACAGCAACAAGTACGCCTGGACCCTGCCGGTCGGCGCCCTGGCGATGATCTGCCTGGCCTACGTCACCGGTCCGAAACCGATGGCCGTCAGCCCTGAGCAAGCCGCGGCGAAGGTCGAGTACCAGCCACTGCCTGCGACCGCTGTAGGTGGCAAGACCGCTGCCGAGCAACGCGCCGAGGACGCCGCCAAGGCTGCCGCAGTGCCTGCCGCGCCGGCCGAAGCCCCTGCCCAGGCCACGGCCCAGGCTGGCGGCGAGAGCTTCGACAAGATCCACAATGTCATCCAGGAACGCTGCACCGTGTGCCACTCGTCCAAGCCGACCAGCCCACTGTTCAGCGCCGCCCCTGCCGGCGTGATGTTCGACACCCCGCAGCAGATCCAGGCCCAGGCCGCGCGCATCCAGGCGCAAGCGGTCGCCAGCCAGATCATGCCGCTGGGCAACATCACCCAGATGACCACCGAAGAGCGCAAGCTGGTCGGTGACTGGATCGCCAAAGGCGCCCCGGTCAACTGAAACACAATTGTCGGGATAACACCGCCCCCTGTGGGAGCGGGTTCACCCGCGAAGAGGCCGGCACTCCCGGCCTCTGTTTCAAGACATACGCAACAAGCAAGCATCGAGCGTTCAGCCTCAAGCGGGAACCTCAGGCTCTCTTAACCGGAAGCCTGCCGCCTGAGGCCGGCGCTTGGATCCGAGAATAAAAACAAAACTCGAGGTGCTGCATGTCCGAGTCACGCAAGGCGTACATCCCAGTTGCGCCGCCGCGCGAGCCCTTGCCCCTGTTCCAACTGATCCTGGTTGGCCTGCAACACGTTCTGCTGATGTACGGTGGCGCCATCGCCGTGCCATTGATCATCGGCCAGGCCGCCGGGTTGTCCCGTGAAGAAGTCGCTTTCCTGATCAACGCCGACCTGCTGGTCGCTGGCGTCGCTACCATCATCCAGTCCTTCGGTATCGGCCCGGTGGGCATCCGCATGCCGGTAATGATGGGCGCCAGTTTCGCTGCCGTCGGCAGCATGGTGGCCATGGCCGGCATGCCTGGCGTGGGCCTGCAGGGGATCTTCGGCGCGACCATCGCCGCCGGGTTCTTCGGCATGCTGATCGCGCCGTTCATGTCCAAGGTCGTACGCTTCTTCCCGCCACTGGTCACCGGCACGGTGATCACCTCGATTGGCCTGTCGCTGTTCCCGGTGGCAGTCAACTGGGCCGGTGGCGGCCACCAGGCAGATACCTTCGGCTCGCCGATCTACCTGCTGGTGGCCGGCCTGGTGCTGGCGGTGATCCTGCTGATCAACCGTTTCATGCGCGGTTTCTGGGTCAACGTGTCGGTGCTGGTGGGCATGGGCCTGGGCTACATCCTGGCCGGCTCCATCGGCATGGTCGACCTGTCGGGCCTGAACGACGCGCCGTGGCTGCAAGTGGTGACCCCACTGCACTTCGGCATGCCGACCTTCAGCCTGGCACCGATCCTGTCCATGTGCCTGGTGGTGGTGATCATCTTCGTCGAGTCCACCGGCATGTTCCTGGCCCTGGGCAAGGTGACCGATCGTGAAGTTACCCCAGGGATGCTGCGCCGCGGCCTGCTGTGCGATGCCGGCGCGTCGTTCATCGCCGGCTTCTTCAACACCTTCACCCACTCCTCGTTCGCCCAGAACATCGGCCTGGTGCAGATGACCGGGGTGCGCTGCCGCTATGTCACCATCGTGGCCGGTGCACTGCTGATCCTGCTCAGCCTGCTGCCCAAGGCGGCCTTCCTGATTGCCTCGATCCCGCCTGCGGTACTGGGCGGCGCGTCCATCGCCATGTTCGGCATGGTCACCGCCACCGGGATCAAGATTCTCCAGGAGGCGGACATCGGCGACCGTCGCAACCAGCTGCTGGTTGCGGTGAGCGTCGGCTTCGGGTTGATCCCCGTGGTGCGTCCGGAGTTCTTCGCCCAGATGCCCCAGTGGATGGAACCCATCACCCACAGTGGCATCGCCATGGCCACGGTCAGTGCCCTGGTGTTGAACGTGCTGTTCAACATCCTTGGTGGTGCCGACCGCGCGGTGCACAACGAAGCCTGTCACCAGCATTGAGCAAGGGGGGCGGCGCACTGCCGCCCCGCCTCGAATTCGCCGTAAACGCTACACCGTCGGCCCGCCGGAATGGGCCGTCCGGGGCGCCTGCGCGCCAAAAAAACCCAACAAAAACAATAAGTCCGGGAACCACAACATGAAACGCATCACCTCGTCCCTCTTGCTGGGCAGCAGCCTGCTGGCCACCCTCCCCGCCCACGCTGGCGAATGGCTGCAGTGGCATGGCGAAAGCCTGACCTACCTGTACGGCAAGGATTTCAAGGTCAACCCACGCATCCAGCAGACGGTGACCTTCGAGCACGCCAACAAATGGAAGTACGGCGATACCTTCATGTTCGTCGACAAGGTCTTCTACAACGGCAAGCCCGACCCGGGCAAAGGCGTCACCTCCTACTACGGTGAGTTCAGCCCGCGCCTGTCGTTCGGCAAGATCTTCGACCAGAAGCTGGCGTTCGGCCCGATCAAGGACGTGCTGCTGGCCATGACCTACGAGCGTGGCGAGGGCGACAACGAGGCCTACCTGATCGGCCCCGGCTTCGACCTGGACATCCCCGGTTTCAACTACTTCACCCTCAACTTCTACCTGCGCAACACCGAAGGCAGCCGCCCCGGTGACAACGTCTGGCAGATCACCCCGGCCTTCTCGTACACCATTCCGGTGGGCAAATCCGACATTCTGATCGACGGTTACATGGACTGGGTGGTCGACAACGACCAGACCCGCCGTGGCACCTACCACGCCAACCTGCAGTTCAACCCACAGGTCAAGTACGACCTGGGCAAAGCCCTGAACCTGGGCGCCAAGCAGCTGTACGTGGGCATCGAGTACAGCTACTGGAAGGACAAGTACGGCATCGACAGCCAAGGCAATATCGACAGTAACCAGAGCGTCACCAGTGCCCTGATCAAGGTGCACTTCTAGAAAACTGACCAAACGCACAAGTTTGTACCACACTGCTCCAGGACGGAGCACTTGAGGCAAGGCGCGCAAGCCAGTAATCTGCGCGCCCCCTCGATCAGGGCAGAAGGGATTCTGCCTGCGTTTACTGACCGCTCAGTCAATGAATTCGGGCGGTTGGCCAACGTGTTGCCAGCCTGAAAGACCCTTTTCATCCGTTCAGAACGAAGTCGAGCAGGAAGGTTTTGCCAGCCCAGGAAAGTTGGCTCAACCCTTGCCAAACAGCTGTGGCCTATCGAAAAAAGCTGACTCAAAAGACAAAAAAGCGCCAACAACGAGCGCTGACAATAGATCAATCAAGGGAGCGACACTCGCAATGCGTACCATCAACAGCCTGATCCTCGCCGGCGGCCTGCTGGCCTGTGGCACCACCTTCGGCGGCGACCTGCTGCAATGGCAGAACAACAGCCTGACCTACCTGTGGGGCAAGAACTTCAAGGTCAACCCGTCGATCCAGCAAACCGTGACCTTCGAGCACGCTGATGGCTGGAAGTACGGCGATAACTTCATCTTTGTCGACAAGATCTTCTACCAGGGCCAGAAAGATGAGGGCAATGGCCCGAACACCTACTACGGCGAAATCAGCCCGCGCCTGTCGTTCGGCAAGATCTTCGACCAGAAGCTGGCCTTCGGCCCGGTCAAGGACGTGCTGCTGGCGATGACCTACGAGTTCGGCGAAGGTGATACCGAGTCGTACCTGATCGGCCCTGGCTTCGACCTGGACATCCCTGGCTTCGACTACTTCCAGCTGAACTTCTACAACCGCACCACCGACGGCAGCCGCGCCGGCGACAACGTGTGGCAGATCACCCCGGTGTGGTCTTACACCATTCCGGTCGGTTCGTCCGATGTGCTGATCGACGGTTTCATGGACTGGGTGGTGGACAACGACGAGAACCGCCGCGGCACCTACCAGGCCAACCTGCACTTCAATCCGCAGATCAAGTATGACCTGGGCAAGGCCTTGCACCTGGGCGAGAAGCAGCTGTATGTGGGTGTGGAGTACGACTACTGGAAGAACAAGTACGGCATCAAGGATTCCGATGCCTTCACCACCGACCAGAACACCATGAGCTTCCTGCTCAAGGTTCACTTCTGATCTGAGTATAGGGGCCGCCTTGCGGCCCCTTCGCGGGTAAACCCGCTCCCACAGGGTCCGCACCGGATTCATGGCAGACGCTATACATGTGGGAGCGGGTTCACCCGCGAACCGGGGCAAAGCCCCGGCCATGCAACTCAGTTGGCCGGCCGAACCGCCCGCCACAGTTTCCCCGCAATGCCCACCACCGCCAGCACCACGGCACCGGCCACAACCCCGACACCGCCGTTCAGCAGCGCCACGGTCAACGCCCCGCCACGCCCTTCACTGAACGCCTCGATGGCGTGATGCAGCGGCCCGATGCCATGCACCAGGATCCCGCCACCGACCAGGAACATGGCCGCCGTGCCGATCACCGACAGGCTCTTCATCATGTATGGCGCGGCACGCAGAATGCCGTTACCCACCGCCCTGGCCAGGCGTGAAGCCTTCTGGGTCATCCACAGCCCCAGGTCATCGAGCTTGACGATACCGCCCACCAGCCCGTACACGCCGATGGTCATGACCACCGCGATACCCGACAGCACGACGATCTGCTGGGTCAACGGCGAGTCGGCAACGATGCCCAGGGTGATGGCGATGATTTCCGCCGAAAGGATGAAGTCGGTACGTACCGCGCCCTTGATCTTGGCTTTCTCGAACGCCACCAGGTCGACATTGGCATCGGCCACCGCCTCCTTGAGCGCTTCATGCTCGGCGTCAGTCTCGGCCTTGCTGTGCAGGAACTTGTGCGCCAGCTTCTCGAAACCCTCGAAGCACAGGTAGGCGCCGCCCAGCATCAGCAACGGCGTCACCGCCCAGGGGATGAACGCACTGATCAGCAGCGCCGCCGGCACCAGGATGGCCTTGTTCACCATCGAGCCCTTGGCCACAGCCCACACCACCGGGATCTCGCGCTCGGCACGCACCCCGGTGACCTGCTGGGCATTCAGCGCCAGGTCATCGCCCAGCACGCCTGCGGTCTTTTTCGCCGCCACCTTGGTCATCACCGAGACGTCATCAAGCACCGTGGCGATGTCGTCGATCAGTACCAGTAGACTGCTTCCTGCCATGTTTGCCTGTATCCAGAAGAGTGAGTGCCCAGGATTCTAGCCCAAAGCCGCTGCCTTGAGCGCCCGTCGAGCCCGGTGCTACCATGCCCGATCCCTCTTAGAGGTGGCCAGACACGAGGAAGATCCCTGACCATGAGCACCATTCGCGAGCGCAACAAGGAACTGATCCTGCGCGCGGCCAGCGAGGAATTCGCCGACAAGGGCTTCGCCGCCACCAAGACCAGCGATATCGCGGCCAAGGCCGGCCTGCCCAAGCCGAACGTGTATTACTACTTCAAATCCAAGGACAACCTCTACCGCGAGGTCCTGGAAAGCATCATCGCGCCGATCATGCAGGCGTCGACCCCGTTCAATGCCGACGGTGACCCGAAGGAAGTGCTGAGTGCGTACATCCGCTCGAAGATCCGCATTTCCCGCGACCTGCCGCATGCGTCCAAGGTGTTCGCCAGCGAGATCATGCACGGCGCCCCGCACCTGTCGCCGAACCAGGTAGCGCAGCTGAACGAGCAGGCGCGGCATAACATCGAGTGCATCCAGCGCTGGATCGACCGCGGGCAGATCGCCCATGTGGATGCGCATCACCTGATGTTCAGCATCTGGGCAGCGACCCAGACCTATGCCGATTTCGACTGGCAGATCTCTGCGGTGACCGGCAAGGCCAAGCTGGCCGACAGCGATTATGATGCGGCGGCAGAGACCATCATCCGCATGGTGCTCAAGGGGTGTGAGCCCGAGGTGGCCTGACCCCCGGCGTTGGCTTCTTCGCGGGTGAACCCGCTCCCACAGGGCCACCACGAGCTTCAAGCCTGTGATGATCCTGTGGGAGCGGGTTCACCCGCGAATAGGCCGGAACAGAAGATAGAGAATTAGGCTGCTACACCGGCATCCGCCTTCAACCCCACCTCCTCGATCGCACTGATCGCGCACTGCTCGTCGATATCCGACGTATCCCCGCTGATCCCTACCGCGCCCAGCACCTTGCCGTCCTGATCACGCACCAGCACGCCACCCGGCGCTGGCACCACCGGTCGCTCGCCCAACCCGTTCAGCGCGGCAAAAAATGCCGGCCGCTGCTGCGCGTCCAGCGCCAGCAGGCGCGAGCCCTTGCCCAGGGCAATCGCGCCCCAGGCCTTGCCGGTGGCCACCTCCGGCCGGATCAGGCTGGCGCCATCCTCGCGTTGCAGCGCCAGCAAGTGGCCGCCGGCATCCAGCACCGCCACGGTCAGTGGCGCGGCATTGATCTTGCGGCCCGCCGCCAGCGCGGCATTCACCAGGCTGACCGCGACTTTCAGGTTCAAAGCGTTCATGGAAAGGTCCTCTTCTTGTTGTGAGAAGCCCTGAGGGCAGTTGAAAACCGATAGAACAAATAGAACACAACGGAAGATATTTTTGTATACAATATTTTGAAACGATCGTATGCGATGGCGCAAACCTCCGTTTTCACGGGCGCTCGAACGAAAGCGACGTCCGCCGACGAAAACCCGTTGACCTAAGCGGCCAGCCGTGAATACACTCTGGCACAAAGCAAGTTGTATACAATTACAAAATCGATGAGGCACAAACCATGAGCAAAATGAGAGCAATCGATGCAGCCGTTCTGGTCATGCGCCGTGAAGGTGTAGATACCGCGTTCGGCATCCCGGGGGCTGCCATCAACCCGTTGTACTCGGCCCTGAAGAAAGTCGGTGGCATCGATCACGTCCTCGCTCGTCACGTCGAAGGCGCCTCGCACATGGCCGAGGGTTACACCCGTGCCAACCCGGGCAACATCGGCGTGTGCATCGGCACCTCCGGCCCAGCCGGCACCGACATGGTCACCGGCCTGTACAGTGCCTCCGCCGACTCCATCCCGATCCTCTGCATCACCGGCCAGGCCCCACGTGCCCGCCTGCACAAGGAAGACTTCCAGGCTGTCGACATCACCAACATCGTCAAGCCGGTCACCAAGTGGGCCACCACCGTTCTGGAGCCAGGCCAGGTGCCTTATGCCTTCCAAAAGGCCTTCTATGAAATGCGCACCGGCCGCCCAGGCCCGGTACTGATCGACCTGCCGTTCGATGTGCAGATGGCCGAAATCGAATTCGACATCGACGCCTACGAACCGCTGCCAGTGCACAAGCCGTCCGCCACCCGCGTACAGGCCGAAAAAGCCCTGGCCCTGCTCAATGACGCCGAGCGCCCGCTGCTGGTAGCCGGTGGCGGCATCATCAACGCCGACGCCAGCGACAAGCTGGTCGAGTTCGCCGAACTGACCGGTGTACCGGTAATCCCGACCCTGATGGGCTGGGGCACCATCCCGGACGACCACGCACAGATGGTCGGCATGGTCGGCCTGCAGACTTCGCACCGCTACGGCAACGCCACCCTGCTGAAATCCGACCTGGTGTTCGGTATCGGTAACCGCTGGGCCAACCGCCACACCGGTTCCGTCGACGTCTACACCGAAGGCCGCAAGTTCGTGCACGTGGACATCGAGCCGACCCAGATCGGCCGCGTGTTCACCCCGGACCTGGGTATCGTTTCCGACGCCGGCAAGGCACTGGACGTGTTCCTCGAAGTGGCCCGCGAGTGGAAAGCCGCTGGCAAGCTGAAGTGCCGCAAGGCCTGGCTGGAAGACTGCCAGGAGCGCAAGGCCACCCTGCAGCGCAAGACCCACTTCGACAACGTGCCGGTCAAGCCGCAGCGCGTCTACGAAGAAATGAACCAGGTATTTGGCAAGGACACCTGCTACGTCAGCACCATCGGTCTGTCGCAGATCGCCGGCGCGCAGTTCCTGCACGTGTACAAGCCACGCCACTGGATCAACTGCGGCCAGGCCGGCCCGCTGGGCTGGACCATCCCTGCCGCCCTCGGTGTGGTCAAGGCCGATCCGAAGCGCAAGGTGGTCGCACTGTCGGGTGACTACGACTTCCAGTTCATGATCGAAGAGCTGGCGGTGGGCGCACAGTTCAACCTGCCGTACGTGCACGTACTGGTGAACAACGCCTACCTGGGCCTGATCCGTCAGGCGCAACGTGGCTTCGACATGGATTACTGTGTACAACTGGCGTTCGAGAACATCAACTCGACCGACGCCGCCACCTACGGTGTCGACCATGTCGCCGTGGTCGAAGGTCTGGGCTGCAAGGCCATCCGTGTATTCGAGCCGGCCGAGATCGCCCCTGCCCTGCTCAAGGCACAGAAGATGGCCGAAGAGTTCCGCGTACCGGTGGTGGTCGAAGTGATTCTCGAACGTGTGACCAACATTTCCATGGGCACCGAGATCAACGCGGTCAACGAGTTCGAAGACCTGGCCCTGGTCGGCAACGACGCGCCAACCGCCATCTCGCTGCTGGACTGATCGCCTGACGCCCCCGTGCCGGCCCCTACCTGAGGGCGCCGGGGGCCTTCATCGCAAGGAGACACAACATGCCTCGCTTCGCTGCCAACCTGTCCATGCTGTTCACCGAACAGGACTTCCTGGCCCGCTTCAAGGCTGCCGCCGATGCTGGTTTCAGCGGCGTCGAATACCTCTTCCCGTACGACTTCAGCGCTGCCGAGATCAAGCAGCAGCTGGAGGCCAACGGCCTGACCCAGGTGCTGTTCAACCTGCCGGCGGGCGATTGGGCCAAGGGTGAGCGCGGTATCACCTGCCACCCTGACCGCGTCGAGGAATTCCGCGCCGGTGTCGACAAGGCCATCGAATACGCCAAGGTGCTGGGCAACACCCAGGTCAACGCCTTGGCCGGCATTCGCCCACAAGGCCCGGACTGCGCCACCGTGCGCAAGACCTTCGTGGAAAACCTGCGCTACGCCGCCGACAAGCTGAAAGCCGCCGGGATCCGCCTGGTCATGGAAATGATCAACACCCGCGACATCCCCGGCTTCTACCTGAACACCACCAAGCAGGCCCTGGAAATCCAGGCCGAGGTTGGTAGCGACAACCTGTTCCTGCAGTACGACATCTACCACATGCAGATCATGGAAGGTGACCTGGCTCGTACCATGGAAGCCAACCTGAAACTGATCAACCACATCCAGCTGGCCGACAACCCCGGCCGCAACGAGCCAGGCACCGGCGAGATCAACTATCGCTTCCTGTTCGAGCACCTGGACCGCATCGGCTACCAGGGCTGGGTGGGCGCGGAGTACAAGCCGCTGACCACCACCGAAGCGGGCCTGGGCTGGCTGAAGACACATAACGCAATCTAAGGCTGATCGTGGTCCTGTGACACATGCCTGACCCTGTGGGAGCGGGTTCACCCGCGAATGCGATGTTGGCTTCACTGCCGCTTTCGCGGGTAAACCCGCTCCCACAGAGTTTTGTGTCCAACAAGGGGGCCTGTGCAGCCTGCTCCATCGAGATTCAACAAATACAACGAGGTAATCTCTCATGGCTAAAATCGGTTTCATCGGCACCGGCATCATGGGCAAGCCCATGGCTCAGAACCTGCAGAAAGCAGGTCACAGCATCTTCGTCTCCACTCACCACGACGCTGCCCCGGCCGACCTGATCGCCGCCGGTGCCGTGGCCCTGGCCAACCCGAAGGAAGTTGCCCAGGAAGCCGAGTTCATCATCGTCATGGTCCCCGACACCCCGCAGGTCGAGAGCGTCCTGTTCGGTGACAACGGCGTGGCTGAAGGCGTGGGCCCGAACAAGGTCGTGATCGACATGAGCTCGATCTCCCCTACCGCTACCAAAGCCTTCGCCGAGAAGATCAAGGCCACTGGCGCTGCCTACCTGGACGCACCTGTGTCCGGTGGCGAAGTCGGTGCCAAGGCCGCGACTCTGAGCATCATGGTCGGTGGCTGCCCGAAAGCCTTCGAGCGCACCCTGCCGCTGTTCGAAGCCATGGGCAAGAACATCACCCGCGTCGGTGGCAATGGCGACGGCCAGACCGCCAAGGTGGCCAACCAGATCATCGTTGCCCTGAACATCCAGGCCGTTGCCGAAGCCCTGCTGTTCGCCGCCAAGAACGGCGCCGACCCGGCCAAGGTACGTGAAGCACTGATGGGCGGCTTCGCCTCGTCGAAGATCCTCGAAGTGCACGCCGAGCGCATGATCAAGGGCACCTTCGACCCAGGCTTCCGCATCAACCTGCACCAGAAGGACCTGAACCTGGCCCTGCAGGGTGCCAAGGAACTGGGCATCAACCTGCCCAACACCTCCAATGCCCAGCAAGTATTCAACACCTGCCAGGCCCTGGGCGGCGGCAACTGGGACCACTCGGCGCTGATCAAAGGCCTGGAGCACATGGCCAACTTCTCGATCCGCGACGACAAGTAAGTAATTTTTAGCCTTCACCGGCCTCTTCGCGGGTGAACCCGCTCCCACAGGATTTACGCCGTCTTCAGCCTCTGTGAAGTCCCTGTGGGAGCGGGTTTACCCGCGAAGAAGCCAACACCGTTGAACCTGCGACCACAGCTTCAAAGGTGGCACCGAGCAACACCCGCCCCTGGTTCGGCCTGCACGGAGGCAGTTCCAGGGGCGTTTTTGATTCTGCAGAACAACAATAATTGGGAGCCTGCCATGTCGGTCGATCCGCAAAAACTTCTCCGCGAGCTGTTCGACACAGCCATCGCCGCCGCCCACCCCCGTCAAGTCCTCGAACCTTACCTGCCCGCCGACCGCAGCGGCCGGGTCATCGTCATCGGTGCCGGCAAGGCCGCAGCCGCCATGGCCGAAGTGGTCGAGAAAAGCTGGCAGGGCGAAGTCTCCGGGCTTGTTGTCACACGGTACGGTCACGGCGCCAACTGCCAGAAGATCGAGGTGGTCGAAGCTGCCCATCCGGTCCCCGATGCCGCCGGCCTGGCCGTGGCAAAACGCGTGCTGGAACTGGTCAGCAACCTCAGTGAAGACGACCGCGTCATCTTCCTGCTGTCCGGCGGTGGCTCGGCGCTGCTGGCCCTGCCCGCCGAAGGCCTGACCCTGGCCGACAAGCAGCAGATCAACAAGGCGCTGCTGAAATCCGGCGCCACCATCGGCGAGATGAACTGCGTGCGCAAGCACCTCTCGGCGATCAAAGGCGGCCGCCTGGCCAAGGCCTGCTGGCCGGCCACGGTGTACACCTATGCCATTTCCGATGTCCCGGGCGACCTCGCCACGGTGATCGCCTCCGGCCCTACCGTGGCCGACCCGAGCACCTCGGCCGATGCCCTGGCCATCCTCAAGCGCTACAACATCGAAGCGCCCAAGGCCGTTATCGACTGGCTCAACAACCCAGCCTCGGAAACCGTCAAGGCCGATGACCCGGCCCTGGCCCGCAGCCACTTCCAGCTGATCGCCAAGCCCCAGCAGTCGCTCGAAGCCGCCGCGGTCAAAGCCCGCCAGGCCGGGTTCAGCCCGCTGATCCTCGGCGACCTGGAAGGCGAATCACGCGAAGTGGCCAAGGTGCACGCCGGTATCGCCCGGCAGATCGTCCAGCACGGCCAGCCGCTGAAGGCACCCTGCGTGATCCTGTCCGGCGGCGAAACCACCGTGACCGTACGCGGCAATGGCCGTGGCGGGCGCAACGCCGAGTTCCTGCTCAGCCTCACCGAAAGCCTGAAAGGCCTGCCGGGCGTGTACGCCCTGGCCGGTGACACCGACGGTATCGATGGCTCGGAAGAAAACGCCGGCGCCTTCATGACCCCGGCCAGCTACGCCCGTGCCGAAGCCCTGGGCCTGTCGGCCAGCGACGAGCTGGACAACAACAACGGCTACGGCTATTTCGCCGCCCTGGATGCGCTGATCGTCACCGAGCCGACCCGCACCAACGTCAACGACTTCCGCGCCATCCTGATCCTCGAGACTGCCCAATCATGACGCCTGATAAAAAAGTCAAAATCCTCGCCACCCTTGGCCCTGCGATCAAAGGCATCGACGACATCCGCCAACTGGTAGAAGCCGGGGTGAACATCTTCCGCCTCAACTTCAGCCACGGCGAGCACGCCGACCACGCCCTGCGCTACCAGTGGATCCGCGAAGTCGAGCAGCAACTGAACTACCCGCTGGGTATCCTCATGGACCTGCAAGGGCCGAAGCTGCGCGTCGGCCGCTTTGCCGACGGCAAGGTGCAGTTGCAACGCGGCCAGGCCCTGCGCCTGGACCTGGACAACACCCCGGGCGACAGCCGCCGGGTCAACCTGCCGCACCCCGAGATCATCGCCGCCCTCGAGCCGGGCATGGACCTGCTGCTGGACGACGGCAAGCTGCGCCTGCGCGTCACCGCCAAGCACAGCGACGCCATCGACACCGAAGTGCTGGCCGGTGGCGAGCTGTCCGATCGCAAGGGAGTCAACGTGCCGCAAGCGGTGCTCGACCTCTCCCCGCTCACCGAAAAAGACCGCCGCGACCTGGCCTTCGGCCTGGAACTGGGCGTGGACTGGGTGGCCCTGTCGTTCGTGCAGCGCCCCGAAGACATCACCGAAGCACGCCAGCTGATCGGTGACCGTGCCTACCTGATGGCGAAGATCGAAAAGCCATCGGCAGTCGAACAGCTGCAAGCCATCGCGGAGCTTGCGGATGCGATCATGGTGGCCCGTGGCGACCTGGGCGTGGAAGTGCCGGCCGAAAGCGTGCCGCAGATCCAGAAACGCATCATCGGCACCTGCCGCCAACTGGGCAAACCAGTGGTGGTGGCCACGCAGATGCTCGAATCCATGCGCTTCTCGCCAGCGCCGACCCGCGCCGAAGTCACCGACGTGGCCAACGCCGTGGCCGAAGGTGCCGATGCGGTGATGCTGTCGGCCGAGACTGCCTCGGGTGAGTACCCGCTGGAAGCCGTGCAGATGATGAGCAAGATCATCCGCCAGGTGGAGAACGGCCCGGACTACCAGGCCCAGCTCGACGTTGGCCGGCCGAAGGCCGAGGCCACCGTGTCGGACGCCATCAGCTGCGCCATCCGCCGTATCAGCGGCATCCTGCCGGTGGCAGTGCTGGTCAACTACAGCGAGTCGGGCGCCTCGACCCTGCGCGCGGCCCGCGAGCGGCCACGGGCCCCGATCCTCAACCTGACCCCGAACCTGACCACCGCGCGCCGCCTGAGCGTAGCGTGGGGCGTGCACTCGGTGGTCAACGACCGCCTGCGCCAGGTGGACGAGGTTGTTTCCACTGCACTGGAGATTGCCCAGGCACAAGGCATGGCCAGCCGTGGCGACACGCTGCTGATCACTGCCGGTGTGCCTTTTGGCAAGCCAGGGTCGACTAACACGCTGCGGATCGAGACCTTGATCTGACCGCATCGCCGGCAAGCCGGCTCCCACAGGGATCGCACCACTTCAAAGGCCTGTGCAATCCCTGTGGGAGCTGGCTTGCCGGCGATTGGAGGGCAAAGCCCTCCTTGTACACAGAAACACCAGACCTGCGGAAAACCCGAGGCCCAAAGAGGCCCACCGCTCCCCATCAACCTCACTGACTGCCCCGATGTACACCAAAAATTTCGTCAACCCGTGCCCCGACTGGGCCACGGCGTTACTCAACGGCTTCAGCCAGGTGCTGCTGCTGCGCACCCCCCTATGCGGCCTGTGCTGCCTGCTGGCCATCCTGCTGACCGCCCCCGGCCTGGTCGGTGGCGCCCTGCTCGGCGCCCTGGCCGGCCTGCTCACCGCCCAGGCACGCAGCTACGACCGTGCCGACCGCCAGGCCGGGCTGTACTGCTACAACGGCGTGCTGATCGGCATCCTGATCAGCGCCGTGCTGCCCTGGTCGGTCATCCTGCCGCCACTGATCATCGCCGCTGGCGGCCTGTCCAGCATCATCACCCACCAGTGGCGCAAGCGCGGCGGCAAGCTGCTGATCGCCTACACCGCACCCTTCGTGCTGCTGGGCTGGGCCGTATTGCTGATAGCCACCCCCTCGCCCAGCGGCTTCGTCGAAGCCGACCCGCTGTACGCGTTGGCGCGCGGCGTGGGCCAGATCTTCCTGCTCGACCAGCCGCTGGCCGGTCTGCTGATCATCATCGGCATGTTCATCGCCAACCCTTATGCCGCAATGTGGGCGGTGATCGGCTCGGCCATCGGCGGCGGCGTGGCACTGTTCGCCGACCAGGCGCAAGCCGCCTGGCTGGGCCTGTACGGTTTCAACGCCGCGCTGGCGGCACTGGCGTTCAGCAGGCAAGGTGAAAAGCCGTGGGTGACACTGCTGGCCATTGCCCTGGCCCTGCTACTGCAACCGCTGTTCAAGCTGCTACCGGTGCCCGGCCTGACCGCGCCCTTCGTCGCCGCCTGCTGGCTGATGCACCTGGGCAACCACCTGGCCCAGCCCAGGCAGCGTGACGCCAGCCGCTTGCACAGCTGAAATGCAGCCCCTAGGCTCAGCCCATCACTTTTGTGGAACGAGCCAATGAACAACCCTGCGAGCCTGCGCGAGCAGCTCTACATCATCGTCTTCCAGACCGATACCGTGGCTGGAAGACGCTTCGACAAGATCCTCCTGCTGATCATCCTGGCCAGCCTGGTTACCGTCATCCTCGACAGCATCGACGAAGTGCACCAGGGCTACGCCGGCCTGCTGGCCGGCATCGAGTGGGGCTTTACCGCGATCTTCCTGGCCGAATACCTCACCCGCCTGTACTGCTCGCCCAAGCCTTTGCGCTATGCCTTCAGCTTTTATGGCCTGGTCGATCTGCTGGCGATCGTGCCGGGGATCATTGCGCTGTACTACAGCGACGCCCAGTACCTGCTGATCATCCGCGTGATACGGATGCTGCGGATCTTCCGTGTGCTCAAGCTCAGCCCGTACCTCAAGCAGGCCCATTACCTGATGGAGGCGCTGCGCGGCAGCAAGCAGAAGATCATCGTGTTCCTGGTGACGGTATCGACCCTGGTGACGGTGTTCGGCACCTTGATGTATGTGATCGAAGGGCCTGAGCATGGCTTTACCAGCATTCCCAAGGGCATCTACTGGGCCATCGTTACCCTGACCACGGTAGGCTTTGGCGACATCGTGCCGAAGACCCCGCTGGGGCAGGTGCTGTCGTCGCTGGTGATGATTACCGGTTATTCGATCATCGCCGTACCGACCGGGATCTTTACCGCCGAGCTGGCCAATGCCATGCGCGGGGAGCAGCTGCAGCATGATTGCCCGACCTGCAGCAAGAAGAGCCATGAGCATGGCGCAGCGTTCTGTTCGCGGTGCGGGAATGTGCTGTTTCCCAAGCAATGATTCCGCCTGTTCCGGCCCTTTCGCGGGTAAACCCGCTCCCACAGGATCACCACATACCCGAACCGTGCGCGGTCCCTGTGGGAGCGGGTTTACCCGCGAAAGGGCCAGAACAGGCAGAAGCATAACCAAAGTGTTTTTTGTTCTTTAACCCCCACAAACCCACCCGCTATAGTCGCAGGCAAACTGCCAACACCTTCTCGATAACAAGGAAGCAACGTGAAAAAACTCTTCACCGCCTCGCTGCTCGCCGCAGGCCTTGCCCTGGGCAATTTCGCCCAGGCCGCCCCCACCCTGCTCAACGTTTCCTACGACGTGATGCGCGACTTCTACAAGGACTACAACCCGGCCTTCCAGAAGCACTGGGAAGCCGAGCACAACGAGAAGGTCAACGTGCAGATGTCCTTCGGCGGCTCGAGCAAGCAGGCGCGAGCGGTGATCGATGGCCTGCCGGCCGATGTCATCACCATGAACATGGCCACCGACATCAACGCCCTGGCCGACAACGGCAAGCTGGTGCCGGACAACTGGGTAACCCGCCTGCCGAACAACAGCGCGCCGTTCACCTCGGCCACTGTGTTCATCGTGCGCAAGGGTAACCCCAAGGCGTTGAAAGACTGGCCCGACCTGCTCAAGGATGGCGTTCAGGTGATCGTGCCAAACCCCAAGACCTCGGGTAACGGCCGCTACACCTACCTGTCGGCCTGGGGCTATGTGCTCAAGCAAGGCGGTGATGAAAACAAAGCCAAGGACTTTGTCGGCAAGCTGTTCAAGCAGGCGCCGGTATTGGACACCGGTGGCCGCGCCGCCACCACCACCTTCATGACCAACCAGATCGGCGACGTGCTGGTGACCTTCGAGAACGAAGCCGAAATGATCGCCCGCGAGTTCGGCCGCGACCAGTTCGAAGTGGTCTACCCGAGCGTGTCGGCCGAAGCCGAGCCGCCGGTCAGCGTGGTCGACAAGGTGGTGGCGAAGAAAGGCACCCAAGCCGCGGCCGAGGAATACCTGAAGTACCTGTGGTCGCCAGCCGCCCAGGAAATCGCCGCACAGAACTACCTGCGCCCGCGTGATGCGACGGTACTGGCCAAGTACACCGACCGCTTCCCGAAAGTGGACTTCCTGTCGGTGGAGAAGACCTTTGGTGACTGGCGCACCGTGCAGAAGACCCACTTCAATGATGGTGGGGTGTTTGACCAGATCTACACCAACAATCAGTAATTGATGTAAGCCTTACCGGCCTCTTCGCGGCTAAAGCCGCTCCCACAGGAACCCCACAGCCCTCAGGTTTTGCACTGTACTTGTGGGAGCGGGTTTACCCGCGAAGAGGCCAGCAAGGGCAACATCAGACCTGACGGAATACCAGGGCCTTCAAGCCCCCCGCCGGGTCCACGTCAGGAAACTCCGGCGGGTTCTCCAGCCGCTCGACGAATGCCAGCGACGGCGCCTGCTCCGCCATCCCATCGATCAGAAACTCCGGCCCGATGCCCGGGTCGTTCACGCACGCCAGCACCGTCCCGCCCTCGCTCAACAACTCCGGCAAGCGCCGCAGGATCTTCGCGTAATCCTGGGTCAGCACAAAGCTGCCGCGCTGGAAGGTCGGCGGGTCGATGATGATCAGGTCATAAGGCCCGTACTTGCGCACCTTGCCCCACGACTTGAAAAGCTCGTGCCCCAGGTACGCCACCCGCGCCGCATCGTGGCCATTGAGGCGGTGGTTGTCGCGGCCCCGGGACAACGCCGACTTGGCCATGTCCAGGTTCACCACCTGCTCGGCGCCACCGGCAATCGCCGCCACCGAGAAACCGCAGGTGTAGGCGAACAGGTTCAGCACGCGCTTGCCCGCCGCCTGCTCGCGCACCCAACGCCGACCATAGCGCATGTCGAGGAACAGGCCATTGTTCTGCCGCACGCCCAGGTCCAGCAGGTAGGTCAGCCCATCCTCGACCACCTCGCGCTGCTGGCACGGCTCGCCCAGCAGCCACTGGCCCGGGCTGTCGGGCAGGTACCGATGCTGGAGAAGGATGGCTTGACCAGTCCACTGCGGGCGCTCGGCGAGAGTACGCAGCATGGCCTCCAGTTCGGCCAGTTGGCCTTGCGCCGGCTCGCGGAACAGGGCGACCGACAGCACGCCTTGCAGCCAGTCGACGGTGACCTGCTCCAGGCCCGCCCAGCAGCGGCCGCGGCCGTGGAACAGGCGACGGGTTTCCTGCGGGGCAGGGTCGAGGGCGGCGAGCAGGTGTTGCTCCAGAGTCTGGATCGGCGAAGTCATCATGGGTCGCAAGCTGGTAAAAGCGGCATTCTACCTTGCGGGCCCTTTCGCGGGTAAACCCGCTCCCACAGGATCACCACAGGCCCGAACCGTGTGCAGCACCTGTGGGAGCGGGTTTACCCGCGAAAGGGCCCGCAAGACCACCTCATTCCTCTGCCACAACCCGCGCTGGCCTGAACCACCACCCCTGCTGCATCCCTGCCGCCGCCAGCAGGATCAACGCCACCCCCAGCCACTGCAACGGTGCCAGCCGGTGCCCGAACGCCACCCAGTCCACCAGAATCGCCGCAATCGGGTAGATGAACGACAGTGCCCCGGTCAGCGCCGTGGGCAGGCGCTGGATGGCGCTGTACAGCAACACATACATCAAGCCGGTGTGCACCATGCCCAAGGTCACCAGGCTGGCCAGCGCCGGCACTTCACCCGGCAACCCGCCAAGCTTGACCCACGGCGCCAGCAACAGCACACCCGTGGCCACCTGGATCAGCGCGATCAGGTGCGGTGGCGTGCCACTCAGGCGCTTGATGATCAACGCCGCGATGGCATACAGGAAGGCCGCCCCCAGCGCCAGCGCAATGCCCAGCAAATAGTCCTCACCGCCACCCTGCCCCGCGCCATGGGCACTGACGATGGCCAGCATGCCGAGGAACGCCACGCTCAGCCAGGTGACCTTGGCCAGGGTGATCTTCTCGCCCAGGAATACCGCCGCCAGCCCCACCAGCATGAACGGCTGCACGTTGTACACCGCCGTGCCGATGGCAATCGACGCCCGCGAGTAGGAGGCGAACAGCAGCACCCAGTTGCCAACGATGGCCACACCGCTGGCAATCGCCAGCAGGAACGCCGTGCGGCTGATCACGCCCGGCCGCAGGAAGCCGAACCCCGCGCAGATCGCCAGCAAGGTCACGGCACCGAACACGCAGCGCCAGAACACCACCTCGAGCACCGGCTGGCCGGACACCAGCACGAACCAACCGATGGTCCCGGAAATCAGCATGGCAGCGACCATTTCCAGCGAGCCACGACGCAATGAACTGTCCATCTCACACCTCCTGTTGAAGACGGCAACAGTATGCAAAGGTTGCTGGCCGGCCTTCCAGCGGATAACGAAGGAAGATTGGCATGTTTGCCTTTACTATCAAGGCAAATCACACGAACTACCTGCTTGAGGTGACCATGACCGATGCCATCGACCAACTGCTGATCAACGCGCTCATGGAAGACTCGCGCCGCTCGCTCAAGGCCCTGGCGCAAATCAGCGGGCTGTCGGCACCCAGCGTCAGCGAACGCCTGCGCCGCCTGGAGGAACGCGGCGTGTTGCGCGGTTACACCGTAGAGGTCGACCCGCGCGCCTTCGGCTACCAGCTGCAGGCCATCGTGCGCATCCGCCCGCTACCCGGGCAGCTGCAGGAGGTGGAACGGCAGATCGTCGCCATTCCCGAGTTTACCGAGTGCGACAAGGTTACTGGCGAGGACTGCTTCATCGCTCGGCTGCATGTGCGCTCGATGGAGCAGCTGGATACCCTGCTCGACCGCATCAATGTGCTGGCCGAGACCAACACCGCCATCATCAAGAAAAGCCCGGTGAAGCGGCGGTTGCCGCCGATGGATTGAGTTTAGCCTGTACGGGCCTCTTCGCGGGTAAACCCGCTCCCACAGGATCTCGACGGGCCTGAATGCTGTGGAGTACTTGTGGGAGCGGGTTCACCCGCGAAGAGGCCGGCACAGGAAAAAGCTGACTAATTTTTGTACACAAGAATGTCACCTTAAGTGCCGTTTTTGTGTGCACTTTCCAAAATCACGCCCCAATACGTTACACACTTCCCACAACTTATTTTGACCAAATGATCAACTAAATCATCCTCGAAAAATTTAAACCTGTTCATTTGGTCAACTTATATCCCCTTCATTTCATCAACTTATATTTCAACAAGATAGATTCGAAATGATGGCCAGCTGAAGTTTGCTTTTTCCTTGGCATGGAACTCGCTTTTGTGTGTTCGTGTTTTGTATACAAACCAAGCAAAACATAAATACACAAGAACCCGCGACGCCGACCCAACATCGGCCGCCGCGCCCCAAACCCTGAGATGCCAACGCTGCACCGACGAGATGGCGAGCCCGTGCGCATGCCCGCTCATCGCAGTCCACGTGCATCAGGAGCCCGCCGGAATGAGTACCAGCCTCGACCTTGCCCCTGAACTATCCGTCGCCAGCACCCACCCCGCTTCCCCTCTCGCCGGCAGCCAGCCGGAACTTGCCCTGAGCCCGCGCCTGCATAACCGCGACCTCGCCCCGACGCGCATCGAAGGCCGCCGCTGGGGCGGCTACAGCATCTTCGCGCTGTGGACCAACGATGTGCACAACATCGCCAACTACTCGTTCGCCATGGGCTTGTTCGCCCTCGGCCTGGGTGGCTGGCAGATCCTGCTGTCGCTGGCCATCGGCGCGGCGCTGGTGTACTTCTTCATGAACCTGTCCGGCTACATGGGGCAGAAGACCGGCGTGCCGTTCCCGGTCATCAGCCGCATCGCCTTCGGCATCCACGGCGCGCAGATCCCGGCGCTGATCCGCGCGGTCATCGCCATCGCCTGGTTCGGCATCCAGACCTACCTGGCTTCGGTGGTGCTGCGCGTGCTGCTCACCGCCGTATGGCCGCAAATGGCGGCCTATGACCATGACAGCATCCTCGGCCTGTCGAGCCTGGGCTGGGCATGCTTCGTGTCGATCTGGCTGGTGCAGCTGGTGATCCTGGCCTACGGCATGGAGATGGTGCGCCGCTACGAGGCCTTTGCCGGCCCGGTGATCCTGCTGACCGTCGCCGCCCTGGCGGTGTTCATGTACTTCAAGGCCGACGCCCGCATCGCCTGGTCGGTGGCCGAACCGCTGACCGGCTACGAGATGTGGCGCAACATCTTTGCCGGCGGCGCGCTGTGGCTGGCGATCTACGGCACCCTGGTGCTGAACTTCTGTGACTTCGCCCGCTCCTCGCCATGCCGCAAGACCATCCGCGTCGGCAACTTCTGGGGCCTGCCGGTGAACATCCTGGTATTCGCCGTGATCACCGTGGTGCTGTGCGGCGCGCAGTTCCAGATCAACGGCCAGATCATCGACAGCCCTACCCAGATCGTCGCCGCCATCCCCAGCACAGCGTTCCTGGTACTGGGCTGCCTGGCCTTCCTGATCGTCACCGTGGCGGTGAACATCATGGCCAACTTCGTCGCCCCGGCCTTCGTCCTCAGCAACCTGGCACCGCGTCACCTGAACTTCCGCCGCGCCGGGCTGATCAGCGCCACCCTGGCAGTGCTGATCCTGCCGTGGAACCTCTACAACAGCCCGCTGGTGATCGTGTATTTCCTGTCCGGCCTGGGTGCCCTGCTCGGCCCGCTGTACGGGGTGATCATGTCCGACTACTGGTTGCTGCGCAAAGGCTGCATCAACGTGCCGCAGCTGTACAGCGAAGACCCGGCTGGCGCCTACCACTACACCAAGGGCATCAACCTGCGCGCGGTGGCCGCCTTCGTGCCGGCCGCACTGCTGGCCATCGTCCTGGCCCTGGTGCCCAACTTCCATGGCGTGGCGCCGTTCTCCTGGCTGATCGGTGCCGGCATCGCCGCCGCCCTGTACCTGCTTATCGCCCCACGCAAACGCCAATACCACGACGTCAGCGGCGAATGCATCGCCGTTGACCACAGCAGCCATTGACCAGGGAGGACTACCCATGCGCATTCTGATCGCCAACGTCAACACCACCGAAGCCATCACCGAAGCCATTGCTGAACAGGCCCGTACGGTGGCCGCACCCGGCACCGAAATCATCGGCCTCACCCCATGGTTCGGTGCCGAGTCGGTGGAAGGCAACTTCGAAAGTTACCTGGCCGCCATCGCGGTGATGGACCGGGTGCTGGCCTACGAAGGCCCTTACGACGCCGTGATCCAGGCGGGTTACGGCGAACATGGCCGCGAAGGCCTGCAGGAACTGTTGAACGTGCCGGTGGTGGACATCACCGATGCCGCCGCCAGCACGGCGATGTACCTGGGCCATGCCTACTCGGTGGTGACCACCCTGGACCGCACCGTGCCGCTGATCGAGGACCGCCTGAAGCTCTCCGGCCTGTATGACCGCTGCGCATCGGTACGCGCCAGCGGGCTGGCGGTGCTGGAGCTGGAAGCCGACCCGCAGCGCGCCGTGGAGGCGATTGTCGAGCAGGCAGAACGCGCCGTGCGCGACGACAAGGCCGAGGTGATCTGCCTGGGGTGCGGCGGCATGGCCGGGCTGGACGAGCAGATCCGCCAGCGCACCGGCGTGCCGGTGGTGGATGGTGTGAGTGCGGCGGTGACCATAGCCGAATCGCTGGTGCGCATGGGCTTGAGTACCTCCAAGGTACGTACCTATGCCACGCCACGGGCGAAGAAAGTGGTGGGTTGGCCGGTGCGGTTCGGGCGTTAGGCATCTTTCGCCTGACCTGGCCTCTTCGCGGGTAAACCCGCTCCCACAGGGACCGCATTGCTCTCAGGGCCTGTGCAGTACTTGTGGGAGCGGGTTTACCCGCGAAGAGGCCGGTCCTGCCGAAGCATCATTCTGGCCAACCGCTGTGTACTCAACTTCATCGTCACTCTGTTCAGGGCTTCCTGGCAGAGCAGTACCAGCGGATCAGGTCGGGCAGCTATGCGCACCATCATTCAGGCCCTGACGCACGTTGCGGCTGAGCAGGCTGGCCTTGCCGTCGTGCCAGGTAAGGGTCAGGACGTAGAGGGTGTCGAAGTCGTCGCCGCTCCAGTCCTCGGTGATTACCCGCTCCTCACCGAGGGCCTTGCCAGCCACGGTATTGATCAGGTCAGGGAGGTAGCCATGCGACCAGGCGGTGTACACGGTCGCGTTACGGTACTTGTCGCGCAGCAGCTCTTCGGCCAGCGCGTCGGTGTCGTTGGCGCCATAGTCGATGTTTACAGGCAGGCCCAGGCGAATGGCGCTGGGGCTGATGGTCATCAGCGGGCGAATGTAGCTGTAGCTTTCGTCCTTGCTGCCTTCCTCGACATGCCGCGAGGGGTTGGCAGCGAATACGTAGTCGGCCTTGCCAAAGCGCTCGGGCAGCACGGTAGCCAGGTCCAGCGCACGGTTGAGGCCCTGGCAGTTCAACTGGCCCAGCCCCTCGCCCGGCTTCTCGGCGTGGCGCAGAAACACAAGGGTCTGGGTGCCATCCACCGGTTGCGCCCGGCTTTCGACAGCTTCCAGCGCCAGCGGTACGGCTATGGCTGTAAGCGTCAGGCTCAGCAACCAGTGACGACGACGGCGGAAGAATGTTGGCAACTTCATCAAGACAGGCCCATGTGGCAGAAAGAATCGGGTAGACCCGCCACATCACCCCGCCAACAGCACCGCGGGGCATCCTTGTAGTGAATGCCGTCCATGGCAACGAGTGAGGGTGAGAGTGCCCTGAACCCGTTTGGTTCCTCCCTGGAGGTGGATGCCGTTCCCTAGGCAAGGCTTAGATTAGAGGATGGGTGTTGCTGAAATGTGTCCGTTCGTTACTCGTTGCTCTCGCTGATTACCGTTACGGTGGCCCGGCTGCTTCTTCCATAGAGACTGAATCGAGAATGGTTACATCAAATACCTGCTCGATAACCTGCTTCGGGCCTTGATTCAGACTCCAGGTAAAGAACACCAGAAAGCCCAGCAAGAACACGAAGAGAACCGAGCCCACGAGACTTTGTGCCACACCCGACCAAAATCCTGGTTTGGCTTGCCTGACTTCGCTGCTCGCTTTATCGGAATAGTACTGTTCAAGCTCCACAGCTTGCGCCGCGATCGAGGCATCAAGAAAGCCTTGAGCGAGTTGGCTGGCCTGATTGCGGTAGCTCTCGATCTGCGAGGGGCTGTTGCTGACATCATGGAAAGGGGCCAAGTCTTCATCCTTCGGCTCCCGGTCATGCTTTATCTTGAAAGCCTGGATAAACTCGATTTTCTGCCTCTTGTACAACGAATAGGCAATGATACCGAGTGTATCTTGCTCATTCTCTACAAGCACCGAGTATATGTGGTTGTAACAGCCATCGGCCATATGGCTCTTACCCTTTGCGCAGGCGGGAATACGCAGCCGCGAATGCTGCCTTCAGTTCCGAACGGGTTTTTCGGGAGTTGGTAACCACACTCGCCAGTTCGCGTGGTAACGAGATTTCCATTCGCGCGCCTGATGCCACCAGCAGCGCGTTCGCTTCGCGTACCACCCGAGAGGAAAAATGCGATTTCATGGATAGGCTACCCTCTTCACTCAATGAGTCTGCAAGGTTAGCCGTACCTGGGAGACGCCTCAATCAGACACTGGCCGACAGCGCGTGTAGTCCTTTTCCTCAATCATCCCGCGTCAGCACTTCCAGCAATTCGATCTCGAAGGTCAAATCCGAATTCGGCGGAATCGCCCCCACGCTGCGTTCGCCATAGCCCAGGTGCGCCGGTACCAGCAGCTTGCGCTTGCCGCCAACGCGCATGCCCATCAGGCCTTGATCCCACCCCTTGATTACCCGACCCGTGCCGATCACGCACTGGAACGGCTTGCCGCGCGACCAGGACGAATCGAACTCGCTGCCGTCGGCCAGCCAGCCGGTGTACTGGGTGGTGATCAGGGCGCCTTTGACGGCGGCTTTGCCATCCCCCTCCACAAGGTCGATGATCTGCAGTTCTTGGCTCACGGGGCATACTCCAACGCTGGAAACAAAGCCGCCCTTTTTCTCAGGAATGCACCGGTTTGGCAAGTTCGCGTGGCGTTTCGTGCTGGCGCATCGATCACAGCACGCCGCCTGAATCAGCCGAGCTGCTCGAAGGCTTCCTGGCCAGTCAGTTCCTTGGTCTGGTTGGCGAAGCAATACCAGGCGGGTTTCTGTTCGACGAAGATTTGCAAGTCGAAATGCCATTCCTGGTCGCCGTCGAGCAGGCCGACCGGCACGGCGTGGAAGTCATTGGCCTTGAGCCGGTAGTACAGGTGCGTGCCGCACTGGCCGCAGAAGCCGCGCTGGGCCCAATCGGAAGACTCATAGACGCTGGGCGCGCGCCCTTCGATCACCGGTGGCTTGCTGCAATGCACCACCAGCAATGGGCCGCCGGTCCATTTGCGGCACATGCTGCAGTGGCAGGCGCTGATATGGGTGTTGTCGACGGTGACCTTGAGCTTGGTGGCGCCGCACAGGCAGGTGCCGTGTTTTTCCAGGGTCATGGCTGGCACCTTCAGCGGAAGATGGGCCAGCAAGTATAGATGCCTGTACCGGCCTCATCGCCGGCAAGCCGGCTCCCACCCCGACCGCGCCGCTCTCAGGCCAGTGCAGTACCTGTGGGAGCTGGCTTGCCGGCGATGAGGCCGGCACAGGCAGCACAAGAGAGTTGCCCGAGGTCAGATGTACACCGTACCGCGCAGGTACAACGCCGCCCGCCCGCTGATGATCACCCGGCCGTTACCCGGCACTTCGCACTGCAGCTGTCCTTTGCGCGCCCCACCCTGCTCGCAGCTCAGCACGTTCCTACCCAGACGCTCTGCCCATATCGGCGCCAGCGAGGTGTGCGCCGAGCCAGTCACCGGGTCTTCGTTCACGCCGACCCGCGGGCCGAACCAGCGGGTGACGAAATCAAAGCCACGGCCTGCTGCGGTAACGGCGATACCGCGCACATCGAAAGCCGACAGGGCAACGAAATCCGGCTTCAGGGTGTCGAGCAACAGGGCGTCATCGATCACCACCACATAGTCGTCACTGCGGTACAGCGCCTGTGCCTGGCCAAGGCCCAGCGCCTGCAACAGGCCCGGCAGCATGTCCACGGCGACCGGCTGCTTGGCCGGGAAGTCCATGGCCAGCAGCCCGTCGGCGTTACGGCTGACCCGCAGCTCGCCACTGCGGGTGTTGAAACGCAGCACCTGCACCTGCTCGCCCAGCTGTTCGAACAGCACATAGGCAGAGGCCAGGGTGGCATGGCCGCACAGGTCGACTTCCACGGTCGGGGTGAACCAGCGCAGGTCGAAGGTTTCGCCGTTGCGCACGAAGTAGGCGGTTTCCGACAGGTTGTTCTCTTCGGCAATGCGCTGCAGCACGTCGTCCGGCAGCCAGCTTTGCAGCGGGATCACTGCCGCCGGGTTGCCCCCGAACGGTTCGGCGGAAAACGCATCGACCTGGAAGATTTCAAGTTGCATGCACACACTCCTTGTTGCCCGATCGCTGCCAGGCAGATGTATGAAAAGGGTTACTGGCGTACCGGGGTCAACACGGCTTCGCCGGCAAAGAACGCCTGCAGGTTGCGCAGCACCAGGGTCACCGTGTCGCGCGCCGCCTCCGGCGACTGGCCGGCCACGTGGGGGGTGAGCACGGTGTTGCCAAGGGCCTTGAGGGCATCGGGTACAGCCGGCTCGTCGTCGAACACATCCAGTGCCGCACCAGCCAGTTGGCCATGCTGCAGCGCGGCGACCAGGGCCTGGGTGTCGACCACGCTGGCACGCGCGATGTTCACCAGGTAGCCCTCGGCCCCCAGGGCCTCGAGCACGTGTGCATCGACCAGATGGCGAGTATTGGCACCGCCGGGGGTGGCCACAACCAGGATGTCGACGGCATCGGCCAGGTGCTGCGGGCTGTCGTACCAGGTGTACGGCACATCCTGGCGCGGCGTGCGGCTGTGGTAGCTGACGGGCATGGCGAAGCCCAGATGGGCGCGCCTGGCGATGGCCAGGCCCACCGCACCAAGGCCGAGAATGCCCAGGCGCTTGCCACTCACCGAGGGGCTGATCACCCGGTTCCATTCGCCCCGGCGGGTACTGGCATCGGCGCGGGGAATGTCGCGCAACAGCGCCAGCAGCAGGGCGAGGGTGTGGTCGGCGACTGCCTCGGCATTGGCCCCGGCGCCGTTGGTAACAGTGATGCCGCGCGCAGCGGCGGCGGCCAGGTCAACCTGCTCGTAGCCGGCACCGATCACGCAGATGATCTGCAGTTTGGACAGCGTGTCGATTTCGCTGGCAGTCAGGCCCAGCGGGCCGCGGGTGAGCACGGCATCGATTTCATCGGCATGGCGCTGGATGGCCTCGGCCCGCAGTTGCGGCGAAGGGGCGCGGATCAAACGGTAGCCGGCCTGCTCCAGCATGGGCAGGTAATCATCGACGGTTTCCACCAGCACCAGGACTGTCTTGTGCATGCCACCTCCTTATTCTTGAAGGGGCATTATGCGGAATCACAGCACAGTACAGTCAATCGGTAATTGCGGAAAAGCTGTACTGTATTGGTTGCCTGTCCCGACCCCTTCGCGGGTAAACCCGCTCCCACAGGGATATCACAGCACTTGAGATTTGTGACGTACCTGTGGGAGCGGGTTTACCCGCGAAGGGGCCGGGACAGGCAAACAACCCACTACTGGGCGAACGCACGCCCCAGACCACCCGGTACACCGCTGCTGTCAGTCTCCTGCCACGGCCCATCCGGGCTCAGCGACCAGCTCCAGCCGTTGTCGAAGCGGTAGTAGGTCCGCTGGCGGTAGAAGGTATTGGGCTTCTTCTCCAGCACATACACACCCAGCTTCGGGTCCCAATGGCTCGCCCCGCCAGGTGGCGGCGCGAAGCTGGCCGAGGTGCGTGGCATCGGCTTGGGCGTGGCCGCAGGCTTGCTCGGCGCGGGGGCCGGTTGCCTGTCCGGCAAGGGCTTGACCGCCGGCCCCGGCGGCGGCAGGCGCTCGATCGGTGGTTCGGGCTGCTCGTACGGCTCATGCACCGTACACGCAGACAAACCCAGGGCCAGGGTGATCAGGGTCAGGCGGACGATGCTGTGCATGGCATTGCTCTCTTACGGGTCGGGGCTGTCGATGGTCAGGTGCTGGATGGCCTGGGTGGCGCTGGGCAGTGGCGTGCCCTGGCCAATCCACTCGCCATGGGTTGGCTGGCCAGCGCGTGATACACGTGCAACGAGTTGGACTTCGGCAAAGTCCGACAGTTTCATCTGCGGCATCATGGCGTCAGCATCGGACAACTCCACCTCGATCGGCAACTGCGCCACAGTCACCCGCTTGGCCGCCAGCGGCATGGGTGGGCCATTGCTGGCGCGGGCGAAGATGAACACCGTGTCGTCCGGCTTGACCTTGTCCTTCAACGCCGCCGCCAGTTCCACGCGCACCTTCAAGCGAGCCGCCACGGGCGCCGCAGCCTGCCCCGGCGAACCACCCAGGCGCTCGGCGGCGCGGTCGATACCGCCCTGCAGCGCCGCACGCGAGGCATCACCTTCCGGCAGCTGCGCCAGCAGGCGCTTCCAGTAATCGATGGCTTCCTGGTAACGCTCGCCCTCGAAGGCAGCGATACCACGCAGGCCCAGGCTGGTCACTTCGTTGGGGTCGGCTTTCAGCGCCTCGTCAGTCAGCGCCTGCAGCTGCGGGCTCCATTTCTTGTCGGCGGCGAAGTACAGCGCCTGTGCCCACTGCCCGAGCAATTCGGGCTGGCGATCGGCCAAGGCCACGGCGCGCTCGAAGGTACGCGCGGCATCGGCAGGGCGCTGCTCGGCCATGTAGGCTCGGCCCAGGAAGTACACGGCCTCGGCCGAATCCGGCTGGGCCTGCACCACCCGTTCCAGGCGGGCAGTCATTTCTTCCATCGACTTGGGCGCCTCGGCAAACTCCTGGGTCAACTCCACCTTGTCGGCCGCGCCGAAATGCAGGTACAGCCCCAATGCCAGCAGCGGCACCAGCAGCGCCGCCAGCAACGGCAGGGCCTTGCCCAGGTGCCCCTGGCGCGGGGCCTCGGCACCTTCGGTATCCGCCAGCAGCTCACGGGCGGCCTCGTCACGGCCCTTGGCCATCTGCGCCTCGTCGAGCACGCCAGCGGCTTGCTGGGCAGCCAGTTCGGCGACGCGCTCCTGGTACAGGGCCACGTTCAGGGCGGTGCGGTCTTCTTCCTGCTGGCGGCCACGGCCACGCAGGATCGGGATCAGCAGGAAGCTGAGGGCAGCGAGCAGCAGCAGGCCCGCGCTAAGCCAGAATTCAATCATGGGTCTGTTCTTTTTCCAGCAATTTGGCGAGACGCTCGCGTTCTTCGGCGGACAACTCATTGGCGCCCTGCACGGCCGCACCGCGGCGGCGGCGCACGATCAGCGCCAGTACCACGAAACCACCGGCCAGCAAAATCCCCGGGCCGAACCACAGCAGCCAGGTACGCCCGCTGAGCGCCGGCTTGTAGCGCACGAAGTCGCCATAGCGGTCGACCATGAAGTCGACGATCTGCTGGTTGCTCTTGCCCTCGCCGAGCATGCGGAAGATTTCCCGACGCAGGTCGGCGGCAATAGGCGCGTTGGAGTCGGCGATGTCCTGGTTCTGGCACTTGGGGCAGCGCAGCTCCTTGGTCAGCTGCTGGTAGCGCTCACGCTCGGCATCGTCGCGGAACTGGTAGGTGTCGATGGCCGCCTTGGCCACGCCCGCCAGGCTCAACCCCATGAAGAGCCCCAGCACGGCAGCTGCCAGCCCCCGCTTCATGGCTTGGCCTCGTCGACCAGGCCCTGGTACAGCGGCGCCAGCTGCTCACGCCAGACCGTGGCATCGACCACGCCCACGTGCTTGTAGCGGATGATGCCCTTGGCATCGATCAGGAAGGTTTCCGGCGCGCCGTACACGCCCAGGTCCAGGCCCAGGCTGCCCTGCTCGTCACGAATGTCCAGCTGGTACGGGTTGTGGAACTCGGCCAGCCACTTCAGGGCCGCCGCATTGTCGTCCTTGTAGTTGACGCCGTGGATCACCACGCCCTGCTGGGCCAGCTGGTTCAGGTACGGGTGCTCGACCTTGCACGACGGGCACCAGGTGGCCCACACGTTGACCAGTGCCGGGCGGCCCCGCAAGTCGGCCTCGGTCAGGGTACGGTCGCCCTGGGTCGAGGCCAGGGAAAAGGCCGGGAACGGCTTGCCGATCATTGCCGAGGGCAGCTCGTCGGGCTTGAGGAACAGCCCTTTGTAGAGGAACACCGCCACCAGCAGGAATACCGCCAGGGGGACTACCATGATCCAACGCTTCATGCAGCTGCTCCAGACACGCCCAGGGCATCACGCACCCGGGTCTTGACCTTGACGCGATAGCGCCGGTCGAGGGCCGCCAGCAACCCGCCCAGGCCGGTCAGCAGACCGCCCAGCCAGATCCAGCGGACGTAAGGCTTGATATGCACGCGTACCGCCCAGGCACCGTTCTCCAGCGGCTCGCCAAGGGCGACGTACAGGTCGCGGGTAAAGCCGGCGTCGATGCCGGCTTCGGTCATCATCGACTGCTGCACGGTGTACAGGCGCTTCTCCGGGTGCAGGGTGGTCACTTCACGGCCATCGCGGCTGACCACCACGGTGCCTTTGTCGGAGATGAAATTCGGCCCTTCGAAATGCCGGGCACCCTGGAACAGGAAGTGGTAACCGCCCAGTTCCACGCTCTCGCCCGGCGCCATGCGCAAGTCGCGTTCGGCGCTGTTGTTGCTCGACAGCACCACACCCAGCGCGCACACCGCCAGGCCCAGGTGCGCCAGCTGCATGCCCCAGTAGCTGCGACCCAGCCCGGGCAGGCCCTTGAGCAGGCCTTTGTGGCGGGTCTTGTCGAGAATGTCGCGCAGCCCGCCAAGCACCACCCAGGCGGCCAGGGCGAAGGCGGTCAGGGTCGGCCAGTCGAAGTCGTCGACGATAAAGCCCGCCACCGGCGCGAGGATGGCGCTGCCGAGCAGCACCGGGGTCATCATGCTGGCCAGCCATTTGCCGGGGGTGTCTTTCCAGCGCACCACCACGCCCACGCCCAGCACCACCATCAGCAGTGCCATCAGCGGCAGGAACAAGGCGTCGAAATACGGTGGGCCAACCGACAGCTTGGCCCCGGTCAGCGCATCTAGCACCAGCGGGTACAGGGTACCAAGCAGAATCATCGAGGCCGCCACTACCAGCACCAGGTTGTTGGCCAGCAGCAGCGTCTCGCGCGACCACAGGGCAAAGCCGACCTGGCTCTTGACCACCGGTGCGCGCAGGGCGAACAGAGTAAGCGACCCACCGACCACGAACAGCAGGAAGATCAGGATGAAAATGCCCCGCGACGGGTCGGCGGCAAACGCGTGCACCGAGGTCAGCACACCGGAACGCACCAGGAAGGTACCCAGCAGGCTCAGCGAGAACGCGGCAATCGCCAGCAACACTGTCCAGCTCTTGAACACCCCGCGCTTCTCGGTCACCGCCAGCGAGTGGATCAGCGCCGTACCCACCAGCCAAGGCATGAACGAGGCGTTTTCCACCGGGTCCCAGAACCACCAGCCACCCCAGCCCAGCTCATAGTAGGCCCACCACGAACCCAGGGTAATGCCGACCCCGAGGAAGGCCCAGGCAACGATGGTCCAGGGCCGCGACCAGCGCGCCCAGGCGGCGTCCAGGCGGCCACCGAGCAAGGCGGCGATGGCGAAGGCGAAGGCCACCGAGAACCCGACGTAGCCCATGTACAGCATCGGCGGGTGGACGATCAGGCCAAAGTCCTGCAACAGCGGGTTGAGGTCGCGGCCATCGGTCGGCACCTGCGGCAGCAGGCGCTGGAACGGGTTGGAGGTGATGATCAGGAAGCTCAGGAAGCCCACGCTGATCATGCCCATTACCGCCAGCACGCGGGCCAGCATCACCTGTGGCAACTGCCGCGAGAACACCGATACGGCGAAGGTCCAGCCGCCGAGGATCAGCGCCCACAGCAACAGCGAACCTTCGTGGGCGCCCCACACGGCACTGAACTTGTAGTACCAAGGCAAGGCGCTGTTGGAGTTGCTGGCCACATAGGCGACCGAGAAGTTGTCGGTCATGAAGGCATGGGTCAGGCAGGCGAAGGCAAAGGCCAGGAAGGCGAACTGCCCCCAGGCCGCCGGCCGCGCCAGGCTCATCCACAGGCTGTCGCCACGCCAGGCGCCGAGCAGCGGCACGCTGGCCTGCACGGCGGCAAAGCAGATGGCCAGGATCATCGCCAGCTGGCCGAGTTCGGGGATCACCAGCGCCGCGTTCATGGCTTGGCCTCCCCGCCGGTGGCGGCCTGGCCGCTTTCCTTCAGGGCCTTGGTGACCTCGGGCGGCATGTACTTCTCGTCGTGCTTGGCCAGTACTTCATCGGCCACCACCACGCCATCGGCGTTGAGCTTGCCGAGGGCGACGATGCCCTGCCCTTCGCGGAACAGGTCGGGGAGGATGCCACGGTAGGTGATCGGCACCGACTTGTTGAAGTCGGTGACCACGAAGCGCACGTCCAGCGAATCGGACGAGCGCTGTACCGAACCTTTCTCGACCATGCCGCCGGCGCGGATGCGGGTGTCCAGCGGCGCTTCGCCGTTGGCGATCTGGGTCGGGGTGTAGAACAGGTTGATGTTCTGCTGCAATGCGCTCAAGGCAAAGCCGACGGCAACCCCGACGCCGACCAGCAGGCCGACGATGAGCAACAGGCGTTTCTTGCGCTGCGGATTCACTGGTTGTTCTCCCGGCGCAAACGGCGCGCCTCATCTTGCAGGTAGCGACGGCGGGCCAGCACGGGCGCGGCGACATTCAGCGCCAGCACCGCCAGGCAGATGCCATAGGCCGTCCACACGTACAGGCCATGGTGGCCCATGGCGAGAAAGTCACCGAAGGTGGCGAAACTCATTGTGCGGCCCTCCGCCCCAGGCTGTTCAATACTTCGTCCTTGACCCAACTGGCGCGCGCTTCGCGCTTGAGCACTTCAAGGCGCATGCGCAGCAACAGCACCGCGCCAAAGAAGCAGTAGAAGCCCAGCGCCGTGCACAGCAGCGGCAACCACATTTCTGCGGGCATCGCCGGCTTTTCGGTGAGGGTGAAGGTGGCGCCCTGGTGCAGGGTGTTCCACCACTCCACCGAGTACTTGATGATCGGGATGTTCACCACGCCGACGATCGCCAGTACCGCACAGGCCTTGGCTGCACTGTCACGATTACTGATTGCCTGGCCCAGCGCAATAATGCCGAAGTACAGGAACAGCAGGATGAGCATGGACGTCAGCCGGGCATCCCAGACCCACCAGCTTCCCCAGGTGGGCTTGCCCCAGATGGCCCCGGTGACCAGCGCCACCGCGGTCATCCAGGCACCGATGGGGGCGGCGCACTGCAAGGCAACGTCGGCCAGTTTCATCTTCCACACCAGCCCCACCACCCCGGCCACTGCCAGCAGCACGTAGCAGGACTGCGCCAGCATCGCCGCCGGCACGTGGATGTAGATGATGCGGAAGCTGTTGCCTTGCTGGTAGTCCTGGGGGGCGAAGGCCAGGCCCCAGGTGATGCCGACCAGCAGCAGGAGCACGGCAGCGCCGGCAAGCCACGGCAGCATGCGGCCGCTGATGGCATAGAACCATTTGGGGGAGCCCAGCTTGTGGAACCACGTCCAGCTTATTTTCATCAGGGTACATCCAGGGTATTGGCCGGGCTTGAAAGCCCGGGACTCGTTATTCGCCGACGCTGATCTTCAGGCCGGCCGCTATCGCAAAGGGTGCCAGGGTCACGGCGAGGGCCGTCAGGCTGGCGAGCCAGAGCAGGTGGCCGGTTGCCGGCATATTCTGCAACGCCGCTTGCAACGCACCACTGCCCAGGATCAATACAGGGATATACAACGGCAGAATCAGCAATGCCAGCAGCAAACCGCCGCGTTTCAGACCGACTGTCAGCGCCGCGCCCACCGCGCCCAGCAGGCTCAGCACCGGCGTGCCCAGCAGCAGGGAACCGAGCAGCACCGGCAGGCAATGGCTCGGCAGCCCCAGCATCAGTGCCAGCAGCGGCGCCAACAATACCAGCGCCAGCCCGGAAAAGATCCAGTGCGCCAGCACCTTGGCCAGCACCAGCAGCGCCAACGGGTGCGGCGACAGCACCCACTGTTCCAGCGAGCCGTCCTCGAAATCGCTGCGGAACAGGCCGTCCAGCGACAACAGCACCGCCAGCAGTGCTGCCACCCAGACCAGGCCTGGCGACAAGGTTTGCAACAATTGGCTTTCCGGGCCGACTGCCAGCGGGAACAGCGCAACCACGATGGCGAAGAATACCAACGGGTTGGCCAGCTCGGCCGGGCGGCGGAACAGCAGGCGCGCTTCGCGGCGCAACAACAGGATGAATACGCTCATGCCGCCCATTGCCCCAGGTTCAGTTCACGGTAACCGGAGGGCTTGCGTTCCAGCGTGTGGTGGGTGGTCAACACTACCGTGCCGCCCTGCTCGCAGTGGGCCGCCAGGTGCGCCTCGAGCTGCGCCACGCCCTGCTTGTCGAGGGCGGTGAAGGGTTCGTCGAGGATCCACAGCGGCGGGCTGGCCAGGTACAGCCGGGCCAGGGCCACGCGGCGCTGCTGGCCAGCAGACAGGGTGTGGCAGGGCACGTCTTCGAAACCACGCAGGCCGACGGCCGCCAGTGCCGCCCAGATCGCCTCGCGGCTGGCCGGCTGGTGCAGGGCGCACAGCCAGGTGAGGTTCTCCTCGGCGGTGAGCAGGTCCTTGATGCCGGCGGCGTGGCCGATCCACAACAGGATGCTGGCCAGGGCGTGGCGCTGCTCGGCCAGTGGCTTGCCGCCCAGCAGGATCTGCCCGGCCGTCGGCTGCATCAGGCCGGCCAGCAGGCGCAGCAGGCTGGTCTTGCCGCTGCCGTTGGGGCCGCTGATCTGCAGCATGTCGCCGGGCCGCAGCTCGAAAGCGAGGTGCTCGAACAGCAGGCGCCAGTCGCGCTCGCAGGCCAGGCCCGCGGCTTGGAGGTGAAGGGTCACGGTTTCGCCTTATCTTTGTAGGGCTAGAGGTCGGCGTCGTCTGCTTCGCGGGTAAACCCGCTCCCACAGGTTCAGCGCAGGGTTTGAAAGCTGCGCAAACCTTTGTAGGAGCGGGTTCACCCGCGAAGCAGGCGACGCCGACCTCTAGCCCTGTATCTCAAGTCGCCCCCCTCGCTGCCGTTATACTGGCAACGACGGACGGTCGGCATTATTACACGCGCCGCCGCGCTGCCAAGAGGGCGGGCTCGACAGGTTGTATACAATCATGACTGAAATCAATAGTCTCGGCGCACAAACCGCGATCAGCCCCCAGGCCATCAAGGCGGGCATGACCGGCGAACTGCTGCGCCTGACGCAACCGCAGCCCGGCTTGATGGCCCCCGGCGAGACCGCGCAGGCCGAGGTCATGTCGTTACGCCAGGTGGGCCAGGACTTTCAGCTGGTGCTGCGGCTGATGCAGGCCAACGGCACCCAGACCCAGCTGCAAGCCAGCGCCAGCCAGCCCCTGCCCCAGGGTAGCCAGGTCACGGTCAGCCAGACCGAAAGCAACCGCCTGGCGATCATGCTGCAGCAGGCCAGCGCCAGCCAGGTCGCCACCCTCACCCAGCTGGACACCAGCAAGGTGCCGGTCGGCACCCTGCTGCAGGGCAAGGTCCTGACCAACCAGGCGCTGGCCCAGGCCCCCGGCCAGCCCGCCGTCTACCGGGCGCTGGTCAGCCTGCTGAACAGTGCCCAGGCCGGCGCAACCCTGAGCGTGGACAGCCCTCGACCGCTGGCCGTCGGTAGCCTGCTCAGCGCGCTGGTGCAGGGCGACCAGTCGCTGCGTTTCGTACCGCTCAGCGGCCGCCAGGACCAGCTCAGCATTGCCCAACAGCTGCTGACCCAGCAAAACCGCCAGGCTTCGCTGCCCGGCCTGCTCAATGCCCTGCAACAGGTGACCCGCGACCCGGGCGCCGATGGCGAACTGCGAGCCAGCGCCGAACGCCTGCTGGCGGGCCTGCCGGAAGCCCGGCAACTGGGTGATGCCAAGGCAGTGGCCCAAGCCCTGAACAACAGCGGTACCTTTCTCGAAGCCAAACTGCTGGGCGGCCTCCCGGCCAGCGTCGCCACCGACCTCAAGGCGCACTTGCTGCGGCTGATCACCGTCGCGCCGGCCAGCACACCCGGGGCGCCCAACCTGGCGCCCGCCAGCCTGGCCGTAACCATGCCGGCCCTGGCCCGCAGCGCGCTGGGCATGCTCGAACGGGTCAGCCCCAAGCCGCAGCCGGGCGCATTCCCGCTGCCGTCGCGCCTGCTCAAGGCCATGGAAGACGAAGGCGACCTGCAACAACTTCTGCGCCTGGCCGCCGCTGCCGTGTCGCGCCTGCAAAGCCACGCCATGAGCAGCCTGCAACAAACCGGTACCCTGGAAAACGGCAACCTGCAGACCACCTGGCAAACCGAAGTGCCGATCCGTCACGGCCAGGAGTTCATCCCGTTGCAGGTCAAGCTGCAACGCGAGGAAACGCCACAACAGCAAGCCGACCGCCAGCAGGAATCAGCCGACCCGCTGCAAGCCCTGTGGCGTATCGAGCTGGCTTTCGACCTCTCGCCCCTTGGCCCGGTGCAGGTCCAGGCACAACTGAGCCAAGGCCGCCTGGGTGGCCAGCTTTGGGCGGAACGCGAGGCTACAGCCCGGCTGATCGACAGCCAGCTCGGCAGCTTGCGCGAACGCCTGTTGGCGCGGGGCCTGGATGTAGGTGATCTGGAATGCCATCCTGGTATCCCGCCACAAGGCCCGCGTACGCGGGTTGAACAACGCTGGGTGGATGAGAACGCATGACGCACCAACCTGCACGGCAGGCGATTGCCCTGTTCTACGACGGGCAGCAAGCCCCTACCCTCACCGCCAAGGGCGACGATGCGCTGGCCGAGGCCATCCTGGCATTGGCCCGCGAGCACGAAGTGCCGATCTACGAAAATGCCGAGCTGGTGCGCCTGCTGGCGCGCCTGGAGCTGGGGGACCAGATACCGGAGGCGCTGTACCTGACCATTGCCGAAATCATTGCCTTTGCCTGGCACCTGCGGGGCAAAGTGCCTGCGGGCTTCGATGACGAACCTGCCGCCCCAGGGCCTACCCCACCGCTGCTCGGAAGGCTGCCCGGAGGCGAAGGCGCCTGACCGCCATGGTATCCATGCAAATTGCCTTTTTGCGCCATATTGGTAACGTGCCGTTCAAGGTCAGGCGCTTGGCGATGTAAGGAATACTGTAATGCGTACCATCTGGTTCTTGCTGCTCCCGGGCACCCACATCCTTGATCTAGGCGGCCCGCTACAAATCATGGCGAGCCTCGAAGAACTCCAGCTGGCACCGGTCAACGTACGTTGCATAGCCGCCAGACAACAGGTCAGCAGTTTTCAGGGCGTGACACTGAGTGGCCTGCACCAGCTGCCTGAGCGGCTCGCACCGCAGGACTTGCTGTTCGTGGTGGGCAACAAGCTCTCTGCGACACCCGCCGAAACAGCGATATTGACCGCCACCGCCCTGTGGCTGGCGAAGGTGGTCAGGCAAACGCCGGATATAAAGCTGTGCTCCATATGCACCGGTGCGTTCCTGCTGGGCGAAGCTGGCTTGCTGGATGGCCGACAGTGCACCACGCACCATCGTTACGTCGATTTGCTTCGAATGCGCTACCCAGCAGCCAAGGTGCTGGAGAACCGCCTGTTCGTCGAGGACGATGGCGTGTTCACCTCGGCAGGCGTGTCCAGCGGAACTGACCTGGCACTGCACATCGTCAGCCTGGAATTTGGCAAGGTCGTGGCCAACCAGGTGGCGCAGGAGCTGGTCATCTACCGGCGCCGCGCTGGCGAAGATGTGCAGCTGCGCGCGGCAGACCTGGCGCGCAATCACATCCACCCGTTGGTGCATGCGGCCCAAGACTACATCGATGCACACCTGGGTACCCACTTCAGCTTCGAACAACTGGCCAGCCAGTTCAATGTCAGCTACCGGCACCTGGCGCGGCTGTTCCGCGACAATACCGGTCAAACGCTGCAGAGCTACCTGCGCACCCAACGCATCGACCTGGCCCGTGAGCTTTTGCGCAGCAGCCACCTCAACGTGGAACAGATTGCCGAGCGTTGCGGCTACGGCAGCAGCCATGCCTTTCGCTTGGCATGGCGCCAGGAAATGCCGCAACCGCCCCTGCAGTTTCGCCATGCTCTCGCCCACGAGCGCGCCTAGATTTTCGACTGCTACCGCTCGCTTATCGCAGTCGGGGCGAAGCTTTCGGTGAAAAACTCCACCACGGCCTGGCGCGAAGCGTCGCGCGCCGCCGGGTCAGGTGCCGAACGCCCCACGCCGCCCTGACCACGGTGCAAGAACGGGTCCTGATACTCCTGGGCGGCCTCCAGCCCGTTGAAACCGTGCTCTGCGCCGGGGTAAACCAGCACCTGCGCACGCGCCTGGTCTTCGCTGGGCAGGTTTGAAATCAGCGACGGGCAGGCACGCGGGTCATCGTCGTACTGGTCGTTTTCGCCTACCAGCACCAGCAAGCGAGCCGGGGCCAGATGCTTGAAGGTATAACCTGGCACATGGTTGTAACCCCAGCACACGGGGTAAAACGCTGCCATCGAGATGGGGCGAATACCTGAGGCTTGCTCCAGCTCGTCGTTGATGGGCGCAGAGGCGGCGAGCATGGCCTGTACACCCCCCCAGGAAAACCCGAGCACTCCCACGCGCTGGCCGTCGACGCCAGGCTGCTTGGCCAGGTAAGCCAGGGCGCCTGCCAGGTCCGGCAGGGTATCGTGCACGCGTGGCGGCCGCCCTTGTGCACCGCCAGTGAGCCTGCGCGCGCCCCACATGTCCAACTCCAGCGTTGCGATGCCGCGGGCATTGAGGTCACCGCCATGCAAGGGACCACGCGAATCCATACCCGCCGAGCCATGCAGGATGATCACAGCCGGTACCGGGCCCGCGGCCTTGGCCGGCAACGACAACACCGCCGGAACCCGAATCGGTATCGCCTTGCCGGCGGATGGCAGTGGCTGACTATAGAAAGAGACGAGCCGTTTGCTGACTGTGGCAACGGTGCCGCTATTGGTGGCAGCGACCTCAGCCCGAGCCGTTGCGACCTGAAGGGCACAGCCCAGCACCAAGCTGATGGCCATTACTTTGAACATCTGGTTACCCCTGAACGTCATGAGCGGGTGTTGAACCGGCACCCGTTATCGAAAATTGACGGCGCCCGGCATCATCCGCACATCGCCATTACTGCCAGGCCGTCGACATGCCATTGGGTGAATGCCAATGGGTCGAGCATCGCCATGCCTGCCATCACGCAACTCGCCAATGCGAAAGCCACGGCATAGAAACGCACTTCCTTCGCGCAGGCCGTGCCATACACCGCGATCAATGCAAGGATCTGCACGCCCACGGCGAACACGCCAATGCCGAATCCTGAAGCGAGCAGTTCAGCCATTGAACACCGCGTTCCGGTTATGGCCGACCGGCGCTGCCATGGATGTTTGCAAGGACACGGCCTGGAAAGCCTGTTGCAGGTCGGCCTTGATATCGTCCACACGCTCCAGGCCGACGCACAACCTGATCAAACCATCCGAGATACCCGCCTGATGCCGCGCCTGTGCGTCCAGCCGCCCGTGTGTGGTTGTAGCTGGATGCGTGACCATGCTGCGGGTGTCGCCAATGTTGGTACAGCGCGCCACGCAACGCAGTTGGTCAATCCATTGCCAGGCTGCGGCCTGGCCCCCGACGATCTCGAAAGCCAACAGTCCGCCATGGCCGTCCTGCTGGCGGCATGCCAATGCATGCTGGGGGTGGTGCTCCAGGCCGGTGTAATGCACCGCGGTCACCAGCTCCTGATGGCTAAGCCAGCGGGCCAGCTCGAAGGCGCTCTGCTGTGCCCGCATCATCCTGACTTCGAGGGTTTCCAGGCTTTTGAGCAGCAGCCAGGCGTTGAACGGGCTGCAAGAAATGCCCAAGGTACGCAGAACACCCCGCAACACCTGCATCAGGCTTTGCGACCCCGTCACGACGCCCGCCAATGCACGCCCCTGGCCATCCATGTACTTGCCAGCGGAGTGGATGACCAGGTCCGCTCCCAGTGTGTGTGGCCGCTGAAAAACCGGGGTCAGCAAGGTGTTGTCCACCACCAGCAACGCCCCTTTTTCATGTGCCAGGGAGCTTACGGCGCGGATATCACCGATTTTCAGCAGCGGATTGGAGGGCGACTCCAACACCACCAGACGGGTCCTGCCGTCGATTGCTGACTTCCACTGCGCCAGGTCTGTCAAATCGACGAACCGGGCCTCGATCCCGAAGCGGGCCATGTAGTAGCTGAAGGCATTGACGGTAGTGCCGAACACGTCACGGCTGCAGACGATGTTGTCGCCTTGCTGGAGAAAGGCGTGACAAAGCGCGGTGAAAGCGCCCATGCCGGAAGCGAACGCCACTGCACTTTCAGCGTGTTCGAGCGCCGCCACACGGCTTTCAAACGCTTGAACGGTCGGGTTGGTGAAGCGGCTGTATACATTGCCCTGCTGTTGCCCGCTGAAGCGCTCGCAAGCCTCTTTCGCTGAAGCGAAGGTATAGGCGGACGTCATGGCCAACGGCTCGCAGAACACATCGGACAGGTCGCTGACCCGGTGAGCATGCAGTGCCCCAGTTGCATTGAAATCAGTTGCGTCGAAATCATCCAGGCCAATCACGGTCGATTGCATGGTTTTGCGCCTCCTTGTTTGCATTGAACAATGCGCAATTGATTGGTGGACTATTCAGGTTCAGCGAGTTGAGCAGCCAGGGTTTCGCTTGATGGGCGAACCGCTATCAGCCACAACGATGCCAGGGCAGCCACCGCCGTGGCCGTGGCCAGGCCGGCCAAGGTCAGCTGATAGCTTTGATGCCGGTCGAAATCCAGTGCGCCCAGCTGCGTGGCCACCAACGCGCCAAGTTGATGTACCAGGAACAGCATCCCGAACACCTTGCCTTTGATTTCGGCGCCATACAGCGCGAAGCAGAAGGCAGATGTGAGCACCACCGTTCCGAGGTAACTGGCGCCAAACAGCACAGCGAACACGTAGGTTCCAAGGGGCCCGGGCGTGGTCAGCAGCACGATGACCGCAGCGGTTCGCAGCAGGTAGAACATCATCAGCAGCAGGCCCTTGTTGTAGCGGGTAGCCAACCAACCCGCGAGCAGGCCGCTGACCAGTTCCAGCACACCTAACAGGCTCAGGCCGCTGGCCTGCACCGAACTGGGCAGCGCCTCACCCTGCCAGAACGACACCAGATGAACATCGATGAACGCCATGGTGGCACCACAACTGGCGAAACTGAGGGCCAGCACGAAGAAGCGCGGGTCACGCAGCAGAAACATTACCGGATGCCTGACCTTTGCCGCCTGCGGGTCGGGCTTCAACGGCACGGTGCGGGATACCCAATACAGCGCCAGGCTCAAAGGCACCAGAAAGATCAGGCCAACCCAGGAGAACACCGACTGCCAGGGCACGCTCTGCTGCAGCATGATCCACAACGGCGACAGCACGATGAAGCCAATGGAGGTGCCGTTGGTGACGAATGCGAAAGCGAAGGCCTTGAACCGTTCAGCGACCAGGCGATCGACCAGAATACCCATGGGTACATAGGTCATCGCAGCGAGGGCAAAGGCGCCGAGCAGGCCATACAACAGGGTGAACACCAGCAGGTGCGTGCCTGCGAATGTCACGCCCAGCAGCACCACCCCGCCGCTGACACTGCCCAGGGCCACCGTGCTCAAGGGCCCAACCCTGTCGCTCAGCCACCCCACCACGGGCGATACCAGGCCAATGGTCAGGACGAACAGCGATCCTGCGGTAGCCAAGGCTGCGCGCCCCTCGCCAAAGTGGGAGGCCAGGTCGACGAAGTAGACTTGGTACAACCCCTTCAAGGCGCTGGACAGAAACATCACCACGAAGCCGACGACCAGCACCGAGACGATCAAGGTAGAGCTGAATTTCTGTTTCATGGCCAATCCTTATCGTGTGGGCATTACACCGCCTCGGCCTGCGGAGCTCGGCAATACGCCTGGTACATGTTTTCGTACATTGCGTAGAACAGCTGGCAGGTGTGGTCTACAGCCTGCAACGCCTCTTCTTGCATCTGCGCCGTGCTGCACAACTGCGAGACAAGGTCCAAGCCTTCATTGACGTGGCCCACGTCTTCCTTCTGGTGCACCGAGAAGAACAGCAAGTCTTGTTCGGCCAGGCCATAGGCACGCCCCAGCAACACATGCCGTGCATCTCCAGCGACGGTCTCGAGGTTTTGCCCTTCGCTGGCGATCATCACTGCTGCCGCACCAATGTGATAACGCGCCGGGTCACGTACCGCCTGCAGGCGGAAATCGATCAGTTCCCAGGTGGCTGGCAGCGGCTGCTCGGCATCACGCTCGGCATCGCTGATGCCGAGCGCCCTCAGGAAATTCTGCATGAGCACGACATGGTTGTCGGTGCGGGAAAGCCGGCCGGTTTCTTCTTCGAAACAATTGGTGATCAGTGCCCGCTTGTGGGCAGGCAACGGGCAATGAAAGAACAAATGCTCGACATAGGTCAGGAAGTACTTGGTGAGCTGATAGCCTTGCAACGCGACCTTGCGCAGCAGCGGCCTGTTGCCCTCAGGCGCAAGCAGTTCCTTGAATATCGGGTGGGACAGGGTCAGATGGTGGTGCAGTTTCTGCTCCAGCTGATCGCGAAAGGCTGCAGTAGATAAGGCCATTCAGGGTGTTCCTTGGGTGAGAGAGGCAGGTGCCGTTGACCGCGATGGCCACAGGCAGAGTCGACGAAGGGCAACTCAGTCCAGGTTGAGTCGCAGCGCAAGGCTTTCCACGGGCTGGGCCATGTAATGGCCGCGATGCTTCACGCCATCGACACGTGCGTAGTCGTCCAGCACGCCGTAGGTCTGGAAGCCGAAGGTTTGCCATAACCGGTGTGCACGGGTGCCCTCGCGTACATCCAGGGTCAACAGCTCGATACCTTGGGCCTGGCACAGGCGCACGACTTCGCTGAAAGCCCGTGCCACCAGGCCGGTCCCGCGATAGGCCGGGTGCACCACGCCCTTGCTCAGGTCGGCAATATGCCGGCAGTTCGGCATGCTGCTGCGCGAAACAATGACCAGGCAGGCCGGCCCCGCCATTGCCTGGCCGAGCAGGACATGGGTATTGCCGCCATGGATGCGCTCTTGCAACGAGGCCGTGAATTCGACGCTCTGCCCGGCAGACATCTCGTGCTCGTAACCCAGAACACCGCCATCGCCAACCGTGCTGTTGATCAGTTGCATGATGGCCGGCGCGGTATCGCTGTCGGCCTGACGCAACCACTGCAACTGTGGCTCGCCAGGGGCCACCTGCTTTGAAGAGAGGGTGTTCATTGCGTAAATCCCTTGTGCGTACAAGCTGGGATTTAAACGTTTAAGTGCGATGCCGGGTAAGAAGGGAACCGGACAGGAAGCGGAAGGATAGTGACATCCACGACCAAAATGCCATCAGCACCCGAGGGCCAGGGGGTGACGAGATCGGCCAGGCGCCGTACCGACATATCTACCACCGTCTTTTCGTGCCCCTGCTTCAACCTTGCCGGCTTCATCTCAGCGCAAGGTACCCCCATGCATTCGACTCGCATCAACGTGATGGGCACGCATTACGTTATAGACCACCTCGGCCATGTGCCCCGCCCCGATCGTGAAGCCAACCGCGCCATCCGCCAATGGCTCGCGCAGCAAGGCCATGACCTGGACCCAGACCAGCTCGACGTCGTTACCCTCCACTACTGCCCGGACGGTGCAGGTGGCCATCTGGCCGCGATCAGCCAGCGCACCAGCCTGCCCCAGGCACTGCTGGGCAACTGGCAGGGCGAGTCGGCCAGTGACATGTTCGGCAAGCTGCTGCAAGCACCCTGGGCCGGTGCATTACCCGCAGGCCCGCTACGGTTGGTGGAAACCCTCTCGGCACCCGGCTTCAATCACTACGGGGCCCCCTTCGAGGTATTCAACGGCCTGTTCCGGCGCACTGCCCCGCAACGCTACGACGCTTCCACCCATCTGCCGGTAAGCGCCGAAGCCTTCCAGCAGTTCATCAGCAACCTGGACTTCCAGCAGCCTTTCAAGGCGGCGCTGGATGTGTACTGGCGTGACCATCTGCACAGTCACAGGCTGGCGCTGAAGCTCAACTTCATCGCAGCCTGCAACAGACAGGTCAGCGAGGGCAGCCTCAGCGAGCCTGCACGGCAACTGGTCTGGCAAGCGGCCGGGCTGATGCCTCGGCGCAACAGGCTGCGACGCAGCACCTTGAGCATCTACGGCTATGCCGCAACCGACCTGCTGTACCTGAACGACCCCGCTACCGACCTGACAGTGCTGTATGTTCCTGGCAACAGCTCACCGTTGTTGACGTTCAGCAGCGAACGAGAATTGAAGGCCTGGGTCGGCGAACAATGCAAAGACCCGACCAAACGCCAGGCCCTGAAACAGCACTTTCGCTTGACCGATTGCCCGCAAGGCCTCGACTTCAGCGGCCTGGACACTGCCATGGAGGGGCTGGGCGCCTACCCTGAACGTCATCTGCTGCCACCCGAACACGGCTATTTCAACGACGACGGCACCTGGCCGCCGCAGACCTATGTCAATTATCGACCTACCAAGTACAACCCAAGGATCAAGGGCGACCTGTTCCAGGCGTTGGCCGAGCGCCAGCGTCAGCGCAGCTACGACGATGCCGCGTTTCTGATCACGGCTGACAGCGAAGTCATCAAGGCCAGGTGGCGTGGCTACCTGGCCACTACGCTCAACCTGCTGGCGCCACTGTGCCTGGTGGTACCCGGCCTGGGGCCGCTGCTGGCCATCGGCGGCATCGCCCAGCTTGGCCTGGGGCTCGACCAGGCAATCAACGGCAAGTCACTGCAGCAGCAGCAGGAAGGCATCGGCAACATCACCTGGGGCCTGTTCAACGCCTTGCCCCTGGCGGCAGGCGCTGCCGCAAGGGCCGAGGCATTGTTCGAATTCAAGGTCGAGGGTTTCGCACCACCGACGCGGCTGAATGAGCAGATCGGCTACCCCCTGAGCCCGCTCTCGCCACCGCGCTTCCCCGAGCCCGAGGGCGCACGCTACTTCCACATCACCGACCCGATAGAGCCACTGCCTGACTGTGACCAGGCGGTTGCCGACGCAGTCATTCGTACGCCCCAGTACGATGGTGAACCAGACACCCTGGCAGCGAACATCGATGGCTACAACGCCAGGATGATCTACGACATGGAGCGGGACGTATTCATTCGGGCCGAAGACCTGAACCAGGTCGACCCTGTCGGCTTCGTGGCGGTACCCGGCAGCCGGAACCTGCGCCCCGCGCCACAAGGGCGCGTGGTGACCCATGCGATGCGCAGTCGTACCTTGCGGGCGCTGGGCGTGGACCTGCCATTGCCGCTACAGGTGCCGGCCAGAGCGCCGGGCAGTTGGCCAATACCCAGACACATCTCCTGCCTGTGGGTCGGTGACCAGATCATCGGCCCGGAGCTGCTGGCCAACCTGGGCCAGAACGCAGCGCGGTTGCAAGGCAGCGAATACAGCATACGGTTGTTCCTTTCCAGCACTGCCCGGCAGGCCTACGCCGAAAACCTGGGCCTCCTGGCCACTCACGCCCCGGGCTTGCAGGTGCTACCGCTGGAAGAGCAGGCCTTCTTCAGGGCTTTCCGCCAAAGCAGGTACTACGCGCAGTACGACGCGGCCCTGGATGGCAACGGCGGTGTTGCCCGCAACTATGCATCGGCATGCGATGTGCTGCGCTACCCGATGTTGCACCACGAAGGTGGCTTGTACATGGATGTCGATGACACCTTGCTCGCGCCAGGCGAATACTCATTGATCATCGAGGGCCAACCGGTAGGCCCCGCCGGTGAACCCATCGATCAGGTCGACTTGAGCACGGACGCCAATGGGCTGCTGCTGGTACCGCCCATGTCCAATGAAAAGATGAGCATGAACAGCCTCTACAACTCCAGCCTTATCGGCAGCCACCCCGGCAACCCCACCCTGGAGGCCATTTCCGAAGAGATGTACGCACGTTACCAGCTCAATCGCGACTTCTACGACAGCAAGCCCAGCCTGGCTGAAGACCCGGGGAGCTTCTATGAGTATGCCAGCCGCCTGAGCTACCTCACCGGCCCTGCCCTGCTCAGCGACGTGGTCGATCGGCAACTGCCGAGCCTGCGTATCCTGCGCCAGCTCACCAATCTCTATGGGATGCCGCGCATCAATGCCTACCGGTTCGTCGATCTGCCACGCATGCGCGATTCGGTGCGTACGCTCCTGCCCCTGAACCGGTTCGCCACTGTCGGCGGCAACCATTCCTGGAGCCGAACATGACCCAGCGCCAACCTGTGGTCGGCGCAGCCGGCCAAGACTACGTCAAGGCAATGCTGGGTTCGGTGCCTCGTCCTGACCGCAGTGCCAGTGCAGCCATCCGCGAATGGGCCAGCCAGCAGCGGCTGGATGTGGAACCCGACAACACGCTTGCGGTGACCTTGCATTGCAAATTCGTTCCCAAGCGGGGCTGGCTGGCCAAGGTCGTCCAACAAATGAGCCTGACCGAAGCGCTGCTTGGCAACTGGCAGCAAAGCGGCTACTCCAAGGTTGCCGAGCAGACCGCGCAGCTACTGCTAAGAGGCGGGACGGCCACCGTCGACCTGCTAGGTGTACTGCCGGAGCTGTCCCTGCCACACGGTCGAGCGCCCTGGGCCCAGGCCTTCAGCCATGGTCAGGTGACGATCGTCGATGAATTGCCAGGAAGCGGCCTGGACCACGACATCGATGTGCACACCGAATTCCACGGCCTTTTTCGCCGAACCGCACCCATGCGCTACGACGCCAGCACTTATGTCCAGTTCGACGCCACGACTTTCCAGTCCTTCATCTGGCAACTCGACTTCCAGGGCGTATTCAAACGCCAGCTCGATGACTTCTGGGCTCATGCCGCCAGCCAGTACAGCGTCAGCGCATGCATCGCATTCCTCGCTGCCTGCAACCGGCAGGCATTGCGGGGCAACCTCAGTGAACAGGGGCGCAGCCTGGCGTGGCGGGCGGCAGGCGTGGAACGCTGGCACCACGGCGCCAGCCTCAGTGCCAACGGGGTAGACGCCAGGCTGCTGAATATCAATGGCTACCCATCAAGCGACATCCTCTGCCTGAGCGATACGCGCAGCCGCCTGACCTTGCTGTACATACCGGGCAATGCGGCGCCGTTGCATGAGTTCGCCAACCCGGGCGCCATGCGTGCGTGGCTTGCCAGGCAGTGCCGCGACGCCGACAAACGGGCGGCCCTGCTTGCCCACTTCAGGGCCTGCGATATTCCGGACAGGATCGGCCGGTCGGGGTTGCGTCGGGTACTTCAGGGCATGGGCGATTTCCCGCCCCGCCAGATCATCCTGCCTGCAACCAGCGTGTATCGCCTGGCCAGGGTATGGAACCCGCATACCCTGATCAACTACAAGGCAGACACCTCCAGCCCACGCATCGAATACAACCTGTTCGAGGCATTGACGGTGGCACAACGTCAACGCAGCCAATCCGACGCCGACTTCCTGATCACGCGCGACAGTGAAGTGACCAAGGCCGCATGGCGCAGCTATTTCTACCTGACCATGAACCTGGCCACACCGTTTCTGCTGGTGGTTCCCGGACTGCTACCCCTGGCTGCCGTGGCCGGGGTGGCCCAATTTACAGTGGGCCTGGACCAGGCGCTGCACGGCAAGGACTTGAACCAACAGCTCGAAGGCGCGGAGCAGGCCGTGTTCGGCCTGCTGAACGCAGCCCCGGGGCTGGCGCGTGGAGTCAAGGCGAGCAAGGCGCTGTTCGGCCAACGCCCCATTGGCTTCATCAAACCGGTGAGGCTCAATGGCCGCATAGGCTACCCGCTGAGCCCGGTCTCGCCGCCACGCTGGCCCGGGCCTGCGATGACACCCTATTTCCAGGACCTGGCAGTAGCGGGCGACCAGGTAGCCGCCAGCTGGTCCGGCGCCGATTCACACATTGCCCGCTGCGTAACGCGGCGCAGGGCATTCGGCACGGGTGACGAACTGATCGGCGATGTGGGCAATGGCCCGCACCCGCTCTACTACGACGCCCGACAGGACAGCTTCGTGCTCAAGTACCCCAACGGCACACGCGGCGCCCAGCACTATGTGGCCAGCGCCGATCCGCTGCAGCCCTCGATCAGCCGGCTGCTGCCCGATACGGACCCGTTGCGGGAAATCAGCCCGGCATCGCGCTCGCGTACGCTGCGGGCACTGGGTATCGATCTGCAGCTGCCCGTCGACCTCGACGCCCTGGGGACTGCACCAGGCATACCCGTCCCCAGGCAGGTATTTCACATCTGGCTGGGTGACAGGACGATCGCCGGTGATTACCTGGCTGCGCTCGACAACAACGTGCAGGCACTGCGCAACAGCGATTTCACGCTCAAGCTCTACCTCTCCAACGCCAACCCTCGGGCATTCGAACGCAACATGACCCTGCTGCAGCCCCGCATCGCCGAGGGGCTGAAGGTGGCTGTGCTGGAGCACCAGACCTTCTATCGCCAGTTCGAGGCAAGTGAATACTTCGGCCAGTACCAGGCTGCGCTGGAAGGGAATGGCGGTGTGGCGAGCAACTTCTCCTCGGCCTCCGACATCTTGCGCTACCGCGTCCTGCACAGCGAAGGGGGCATCTACCTGGATATCGACGACCATCTGCTGGTCGAGCCGGACGCAACCGGGCAGCTGCGGGCAAAGATCGACAGCGTACCGCTCACCACGCCCCTCGACGGGCTGCTGTTGAGGAGCCCGGTGTGCAATGCGCAATTGGGCATGTATACCAGCTACAACACCAGCATGATTGGCAGCCGTGCTGGCAATCCGGTGCTGAACGCCATTTCCGACGAGATCCTGGGCCGTTACCTCACCCCGGAGGGCCAGGCGTTCTACGAGGCTCCCAAACCGCCGCGGCAGCATGCGGCGGCATTCCAGGCCTATACCGAAAGGCTCAACACGCTGACCGGGCCCGCGGTGCTCAACCATGTAATCGACCAACGTCTACCTGAGCTCTACACCTTCAGGCAGGTGGCGGACCTGGCAAACATGCAGACCCTGAACTACGACGCGCTGCTGGATGAAGCAGCACAACGGCGTGCAGAGCTGCGGTTGCTACCCCTGGAAGAGGTAGCAATGGCGGGGAACGCACAGGGTTACTGACGGCCGGACGGGCTTGCGCGGCCACTGTATCAGGGGCCGCGCAATGCTCATGGCAATCAGTTGCTGCGATGCAGCTTGCTCATCAGCTCTGCCTCGGCCTGGGTCAGGCCGCAGCTTTCGGTCAGCTCGGCCACGCTGGCGCCCATGCCCACCAGCTTGGCCGCCTGGGTGAAGGTGACGTTGTGCGGGTCGCGCTGCTCCAGCTGCTGGATCTTGTCGGGCAGCGGGGCAACCGCCACGCGCAGGTCGTGCAGCGCCTCGCCCATGCGCACGGTACCGTTCTGGTAGTCGTCCAGGCGCTTGGCGAGGTCCTTGATGCGCTGGTCACGCAGGGCATCACCCTCGGCCTGCTGCGCGGCCAGCTCGCGCTGGCGCTTGCTGTAGTTGAGGAAGAACCACAGGCTCAGCGCCCAGACCAGCGCCAGGAAGATGACAGCAACCTGTAGGATCAACTCAGATGTTCTCCAGCTCGGACCACTCTTCCTCGGTCATCATCTTGTCCAGCTCGACCAGGATCAGCAGTTCGCCATTCTTGTTGCACACGCCCTGGATGAACTTGGCCGATTCTTCGTTACCCACGTTCGGCGCGGTCTCGATCTCGGACTGGCGCAGGTACACCACCTCGGCCACGCTGTCGACCAGGATACCGACCACTTGCTTGTCGGCCTCGATGATGACGATACGGGTGTTGTCGGTGACTTCGGTCGGCATCAGGCCAAAGCGCTGGCGGGTGTCGATCACGGTCACCACGTTGCCGCGCAGGTTGATGATGCCCAGCACGTAGCTTGGCGCACCCGGCACCGGGGCGATCTCGGTGTAGCGCAACACTTCCTGCACCTGCATCACGTTGATGCCGTAGGACTCATTGTCCAGACGGAAGGTAACCCACTGCAGGATCGGATCTTCGGAACCTTGTGCAGACGACTTTTTCATTCCCCTACCCTCAAAATCCGCCATCGGCGGTGTATTCGGTGTCATTTCTGTTTGGCATGCATCTGCTTGACCGCACCGCTGGCGATCAGCTCGGCCAGTGCGGCGACGTCGAGCAGTGCACACATGTGTTCAATCACCGTGCCGGCCAGCCACGGGCGCTGGCCACGCTGGCTGCGCCACTTGATCTCGGACGGGTCCAGGCGCAGCGAGCGGCTGACCTGGTGCACGGCCAGCCCCCATTCGTAGCCCTGCACGGAAATTACGTATTGCAGGCCCTGGCGAAAATCATCGCGGTAGCGGTCGGGCATCACCCAACGCGCGGTATCCAGCACCTTCAGGTTGCCGGCCTGGCAGGTCAGGATGCCGAGGAACCAGTCGGGCTGGCCGAACAGTGGTGTCAGTTCCTGGCCAGCCAGGGTGTAGATCGACCCCAGGCACACCAGCGGCACCGCCAGGGTCAGGCCGGCCACGTCGAACAGCAGGCATTCGAACGGCTCGGCGGCCCAGGCCGGGCGGCCATCGACCGTAGCCGGGGGCACGGGCACCTGCGGCGCCGGCAGGTGCACATCCACCAGCGGCACTGCCGGTTCCACGGTTTGCTCTTCGACCAGCACCGGGATGCTGGCTTCGGCCACCACTTCGCGCTCGACCACCGTCACCACCGGTGCTTCCACCGGCATCACGCGGGGCAGCACCGCCAGCCTGGGCTCGGCGAATGGCCGTGGTGCGGGGCTGACTGTCGCTTCGGCTGACGCCGGCCTGGCTTGCTGCAAGGCATCACGCGCCTGCTCTTCGCGCACCGCTTCGGCGAACTCGTCCGCCGCCGCTGGCGCCTCGAACAGGTCTTCGGCTTCGGTGGCCTCCTGCAGCAGGCCGTCGAGGTATGACTGCAGGGCCATCTGTGGCCGGGTATTGGTTTGCCGGGTCTGGGTCATCAGGCCACCTGCGCTGCAGTCTTGTAGGTCAGCAGGTGCTTGAGCAGCGCCCGATAGGCAATCAGCCCGCGGCTCTTGCTGTCGAATTGCGAGGGCGTGACGCCCTTGCGGCTGGCATCGCGCAGGCGCGTATCCACCGGGATGTAGCCCTGCCATACATGCTGGTCGTAGGTGTCACGCAGCAGCTTGAGCGTGGCCAGCGAGGCCTGGGTGCGGCGGTCGAACAAGGTCGGCACGATCTGGTACGGCAGCGCCTGCTTGCGCGACCGGTTGACCATGGCCAGGGTACCGACCATGCGCTCCAGGCCCTTGACAGCGAGGAATTCGGTTTGCACCGGGATCACCAGCTGCTGGCTGGCTGCCAGGGCATTGACCATCAGCACACCGAGCAAGGGTGGGCTGTCGATCAGGGCAAAGTCGAAATCCTGCCACAGCTGCGCCAGACTCTTGGCGATCACCAGGCCCAGGCCGTTCTGCCCCGGTGACTGGCGCTCCAGCACCGCCAGCGCGGTACTCGACGGCAACAGCGAGATGCGTTCGTCACTGGTGGGCAGCAGCAGTTGCCCGGGCAGGCCCTCGGGCACCGCGCCCTTGTGCAGGAACAGGTCGTAGCAGCTGTGCTCCAGGGCATCCGGGTTGTGCCCGAAATAGCTGGTCATCGAGCCGTGCGGGTCGAGGTCGACAACGACCACGCGCTTGCCGGCCTCGGCCAGCAGGCCGGCCAGGGCGATGGTAGTGGTGGTCTTGCCGACGCCACCTTTTTGATTGGCTACTGCCCAGACTCTCATCAAGCAAACTCTATCTATTGATTTGGCAGGGACACTGCTGGGGCAACTGTCTTGCTCAACATCGGAAGCTGGCGCGATCAGTGTGGGAGCGGGTTTACCCGCGAACACCGGCGCAGCCGGTGCCATGCACCGTGTCACCTTCTTCGCGGGTGAACCCGCTCCCACACAGGACCGCGCTACATTCAACTACTTGGCAGCGTCGGGGAATTGACGGATCACTGCCCCGCCACCGTTGCTGGCGTAGCCGGTGCACTTTGTGTGCCAGCCCGGCGCAATGCGGCATCCGGCGTGGCATTGGCACTGCCCGAGCCCGTCAGGCTGCGGCGCACTTCGAGGTTGCGCGAAATCACCAGCACCACGCGGCGGTTGCGCGCACGGCCTTCGGCAGTGTCGTTGCTGGCCACCGGCTGGTACTCGCCATAGCCGACCGAGGCCATGCGTGCCGGGTTTACCCCTTCCATGGCCAGCAGGCGCACGATGCTCGCCGCCCGCGCCGATGACAGCTCCCAGTTGGTCGGGTACTGCGCGGTGCGGATCGGCAGGTTGTCGGTAAAGCCTTCGACGTGCACCGGGTTGGCGAACGGCTTGAGAATGCCGGCCACCTTCTCGATGATGGCAAATGCCTTGTCGCTGGGCATGGCATCGCCACTGCCGAACAGCAACGAGGAATTGAGCTCGATCTCGATCCACAGCTCATTGCCGCGCACCGTCATCTGGTCGCTATTGATCAGGTCGCCAAAGGCATCACGCACGTCATCGCTGATGGTTTTCAGCGGGTCGACACTGGTCGCCCCAAGGCCTGCATCGGTCTGCTCGCTGTCCTTCACCAACGGCTCGGCCGAGCGCACGCTCAGCGGCCGCTCTTCACCGATGGGGATCGGCTTCATGCTGCGCTCGGGGTCGTTGAACACCCCGAGCAAGGCCTGGGAAATGACCTTGTACTTGCCCTCGTTGATCGAGGAAATCGAGTACATCACCACGAAAAAGGCGAACAGCAAGGTGATGAAGTCGGCGTACGACACCAGCCAGCGTTCGTGGTTTTCGTGTTCCTCGGTATGACGACGGCGACGCATGGGTTACTCCATGAAGCCTTGCAGCTTCAGCTCGATCGAGCGCGGGTTCTCACCCTCGGCAATCGACAGCAGGCCCTCGAGCAGCATCTCGCGGTAGCGCGACTGGCGCATGACGATGGCCTTGAGCTTGTTGGCGATCGGCAGCAGCACCAGGTTGGCGCTGGCCACGCCATAGATGGTCGCGACGAAGGCCACGGCAATGCCGTTGCCCAGCTGCGACGGGTCGGCCAGGTTGCCCATCACGTGGATCAGGCCCATCACCGCACCGATGATGCCGATGGTCGGCGCGTAGCCACCCATGCTTTCGAACACCTTGGCGGCCTGGATATCACGGCTTTCCTGGGTCAGGAAGTCGACTTCGAGGATGCTGCGGATGGCCTCTGGCTCGGCTCCATCCACCAGCAGCTGCAGGCCCTTGCGCGCATACGGGTCAGGCTCGCCGTCGGCCACCCCTTCCAGGCCCAGCAGGCCTTCCTTGCGCGCGGTCAGGCTCCAGTTGACGACGCGGTCGATCCCGCCCGCCAGGTCGACCCGTGGCGGAAACAGGATCCAGCGCAGAATCTGCAAGGCACGCTTGAACGACGACAGTGGCGACTGCAGCAAGGCCGCCGCCAGGGTGCCGCCCAGCACGATCAGTGCCGCCGGGCCATTGATCAGGGCGCCGACATGGCCGCCTTCGAGGAAGTTGCCACCGACGATGGCGACAAAGGCGAGGATCAGGCCGATCAGGCTGAGCACGTCCATCAGACGCACGCCTCCACCAGGTGCTTGCCGATTTCGTCCAGGCTGTACACCGCGTCGGCCAGGTTGGCCTTGACGATAGCCATGGGCATGCCATAGATCACGCAGCTGGCTTCATCCTGGGCCCACACCGTACTGCCGCCCTGCTTGAGCAGGCGCGCACCTTCACGGCCATCGGCGCCCATGCCGGTAAGCACCACCGACAGCACCTTGTCGCCATACGACTTGGCCGCCGAGCCGAAGGTGATGTCCACGCACGGCTTGTAGTTCAGGCGCTCGTCACCGGGCAGGATCTTCACCGTGCCCCGGCCGTCGATCATCATCTGCTTGCCACCCGGGGCCAGCAGGGCCAGGCCCGGGCGCAGCATGTCGCCGTCCTCGGCTTCCTTGACGCTGATGCGGCACAGCTTGTCCAGGCGTTCGGCAAAGGCCTTGGTGAACGCCGCCGGCATGTGCTGGATCAGCACGATCGGCGCCGGGAAGTTGGCCGGCAACTGGGTCAGCACCCGCTGCAGGGCGACCGGGCCACCCGTGGAGGTGCCGATGGCCACCAGCTTGTATGGCTTGCGCTTGGGTGCCGGCGAGTGTGCTGGCGCCGCAGCCGGGGCCGCCGCACGGGCAGGCGCAGGCGTGCGCGCCGCTGCCGGGCTGGCGAAACTGCTGGTGGGTGCATGGCTGCTGCCTGCTGGCCCAGGTGCGGCAACCGGCGCATGGCTGGCGTAGCTGCCAAAACGGCGGTTGCTGCGGGAAATGGTATGCACCTTCTCGCACAGCAGTTGCTTGACCTTGTCGGGGTTGCGCGAGATGTCCTCGAAGTTCTTCGGCAGGTAATCCACCGCACCGGCATCCAGCGCATCGAGGGTGACACGGGCGCCTTCATGGGTCAGCGACGAGAACATCAACACCGGCGTCGGGCAGCGCTGCATGATGTGCCGTACCGCGGTGATGCCGTCCATCATGGGCATTTCGTAGTCCATGGTGATGACATCGGGCTTCAGCGCCAGCGCCTGGTCGATTGCTTCCTTGCCATTGGTCGCGGTACCCACTACCTGGATCGTCGGATCCGCCGAGAGGATTTCCGAGACGCGGCGGCGGAAGAAACCGGAATCATCCACCACCAGGACCTTGACTGCCATAAACACTCCATTAGGCGGCGCAACCCGCCAGGGTGCGCCACCGAAATCAAATACGCCGCGCGGCGTAACGCTTGAGCATGCTCGGGACGTCGAGAATCAACGCGATGCGACCGTCGCCGGTGATGGTGGCCCCGGACATGCCCGGGGTACCCTGCAGCATCTTGCCCAGCGGCTTGATTACCACTTCTTCCTGGCCAACCAGTTGATCGACGACAAAGCCGATGCGCTGGGTGCCGACCGACAGGATCACCACGTGGCCCTCGTGCTGCTCTTCGTGCACCTGGCCCTGGACCAGCCAGCGCTTGAGGTAGAACAGCGGCAGCGCCTTGTCGCGCACGATCACCACTTCCTGACCGTCGACCACGTTGGTGCGCGACAGGTCGAGGTGGAAGATCTCGTTGACGTTGACCAGCGGGAAGGCGAACGCCTGGTTGCCCAGCATCACCATCAGGGTGGGCATGATCGCCAGGGTCAGCGGCACCTTGATGACGATCTTCGAGCCCTGGCCCTTGGCCGAGAAGATGTTGATCGAGCCGTTGAGCTGGGAGATCTTGGTCTTCACCACGTCCATGCCCACACCGCGGCCGGACACGTCGGAAATCTCGGTCTTGGTCGAGAAGCCCGGGGCGAAGATCAGGTTGTAGCAGTCCGACTCGCTCAGGCGATCGGCGGCATCCTTGTCCATCAAGCCCTTTTCCACGGCCTTGGCGCGCAGGATGTTGGGGTCCATGCCCTTGCCGTCGTCAGAGATCGACAGCAGGATGTGGTCGCCTTCCTGCTCGGCCGACAGCACCACGCGGCCGGTGCGCGCCTTGCCGGAGGCTTCACGCTCTTCGGGCATTTCCACGCCATGATCGACAGCGTTGCGCACCAGGTGCACCAACGGGTCGGCCAGGGCCTCGACCAGGTTCTTGTCGAGGTCGGTCTCTTCGCCGACCAGCTCCAGGTTGATCTCTTTCTTGAGCTGGCGGGCCAGGTCGCGCACCAGGCGCGGGAAGCGGCCGAAGACTTTCTTGATCGGCTGCATGCGGGTTTTCATCACCGCGGTCTGCAGGTCGGCGGTGACCACGTCGAGGTTGGACACAGCCTTGGACATGGCCTCGTCGCCGCTGTTCAGGCCCAGGCGCACCAGGCGGTTACGCACCAGCACCAGTTCGCCGACCATGTTCATGATCTCGTCCAGGCGCGCGGTATCGACCCGCACGGTGGTTTCCGCTTCGCTGGCGCCATGCTTCTCGGCAGCCGGCGCCGGGGCGCGGGGTGCTGCGGCAGGTTTGCTGGCAGGTGCCGGTGCCGGCGCAGCAACTGCGGCTGGCTTGGCCACGGGCTGGCTGTCGGCCTTGGCCGCGACCGGCGCTTGCACCTTGGCCGCAGCCGGGGCTTCGACGGCGGCAACGTCGCCACCGAACTTGCCCTTGCCGTGCAACTGGTCCAGCAGCGCCTCGAACTCGTGCTCGCTGATTTCGTCGCTGGCTGCGCTGGTGTCGGTTGCGACAGGCGTCGGCGCCTTGGCAGCGGGCAAGGCATCGGCCTGGAAGGTGCCCTTGCCATGCAACTGGTCCAGCAGCGATTCGAACTCGGCGTCGGTAATTTCGTCGCTGGCCGCTTCCGGCGCGCTGGCAACCGGCTGCGCGGCAACCTCGGCGCTGAACTGGCCTTTGCCGTGCAACTGGTCGAGCAGCGACTCGAACTCGGCGTCGCTGATTTCGTCACCCTCACCGCTGACGGTCTCGCCCTGCATCTGCTCGTCGGCCGCAGCTTGTGCCTTGACCGCATCGAGCGAATCGAGCAGCTGCTCGAACTCGCTGTCAGTGATGTCCTGCTCCTCGGCAGGCGCTTCGGCAACCGGTGCCGCAGCGGCAGGCACTTCAACGGCTTCGGCGCCACCCGGCTCGGCCAGGCGCGACAGCGCCGCCAGCAGCTCGGGGGTGGCCGCGGTCACTTCGGTGCGCTCGCGCACCTGGCCAAACATGCTGTTGACCGTGTCCAGTGCCTCGAGCACCACATCCATCAGTTCCGCGTCGACCCGGCGCTCACCTTTGCGCAGGACGTCGAACACGTTCTCGGCGATATGGCAGCACTCCACCAGCTCGTTCAGCTGAAGGAAGCCGGCGCCCCCTTTTACAGTGTGGAAACCGCGAAAGATCGCATTGAGCAGGTCGGCATCGTCGGGCCGGCTTTCCAGCTCGACCAGTTGCTCGGACAGTTGCTCAAGAATTTCGCCGGCTTCTACCAGGAAATCCTGGAGGATTTCTTCATCGGCGCCGAAGCTCATCAAACGTGCTCCTTAAAAACCCAGGCTGGACAGCAAATCATCGACATCGTCCTGACCGGACACGACGTCTTCACGCTTATCGGCATGAATCTGCGGACCTTCACCCCGAGTCGGATGTTTTTCTCGATCTTTTTCTGCGCGCAGTTGATCGTGGTCATGCTGGATGCCCGCAAAGCGGTCGACCTGGCTGGCCATCAACACCAGTTTGAGCAGGTTGCTTTCCACCTCGGTGACCAACGTGGTGACGCGCTTGATCACCTGGCCGGTCAGGTCCTGATAGTCCTGGGCCAGCAGAATGTCGTTGAGGTGGCCGGCGACCTTGCGGTTACCTTCGGCGCTGTGCGTCAGGAAACTGTCGACGCGCTTGACCAGGTCACGGAACTCCGGCGCAGCCACTTCGCGGCGCATGAAACGCTGCCAGTCGGTGCTCAGGGCCTGGGCCTCGCTGGCCAGGTCATTGAGCACCGGGGTGCTTTCCTCGACCAGGTCCATGGTGCGGTTGGCCGCGCCCTCGGTGAGCCTGACCACGTACGACAGGCGCTCGGTGGCGTCGGTTATCTGCGACACCTCCTCGGCCTGCGGCATGGTCGGGTCGATCTGGAAACTGACGATGGCACTGTGCAGCTCGCGGGTCAGCTTGCCGACTTCCTGGTACAGGCCGCGGTCGCGGGTCTGGTTCAGCTCGTGAATCAGCTGCACCGCCTCGCCGAAACGGCCCCGCTCCAGGCTTTCGACCAGCTCCTGGGCATGCTTCTTCAGGGTCGATTCGAACTCGCCCAAAGACGTTTGTGATGAATCCATGGCGCGCCCCCTGACGTGACTCAGCCGTTGACGCGTTCGAAGATCTTCTCGATCTTTTCTTTGAGCACCTGGGCGGTGAACGGCTTGACCACGTAGCCATTGACGCCAGCCTGGGCCGCTTCGATGATCTGGTCGCGCTTGGCTTCGGCGGTCACCATCAGCACCGGCATGGTTTTCAGGCGATCGTGGGCACGCACCTTGCGCAGCAGGTCGATGCCGGACATGCCAGGCATGTTCCAGTCGGTCACCAGGAAGTCGTAGTGGCCGTTCTCCAGCATCGGCAGCGCCGTGGTGCCGTCGTCGGCTTCTTCGGTGTTGGTGAAGCCCAGGTCACGCAACAGGTTCTTGATGATCCGCCGCATCGTCGAAAAGTCGTCAACGATGAGGATTTTCATGTCTTTGTTCAAGTAGACCTCCAAGCAGTCTCAAACGCGCTCGGCCCCGAGCGCGCATTCACAATTCGGTACAACGTAGAAAACGACTGCAACGACAGCGGGCTCAACGCGCCCGCCATTCCCCCAGGCGGCTGCGCAGGCGCGCGGCACACTGGCTGTGCAACTGGCTGACCCGCGACTCGCTGACCCCCAGCACCTCACCGATTTCCTTGAGGTTCAGCTCTTCGTCGTAGTACAGCGCCAGCACCAGGCGCTCACGCTCCGGCAGGTTGGCGATGGCCTCGGTCAGGGCGACCTGGAAGCGCTCGTCCTCCAGACCACGCGCAGGTTCTACCTGGCCACTGGCGCCATCCTCATGCAGCCCTTCGTGCTCGCCGTCCTGCAACAGGTCGTCGAAGCTGAACAGGCGGCTGCCCAGGGTATCGTTCAAGATCCCGTAGTAATCATCGAGACTCAATTGGAGTTCGGCAGCAACTTCATGATCTTTAGCGTCACGGCCGGTTCTGGCTTCAACCGCACGCATCGCGTCGCTGACCATGCGGGTGTTGCGGTGCACCGAACGCGGTGCCCAGTCGCCCTTGCGCACTTCGTCCAGCATGGCCCCGCGAATGCGGATGCCGGCGTAGGTTTCGAAGCTGGCGCCCTTGCTGGCGTCGTACTTGTTGGCCACTTCCAGCAGGCCGATCATGCCGGCCTGAATCAGGTCCTCGACCTGCACGTTGGCCGGCAGCCGCGCCAGCAGGTGGTAGGCGATGCGCTTGACCAACGGGGCGTAGCGCTCGATCAGCTCGTACTGCGCGTCTTTCGACGCCCGGCTGTACATCTTGAAACCGCTGGCGTTCATAGCACAGGTCCCGCGCTGGTGGGCTGCACCAGACGCTCGACAAAGAACTCCAGATGGCCGCGCGGGTTGGCCGGCAGCGGCCAGCTATCGACCTTCTGGGCAATCGCCTTGAAGGCCAGCGCGCATTTGGAGCGTGGGAAGGCTTCGTACACGGCACGCTGCTTCTGCACCGCCTTGCGCACGCACTCGTCATACGGCACGGCGCCCACGTACTGCAGGGCAACGTCGAGGAAGCGGTCGGTGACCTTGGTCAGCTTGGCGAACAGGTTGCGGCCTTCCTGCGGGCTCTGCGCCATGTTGGCCAGCACCCGGAAACGGTTCATGCCGTAGTCGCGGTTGAGCAGCTTGATCAGGGCGTAAGCATCGGTGATCGAGGTGGGTTCGTCGCATACCACCAGCAGCACTTCCTGGGCGGCACGTACGAAGCTGACCACCGAATCACCGATACCGGCCGCAGTGTCGATCACCAGCACGTCGAGGTTGTCGCCGATTTCGCTGAACGCCTGGATCAGCCCGGCATGCTGGGCCGGGGCCAGGTGCACCATGCTCTGCGTGCCCGAGGCAGCCGGCACGATGCGCACACCACCGGGGCCCTGCAACATCACGTCGCGCAGCTCGCAGCGCCCTTCGATGACATCGGCCAGGGTCCGCTTGGGGGTAAGGCCCAGCAGCACATCGACATTGGCCAGGCCCAGGTCGGCGTCGAGCAGCATGACCCTGCGGCCAAGCTCGGCCAGCGCCAGGGACAGGTTCACTGAAACGTTAGTCTTGCCGACGCCACCTTTGCCACCGGTCACGGCGATCACCTGTACGGGATGCATGCTACCCATGTCTGTTCTTTACCTTGTCTCGCTGGGACTCAGGCCACACGTAGGGCAATTCTGCGTACCCCTTGGCATAGCTACCTTGCACACATTTCATCATCAACCCGCTCGCCGTGGGTTGTGATAGAGATCAGCGAACATGTCGGCCATGGCCTCTTCGCTGGGCTCGTCCTGCTGCTGCACATTGACCGCGCGGGAGACCAACTGGTGCCCCCGTGGCAGGTGCAGGTCGTCAGGAATGCGCGGCCCGTCGGTCAGGTAGGCCACTGGCAAATCATGACTGATGGCAAGGCTCAGCACGTCGCCAAGGCTCGCCGTTTCATCGAGTTTGGTCAGGATGCAACCGGCCAGGCCGCAGCGCTTGTAGCTGTGGTAGGCGGCGGTCAGCACCTGCTTCTGGCTGGTGGTGGCCAGCACCAGGTAGTTCTTCGCGGCAATGCCACGCCCGGCCAGGGTGTCCAGTTGCATGCGCAGGGCCGGGTCGCTGGCCTGCAGGCCGGCGGTATCGATCAGCACCACGCGCTTGCGCAGCAGCGGCTCCAGCGCCGCGGCCAGCGACTGACCCGGGTCGACGTAGGTCACCGGCACGTTGAGGATGCGGCCCAGGGTCTTGAGCTGCTCCTGGGCGCCGATGCGGAAGCTGTCCATGCTCACCAGCGCCAGGTTCTGCGCGCCGTACTTGAGCACGTAGCGGGCGGCCAGCTTGGCCAGGGTGGTGGTCTTGCCCATGCCGGCCGGGCCGACCATGGCGATCACCCCGCCCTCTTCGATCGGCTCGACCTCGGGGATTTCAATCATCCGCGCCAGGTGCGCCAGCAACATGCGCCAGGCCTGGCGTGGCTCGTCGATCTCGGCAGTCAGGTCCAGCAGCTCACGGGCGATCGGCCCGGACAGGCCGATGCGTTGCAGCCGGCGCCAGACGGTGGCCTGCTGCGGCTTGCTGCCCTGCAGCTGGTTCCAGGCCAGCGAGCCGAGCTGCACTTCCAGCAGCTCGCGCAGGCCCGACAGCTCGGAGCGCATGGCATCGAACAGGCGCGGGTCGACCGGCGCCGACGCAGGCGCTGCAGCAGCCTCGGGCGCATCGACGTGCGGTTCGATCAACGGCTCGGCAGCGGTCAGCGACTGCCCGGCGAACAATTGGCGGTTGTTGTCGCTGCTGTCCTGGCGGTGGCCCAGCTCGGCCTGGGCAGTGGCGATGCGCGTATGGGTCTTGCGCAGCTCTTCTTCCAGTTCGGCGTTGGGCACACGCGGGGCCAGGGCGGACAGCTTGTAGTCCAGCGCGGCCGTCAGCTCGACACCGCCGGCGATGCGACGGTTGCCGATGATGGCGGCATCGGCGCCCAGCTCATCACGGACCAGCTTCATGGCCTGACGCATATCGGCGGCGAAAAATCGCTTAACTTGCATTATCCCCTACCTCAGCCGTTAGGGCCCACGGTGGCAACGATGGTGACTTGCTTGTTGTCCGGTATTTCCTGATACGCCAGAACATGCAAATTCGGTACAGCCAGGCGACCGAAACGCGACAGCATGGCGCGGATCGGGCCGGCGACCAGGAGGATGGCCGGCTGGCCCTGCATTTCCTGGCGTTGGGCCGCCTCGATCAGCGAACGCTGCAGCTTCTCGGCCATGCTCGGCTCCAGAAGAACACCGTCTTCCTGACCTTGCCCGGCCCTTTGCAGACTATTGAGCAAAATCTGTTCCAACCTTGGCTCCAGGGTAATCACTGGCAGCTCCGACTCAACGCCGACAATGCTTTGCACGATGGCGCGACACAATCCGACGCGCACTGCCGCCACCAGCGCGGCGGTATCTTGACTCTTGCCGGCGTTGTTCGCGATCGCCTCGGCGATACTGCGAATATCGCGCACTGGCACTTGTTCAGACAACAGCGCTTGCAGCACCTTGAGCAGGCCCGACAAGGAAATGACACCCGGCACCAGCTCTTCTGCAAGTTTAGGCGATGCCTTGGCCAACACCTGCAGCAGTTGCTGGACCTCTTCATGGCCGATCAGCTCGTGGCAATGCTTCTGCAGGATCTGGTTCAGGTGGGTGGCCACCACGGTGCTGGCGTCGACCACGGTGTAGCCCAGCGACTGCGCCTGGGAGCGCTGGCCGACATCGATCCACACGGCTTCAAGGCCAAACGCCGGGTCGCGCGCGGCAATGCCGTTGAGGGTGCCGAACACCTGCCCCGGGTTGATTGCCAGTTCACGGTCCGGGTAGATCTCGGCCTCGGCCAGGATCACCCCCATCAGGGTCAGGCGATACGCGCTGGGCTGCAGGTCGAGGTTGTCGCGGATGTGCACGGTGGGCATGAGGAAGCCCAGGTCTTGCGACAGCTTCTTGCGCACGCCCTTGATCCGCGCGAGCAATTGGCCACCCTGGTTGCGATCGACCAACGGGATCAACCGGTAGCCGACCTCCAGGCCAATCATGTCGATCGGCGTGACGTCGTCCCAGCCCAGCTCCTTGGTTTCCAGCGCACGCTGTGGCGAGGGCAGCAGGTCCTGCTGGCGCTGCGCCTCCTGCAGCGCCTGCGCCTTGGCCTTCTGCTGCTTCTTCCACACCAGGTAGGCGCCACCACCGGCCAGCAGGCCGAGGCTTAGGAAGGCCACGTGCGGCATGCCCGGCACCAGGCCCATGACGATCATCAGCGCGCCGGACACCGCCAGGGCCTTGGGCGAATCGAACATCTGCCGGTTGATCAGCTTGCCCATGTCCTCGGAGCCCGAAGCACGGGTAACCATGATCGCGGCAGCGGTGGACAGCAACAGTGATGGCAATTGCGCCACCAAACCGTCACCGATGGTCAGCAAGGCGTACACCTTGCCGGCATCGCCAAAGCTCATGCCGTGCTGCAGCATGCCGATCAGCATGCCGCCGATCAGGTTGATGAACAGGATCAGCAGGCCGGCGATGGCGTCACCGCGGACGAACTTGCTGGCACCGTCCATCGAACCGTAGAACTCGGCTTCCTGCGCCACTTCGGCACGACGGTGCTTGGCCTGGGCCTGGTCGATCAGGCCGGCGTTGAGGTCGGCGTCGATGGCCATCTGCTTGCCGGGCATGGCGTCGAGGGTGAAACGCGCGCTCACTTCCGAGATACGCCCGGCGCCCTTGGTCACCACCACGAAGTTGATGATCATGAGGATGGCGAACACCACGGCACCGACCACGTAGTTACCGCCGATCACCACCTCGCCGAAGGCCTGGATCACCTTGCCGGCGGCGCCGTGGCCCTCCTGGCCATGCAGCATCACCACCCGGGTGGAAGCCACGTTCAGGGCCAGGCGCAACAGCGTGGCCACCAGCAGGATGGTGGGGAATGCGGCGAAGTCGAGCGGGCGCAGGGCGTAGACGCAGACCAGCAGGACCACGATCGACAGGGCGATGTTGAAAGTGAAGAACACGTCGAGCAGGAACGGCGGTATCGGCAACATCATCATTGCCAACATCACCAGCAGCAACAGCGGCACACCCAGGTTGCCCCGGCCGAGCCCGGCCAGGTTGTTACGGGCGTTGCTGATTAACTGAGTGCGATCCACCGCGAGTCCTCTTGATGCAAAACTTTGACGCACAGGGCGCGCCTGGCGCTGGCTTTGCAAGAAGCCTTCCAACTTTGCTCGACGGGGGATTTATGTTGCCTGTTCCGGCCTCTTCGCGGGTGAACCCGCTCCCACAGGTGCGGCGTCGCCCTCGAGGAGCATGAGGTCCCTGTGGGAGCGGGCGTGCCCGCGAAAGGGCCAGACGCCCTGACACAAGGTCAACTGTCGCGGCGCAGGCGACTGGCGCTAGCTTGACAAGAAGCCTTCCAACTTTGCTCGACGGGGGATTTATGTTGCCTGTTCCGGCCTCTTCGCGGGCACGCCCGCTCCCACAGGGACCGCACAGCCTTCAAGGCCCGCACAGGACCTGTGGGAGCGGGTTCACCCGCGAAAGGGCCAGAAGCCCTGACACAAGGTCAACTGTCGCGGCGCAGGTCCGGAGGAATCGGCAGGTCGTCCTTCAGCGGCTCTGGCCGCTTGCCCTTGCCTGCCCGGTACTGGCGGATCTGGAACACATAGGCCAGCACCTGCGCCACCGCCAGGTAAAGCCCGGCAGGGATTTCCTGCTCGAGTTCGGTGGAGTAGTAGATCGCCCGCGCCAACGCCGGCGATTCGAGGATCTGGACCTTGTGCTCCACGCCGATCTCGCGAATCTTCAAGGCAATGAAATCCGTCCCCTTGGCCAGCAGCAACGGCGCCGCCCCGCCTTTCTCCGGGTCGTATTGCAAGGCCACCGCATAATGCGTCGGGTTGGTGATGATCACGTCGGCTTCGGGCACAGCCGCCATCATGCGCCGCTGCGAAGCCTCACGCTGCAGCTGGCGAATACGCTGCTTGACCTCGGGCTTGCCTTCGCTGTCCTTGTACTCGTCCTTGATTTCCTGCTTGGTCATCTTCAGCTTGTTGTGCGTCTGCCACAGCTGGAACGGCACGTCCGCCGCCGCAATCAACAGCAGCCCGGCCGACATCCACAACGCACTCCAGCCCACCACCTGCAGGCTATGGATAATCGCCTGCTCCAACGGCTCATTGGCGATGGCGAGCAGCGCCTGGCGGTCGTTGACCAGCACCACTACTGCCACGACCAGAATCACGAAAAACTTGGCGAGTGCTTTCAATAGCTCGGTCAGGGCGTTCATCGAGAACATGCGCTTGATCCCCGACAAGGGATTCATGCGGCTGAATTTCGGCTGCAACAGGCTGCCGGAAAACAGGAAACCGCCCAGGACAATCGGCGCGACAAACGAAATCACGAACAACAGGATCAAGATCGGCTGCACCGCCCAGATTGCCATCTTGCCCGAGGCCAACAGGAAGGCACCCATGGCCCGCTCATCGACGATGAAGTCGCGGGTCAGGCTGAAGTTCATGCGCATGATCGCCAGCAGTGTCTCGGCCAGGTGGCCGCCGAACGCCAGCAGGCCACCGGCGCCGGCCAAGGTCACCGCCACCGTGTTCAGCTCCTTGGAACGCGCGATCTCGCCTTTCTCGCGGGCATCGCGCTTGCGCTTGTCAGTGGGTTCCTCTGTCTTGTCCTGACCGCTTTCGCTTTCCGCCATGCTCAGCGCGCCCTTGCCAGATCACGCAGCCATTGCAGCGCTTCGCTGGCCAATGCCTGGTAATGGGAAAGTATGTCGGCCAGGCCGACCCAGAAAATGAGCATGCCCATGACCAGGGTCAGCGGAAAACCGATGGAGAAAATGTTCAGCTGCGGCGCGGCACGCGTCATTACGCCAAAGGCGATGTTCACCACCAGCAGCGCGGCGATAGCCGGCAGGATCAGCAACAGGCCGGCACCGAACACCCAACCCAGGCGCCCCGCCAGCTCCCAGAACTGATTGACCACCAGCGCATTGCCCACCGGCAAGGTGGTGAAGCTTTCGGTCAGCACCTCGAATGCCACCAGATGGCCGTTCATCAGCAGGAACAGCACGCTCACCAGCATGGTCATGAACTGGCTGATCACCGTGACGTTGACGCCGTTGGCCGGGTCGACCATCGATGCGAAGGCCATGCCCATCTGCACCGCGACGATCTGGCCAGCGATGACGAAAGCCTGGAACAACAACTGCAGCGACAACCCGAACAACGCCCCGACGATGACCTGCTCGGCACACAGCAGCAGGCCGCGCAGGCTCAGCGGATCGAACTCGGGCAAGGGCGGCAGGGCCGGGACGATCACCACGGTGATAGCCACCGCCACGTACAGGCGCACCCGCGCCGGCAGCATGCGGGTGCCGAAGATCGGCATGGTCATCAATACTGCCGTCACCCGGAACAACGGCAGGATGAAGGTGGCGACCCAGGTGCCGATCTGCGTGTCGGTCAGCTCCAGCATCGGCGCGTCAACCGATCAGCTGCGGGATGTTGGTGTACAGACTGGTGATGTACTCCATGAACTTCTGCACCAGCCACGGCCCGGCGACGATCAGCGTGACCAGCATCACCAGCAGGCGTGGCAGGAAGCTCAGGGTCTGTTCGTTGATCTGCGTGGCGGCCTGGAACATGGCCACCACCAGGCCCACCAGCAGACTGGGCACCACCAGTATGGCGACCATCAGGGTGGTCAGCCACAAGGCATCACGGAACAGGTCGACAGCGACTTCAGGTGTCATCGGCGGCTCTCCTTGACGGCGTCAGACGCCGCCGAAACTGCTGGCCAAGGTGCCCATGATCAGCGCCCAGCCATCGACCAGCACGAACAGCATGATCTTGAACGGCAGCGAGATGATCAGCGGCGACAGCATCATCATACCCATGGCCATCAGCACGCTGGCTACCACCATGTCGATGATCAGGAACGGGATGAAGATCATGAAACCGATCTGGAACGCGGTCTTCAGCTCGGAGGTGACGAACGCCGGCACCAGGATCGTCAGCGGCACCTGGTCCGGGCCGGCGATGTCGGTACGCTTGGACAGGCGCATGAACAGGTCGAGATCGCTTTGCCGGGTTTGTGCCAGCATGAAGTCCTTGAGCGGCCCCTGGGCCTTGTCGATGGCCTGCTGGGCAGTCATCTGCTCCTTCAGGTACGGCTGCAGTGCGTCCTGGTTCACCCGGTCGAACACCGGCGCCATGATGAACATGGTCAGGAACAGCGCCATGCCGGTCAGCAGCTGGTTCGACGGCGTCTGCTGCAGGCCCAGGGCCTGACGCAGGATCGAGAACACGATGATGATGCGGGTGAAGCTGGTCATCAGAATGACGAACGCCGGGATGAAGCTGAGCGCCGTCATGATCAGCAGAATCTGCAGGCTGACCGAATACTCCTGCTGCCCGTCCGCGGTATTGGACAGGGTAATGGCCGGGATCGACAGCGGGTCGGCCCCCAGGGCCAGCGGCGCAGCCAGCAGCAGCGCCAGAGTCAACAACACACGCAGCGCGCCACTCATCACTTCTTGTCCTTAGGGTCCTTGCCCATCAGCTCCATCAGCCGCTGGGCAAACTCCGGCGTCGCCTGGCGGGCGCTTTCCGGCACTTCCACGGGTTCGGCCAGCACATGCAGGGCCTCGATGCTGCCAGGGGTATGGCCGATCAGGATCTGCTCCTTGCCCACCTGCACCAGCAGCAGGCGGTCACGCGGGCCGATGGCCCGGCTGCCGACGATCTCGATCACCTGCCCGCCCTTTACCGCCGTGCTTTGCATGCGCCGCAGCAACCAGGCCAGGAAGAAGATCAGGCCGACCACCAGCAGCAGGCCGAAGACCATCTGCGCCAGCTGCCCACCGAGGCTGCCAGGCGCGGTTGCCGGGGTTGCCGCCGGTGTGGCCGCGGCCAGGCAAGCCTGGCTGGCGAGCAGCGCGGCGAGCGCCGCGATGGCGCGCATCGTGCCCTTCACTCAGCGCAGCTTCTTGATACGTTCGCTGGGGCTGATCACGTCGGTCAGGCGGATGCCGAACTTCTCGTTGACCACCACCACCTCGCCATGGGCAATCAGCGTGCCGTTGACCAGCACGTCGAGCGGCTCGCCGGCCAGGCGGTCGAGTTCGATCACCGAGCCCTGGTTGAGCTGCAGCAGGTTGCGGATGTTGATCTCGGTACTGCCCACTTCCATGGAAATGTTCACCGGGATATCCAGGATCACGTCCAGGTTAGGGCCTTCGAGGCTGACGTTTTCGTTCGGCTTCGGCGAGCTGGCGAACTCCTCCATCGGCAGGCGGCCCGCGCCGCCGGCGCTGCTACCGGTGTCACCACCCAGCAGTGCATCGATATCGGCCTGGCCGGCTGCACCGGTTTCTTCCAGTGCCGCAGCCCATTCATCGGCCAGTGCCTGGTCCTCTGCGGAGGTGATCTCGTTTTCGTTAGCCATGGTTTCCTCGACAGGCATTCAATTTGTTATGAGCGACCGGCACGCGTCAGCGGCGTTCGATCGGGTCGATGATCTGCAGCGCCAGGTTGCCCTTGTGCGAACCCAGGCGCGCCTTGAACGACGGCACGCCGTTGGCGCGCAGCACCAGGTGCTCGGGCAGCTCCACCGGGATCACGTCGCCAGGCTGCATGTGCAGGATGTCGCGCAGCTTCAGCTGGCGCCGGGCTACGGTGGCGGTCAGCGGCACGGCCACGTCCAGCACGTCCTCGCGCAGGGCCTTGACCCAGCGCTCGTCCTGGTCGTCCAGGTCGGACTGGAAACCGGCGTCGAGCATTTCCCGCACCGGCTCGATCATCGAGTACGGCATGGTCACGTGCAGGTCGCCGCCTCCGCCGTCCAGCTCGATGTGGAAGGTGGACACCACCACCGCCTCGCTGGGGCCGACAATGTTGGCCATGGCCGGGTTTACCTCGGAGTTCATGTACTCGAAGGTGACCGGCATGATTGCCTGCCAGGCTTCCTTGAGGTCGACGAAGCACTGGTCCAGCACCATGCGCACCACGCGCAACTCGGTGGGGGTGAACTCGCGGCCTTCGATCTTGGCGTGGCGGCCATCGCCGCCGAAGAAGTTGTCCACCAGCTTGAACACCAGCTTGGCGTCGAGGATGAACAGCGAGGTACCGCGCAGCGGCTTGATCTTGACCAGGTTGAGGCTGGTCGGCACATACAGCGAGTGCACGTATTCGCCGAATTTCATCACCTGCACGCCGCCCACTGCCACGTCGGCGGAGCGGCGCAGCAGGTTGAACATGCTGATACGGGTGTAACGGGCGAAACGCTCGTTGATCATTTCCAGGGTCGGCATGCGACCCCGCACGATACGGTCCTGACTGGTCAGGTCGTAGCTTTTGATGCTGCCAGGCTCGGATGCACTCTCGGTCTGCACCAGCCCGTCGTCGACGCCATGCAACAGGGCATCGATTTCATCCTGGGACAGCAGGTCCTGTACGGCCATTGCGGACTCCTACTGCAATACGAAATTGGTGAACAGCAACTGGTCGACGACCGGCTTGCCGACTTCCTTCTGCGCCACTTCCTGAACCACTGCGGTGGCCTTCTGGCGCAGCATCTCCTGCCCCACCGGGCTGCCGGCCAGGGTGTCGAAGCCTTGCCCGGAGAACATCATCACCAGGTTGTTGCGGATCACCGGCATGTGCACCTTGAGGGCGTCCAGGTCAGCCTGGCTGCGCGCTTGCAGGGTGATGCTCACCTGCATGTAGCGCTGGCGGCCGTTCTGGTTGAAGTTGACCACGAAGGCCGGGGCCAGCGCTTCGTAGATAGCCGCTGGCTTGACGTTGCTGGCTGCAGGATCGGCGGCCGGGGCCGGCTCGCTCTTGTGCATGATGAACCAGGTAGCGCCCACCGAAAGGCCGATCGCCAGCAACAGGCCCACTACCGCCAGCAGGATCAGCTTGAGTTTGCCTTTAGTGGCGGGGTCTTTGACTGCTTCGCTCTTCGCCATGCCAATAATCCGTCGTCCATCGGGGGTTCAAGGGAGGATGGCTTGGCTTGAGCAAGTGTTATGCCAGATTTCGCAGAAGGGAGATTTCAGCAGGAACGACTGTGCTGGCTTCTTCGCGGGTGAACCCGCTCCCACAGGACCTCCACAGGCTTCGAAGCCTGCACTGTACTTGTGGGAGCGGGTTTACCCGCGAAGAGGCCAGTACAGGCAATCGGGATCTACGCGTAGTAATCGACCGCACTGTCGCCAACAACCACCTGCTGCTCCACAGGCCGGGCGCTATCGACTGCCTCTGCCCCGCCCTGCTCGGCCCGGCGCGCCGCCACCCCGGACAGGTTGCTGCCCTGCGCCTGCCCCTGCTGCTGTTGTTGCTGCCCACGCGACTGGTCGGCCACGTTGACATCCGGCTGTGCCAGCCCCTGCTGGGCAAACAGCTCGCGCAGGCGGTGCACCTGGCTGTCGAGGGCGTCCCGCACGCCGGCGTGGCCGCTGATGAAGGTGACCTGGGTCGACTGGTCCTTCGCAACATTGACGCGAATGTCCAGGCGGCCCAGTTCCGCCGGTTCCAGCTGGATATCCGCCGATTTGAGGTTCTGGCTGGACAGGTACATGACCCGGTTGACCAGGCCTTCGGCCCAGGCGTTCTGGTTCATCGGCAGCGGTTGGTGCAATGGGCTGGCATTGGCCGGCACGGCATTGGCGGTCTTGGCCGTGGCGGCCTGGGTCAGGTTGGCCAGGCGGTTGGCGAAATCGTCTACGCGTGTATCGCTGCCAGCGCTCTTGGTGTCTTTCAGGCCATCTTCGAGCATGCCAGCAAAGGCCTTGTCGCCAGGCTCGCCCGTTTCACCCTCGGCATTCTCGACCAGATTCGCCAAGGTATTGACGGCCATCTGCCCCTCTTCGCCCTGAGCCTGCGAAGGGTCCAGGGCATGCGCCGAGGTCGCTCCCTTGGCCTGGGCGCTTTGTTCCAGTGCCAGGCGCAGGGTAGGAAGGTTGGCCAAAGGGTCGGAGTCAGGGTCGAAGGCTTCCTCGGCGGCCGGCTCCTCGGGCAGCTCGGCGGTGACCTGCGCCTGCGCCGCGGCGGCCTGCAACACCGGCGCCACCGCCTCGGCCTGGGCCTGGATCAGTTGTGCGCCAGGCTGGGCGTCGGTGACCTGGCCGGCAACCAGGCTGGCATCGCGCAAGCCGGTGTCGGCCTGGGCCTGGTCGTCGGCTGGCAATTGTTTGCCGTCATCGGCAACCGCGGGTTTGTCGGCAGCGGCTTTCTTGCCGCCCTGCGCCGCCTCGGGCTTGTCCTTGGGCTTGGCCTGGGCGACCTTGTCGTCCTGCCCGGCGGCCTTTTCGCGGCCCTGCCGGGCCATCACCTGGCCGAAGCCGTCGCCCTTGTCGCCCGGCGCCTGCAGCGGCTTGTCGGCCTGTGCGGTGGCCGAACGCGAGGTGTTGGCGATGGCGTTGCCTTGCAACAATGGGTTGGGTGCGACAGGCATCGAGCGGTCTCCGCGCCAGAAACAAAAAAATCATCCAGCCAGAGACAGGCAAGACTCGCGCCAAGTCGTGTTTCAACCCGCCGAAATGCGCTGCTGCTCACCTCGGTAGAAGCGCTGCACCTCGACGAACTCCAGGTCGATGCGGTTGATCAGGTCCTCGATGCCATACAGCGGGGGCCGCCGCGCGCGCTCCTCCAGCTGCTGGCACAGGCTGGCCAACGCAACCGCGCCCATGTTGCTGCTGCTGCCCTTGAAACTGTGGGCTGCGGAACCGAGCTCTTCGGCACTTTTGGCCGCGTGCAGCTGGCCCAGGCGCCGTTCGGAGTCGTCGAGAAAGGTTTGCACCAACTGCAGGTAGCCATCTTCCATGACCTCACGCAGGTCGCTGAGTACCTTGTGGTCAATATGCATGTCAGTCACTTGTTCACTCCTTGATCAAGCCAGATTATGCCCGAGCCAACCCGTGGCTCACCAGACGAACTCCACATGCGCGCAGCGCCCGCCCTCACTCCAGTGCGCGCTGCTGGCCAGCCGCCGCACCAGGTTCAGGCCTCGCCCGCTCAGCCCCTGCTCCAGCGAGGGCCGCGACAGCACCCGTTGCACATCGAACCCGGCACCACTGTCACGAACCTCGATCATCAGACGCCCGCCGTCGGCTTGCGGTTCAACCTTGAAATCGATGCGCACGTAACCGTCGGTCAGTACCCCAAGGCGCCGGGCGCGTTCCTGATAATAGTCGGCAAAGCCCTGTACATCGCGCTTGAGCTGCGAGTCCAGGCCCAGCACGCCATGCTCCAGGGCATTGGAATACAGCTCGCTGAGCACGCTGTGCAGGTTGCCGGTACGCGCGCGCAGGCCATGAATCTCCTGCAACAACTGCACCAGGTACGGCACCGGGTTGAAGCGCTTCAGGCTCTGGCCACGCACCTCGAACCCCAGCGTCCAGTCCAGCGGGCTGGAGCGGCCGCTATCAGAGTAGATCATCGGCGCCGGCACCCGCTCCTCGGCGCTGAACATACGAATGTCGCACAAGCTGATGTCATCGCGCGGGCGCCCGCCAAAGCGCTCCAGGGCCTGCATCACTTCGTCGAACAACCGCACCGGGTCCCGGTTGTCGGCCAGCACCCTGCGCAGGCGCTGCACACCAAACAGGCGTTCCTGGTCGTCGGCAGTGTCCAGCACGCCGTCCGACAGCAGCAGCAGGCGCTCGCCCGGCGCCAGCGGCAACACTTCGGTACTGTCATCGAAACGCTCGGCGTCCAGGATGCCCAGCGGCAGGTGTCGCGAAGTCAGCGCCGACAACACCTGGCCATCCACTGCCAGGCGATAGCCATCAGGCATGCCGCCGTTCCACACTTCCACCGAACCGCGCTGCATGCTGAGGTTGAGCAGCAGCGCACAACAGAACATGTCCACCGGCAGGATACGTTTGAGCTTGGCATTCATCTCGCGCAGGATCTGCGCCATGCCGTAGCCCTTGGCAGTCATGCCGTAGAACACTTCGGCCAGCGGCATGGCGCCTACCGCCGCCGGCAGGCCGTGGCCGGTGAAATCGCCGAGCAGCACGCGCATGTCGCCGGACGGGGTGAACGCGGCCAGCATCAGGTCGCCATTGAACAGCGCATAGGGCGATTGCAGGTAGCGGATGTTGGGCGCGGCCAGGCAGCCGGAGTGGGCCACCTTGTCGAACACCGCCTTGGCCACCCGCTGCTCGTTGAGCAGGTGGTGGTGGTGCCGGGCAATCTGGTCGCGCTGCTCCAGCACGGTGCCCTGCAGCCGGCGCAGGCGGTCCATGGCGCGGATCTTGGCGCCGAGGATCACCGCACTGTAGGGCTTGGCCATGAAGTCGTCGCCCCCGGCCTCCAGGCAGCGCACCAGGCCTTCCTCCTCGTTCAATGACGTCAGGAAAATGATCGGCACCAGCGCTTCGCCGGCCAGCGCCTTGATCTGCCGCGCCGCCTCGAAGCCATCCATCACCGGCATCAGCGCATCCAGCAGCACCAGTTGCGGGCGCCGCTCGACGAACAGCGCCACCGCCTGCTCGCCGTTTTCCGCGGTGAATACCTGATGGCCCTGACGGCGCACGATCTGCGCCAGCAGCAGGCGGTCGGCGGCACCGTCTTCGGCGACCAGCACGGTCAACGCCTGTTCGGCCGGCATGTCGGCGCTCAACTGATATCGAAGAGTTTTTCGAAATTGGAGATGGCGAGGATCTTGCGCACGTCGGAGCTGGCATGCACCACACGCACATCCGACTCATCGCCGCCCGCATGGTCACGCAGCAACAGCAGCATGCCGAGCGCGGAACTGTCGAGGTAGGTGGTGTCCTTCAGGTCGACGACCACCGAATCTGGCCGGCTGGGCTGGCGTTCGTAGGCGTCACGAAATTCCTGGTGCTTGCCGAAATCGAAGCGCCCCTTGATCTTTATCGTCAGCTTTTTCCCGTCCTGCGAAAAATCAGTCTCGACTGCCATGCTAGCGATTCCTTCGATGATGGCGGATGCAACTCCTTAAAGGTTTAGCAGGCGATGCCGGGGGTGGCAAGCATGTGGGCTGCCTGTCCCGGCCTCTTCGCGGGTAAACCCGCTCCCACAGGATCTCCACGAATTCGAATCCTGCGCCGCACCTGTGGGAGCGGGTTCACCCGCGAAGAGGCCAGTACAGGCTACAGGTGATTCTGCCGCGGCAGGCGTTGTGACAGCTCGTCGAGCAAGCGCTGCTCGCGCTTGTCTTCGGCCCGCCGGGCTTCGTCCAGGTAGCGCTGCACCAGCTTGCGCAAGCCTTCTACCCGGGCATAGGCCTGCTGCCAGGTGCCGCGGGCGTTGTTGAGGTTGTTCTGGTGCCAGACCAGGCTCTGGCGCTGCTGGGTCATGGCCGTTTCCAGTTGCCCGAGGAAGCGCTGGTAATTGACCAGCCAGCTACCGTTTACACCCTGCCCGCCACGGTTGATCCACTGCAGTTGGTAGTCTTCGCGAAACCGTTCGAGCTCGGCCAGCTTGGCCTGTGCCGTGGCCACCTGCTGCTGGAACTGCCCAAGGCGCTGGGCCGCCTGGCGCTCGGCCTCTTCGGCCATGTCCACCACCGGCGCCAGGCGCGCGGCACGTCCGGGCAGTGCCATGGCCTATCAACCGCCCGCCGGGGGCGCAAAGATCGCCCCCAACTGTTCGCGGCTTTGCGCCATGCCCACGCTCTCGCGCAGGCCCTGGCGCAAAAACTCCACCAGCTTCGATTGCAGCGCAATGGCCAGGTCGGTTTCCGGGTCGCCACCCGCCACATAGGCACCCACACTGATCAGGTCGCGGCTTTGCGACAGGCGCGACCACAACTGCTTGAACTTTTGCGCCTGGCGCAAATGGTCGGCATCGACCACCTGGGGCATGACCCGGCTGATCGAGGCTTCGATGTCGATGGCCGGGTAATGGCCTTCCTCGGCCAGCCGCCGCGACAGCACGAAGTGGCCATCGAGCACACCGCGCGCCGCGTCGGCAATCGGGTCCTGCTGGTCGTCACCCTCGGACAACACGGTATAGAACGCGGTGATCGAACCACCACCTGGCTCGCCGTTGCCGGCCCGCTCCACCAGCTTGGGCAGCTTGGCGAACACCGATGGCGGGTAACCCCGGGTGGCCGGCGGCTCGCCGATGGCCAGGGCGATTTCACGCTGAGCCTGGGCGAAACGGGTCAGCGAGTCCATCAGCAACAGCACGTTCTTGCCCTTGTCGCGGAAGTACTCGGCAATACGTGTGCAGTACATGGCGGCCCGCAGGCGCATCAGCGGCGCATCGTCGGCGGGCGAAGCGACCACCACCGAGCGCTTGAGGCCTTCCTCACCAAGGATATGCTCGATGAATTCCTTGACCTCGCGGCCCCGCTCGCCGATCAGGCCGACGACGATGATCTCGGCTTCGGTGAAGCGGGTCATCATGCCCAGCAACACCGACTTGCCCACGCCGGTACCGGCGAACAGGCCCAGGCGCTGGCCGCGACCGACGGTGAGCAGGCCATTGATGCTGCGAATGCCCACATCCAGCGGCTTGCTGATGGGGTCGCGGTTCAACGGGTTGATCACCGGGCCGTCCATCGGCACCCAGTCCTCGGCCTTCATCCCGCCCTTGCCATCCAGCGCGCGACCGGCGCCGTCGAGCACCCGGCCGAGCATGCTCATGCCCATGGGCAGGCGGCCGCTGTCATCCAGCGGCACCACCCGGGCGCCGGGGGCGATGCCGACAATGCTGCCGACCGGCATGAGGAATACCTTGGACCCGGCAAAGCCCATGACTTCGGCCTCCACCTGCACCGGGTGGTAGCTGTCGTCGTTGATTACCAGGCAGCGGCTGCCGACTGCAGCGCGCAGGCCTTCGGCTTCCAGGGTGAGGCCGACCATGCGCAGCAGGCGGCCTTCGACGATGGGTTGGGCCGGCAACTCGATGGCCTCGGCGTAACTGCCCAGGCGCTTGCCGAAACTGGTGCGCTCAAGTTGCATCCGGGCTACCCACGGCGCGCTCTGGCAGGCTGTCCAGGTCTACCGACATGTCCGGCGCTGCCGGGTGCAGCGAATGATCGTGCAACTGGTCGAACAGTTGTGCCACGGCTTTCTCGATGCGGGTTTCCATGGTCGCGTCGATGCGACTATGCGCGGTCTCGATACGGCAGCCGCCTGGCAGCAGTGCGCTGTCCTCGAGCAGCCGCCAGCTTTCCTCATGGCGCTCGCGCAGGGCCTTGGCCAGCTCGAAATCCTGCGGGTTGAGGTGGATGCGGATATTGTCCGCGCCCATGGGCAGCAGCTTGAGCGCTTCGCGCAGTACCTGGGTGATCTGGCTGGAATCGCCCCGCAGTTCGCGACCGATCACCTGGCGGGTCATGTGAGCCACCAGGTGGACCAGGGTTTTCTCGATCTGCGTGTCCTGCTCGGCGATCGGCTCCATCAGGTTGGTCATCAGCCGGTCGAGGCTCTCCAACTTGGTCTTCAGGGCCTCTTCGGCTTCCTGGCGGACCTTGAGCTGGGTGCTATGGAAGCCCTCGCGCTCACCGGTGGCGAAGCCTTCGTTGTAGGCCTCCTGGCGGATGGCCTCGAGTTCTTCCAGGGTCAGTGGCTGGACTTCTTCCAGCGGCACCTCCTCGACTTCTTCCTCGATTACCTCGGGTTCCGGCGCCGGTTCGGGCTCAGGCTCCGGTTCCGGGTCGAAGCTGGGCAGCGCCCATACATCCACGCCCTCTAGGTCGCGGGCGCGGATCAGGTCGCTGGGGTGATGTTCTTTGGTGGGCATGCTGTCATGTTCTCAAACCATGTTCAGCCGACACGGTCCCTGTGGGAGCGGGTTTACCCGCGAATGCGTCGGCAGCGACAACCTCTATCGCCAGGTCCGACGCCTTCGCGGGTAAACCCGCTCCCACAAGGGGTGGCGTCGGCCTTCAGATCGCAAATACCTTAGATCATTTCCTCGGCACCCTTGCCGCCGAGCACGATCTCGCCGGCCTCGGCCATGCGGCGGGCGATGGTGAGGATTTCCTTCTGCGCCGTTTCCACGTCGCTGACCCGCACCGGCCCCTTGGCCTCCAGATCGTCGCGCAACAGCTCCGAGGCACGCTTGGACATGTTCTTGAAGATCTTGTCCTTGACCCGCTCGTCGGCGCCCTTGAGCGACACCACCAGCACATCGGACGAGACCTCGCGCAGCAGCGCCTGGATGCCTCGGTCGTCGACGTCGGCCAGGTTGTTGAAGACGAACATCAGGTCTTCGATCTGCTCCGACAGGTCGCTGTCGATCTCGCGGATCGCGTCCATCAGTGCACCTTCCACCGAGCTGTCGAGGAAGTTCATGATGTCGGCGGCGCGCTTGATGCCGCCCAAGGTGGTACGCGCCGCGTTGGAGTTGCCTGAGAACTGCTTCTCGAGGATCTGGTTCAGCTCCTTCAGCGCCGCCGGCTGCACGGTGTTCAGCGACGACACGCGCAGGACGATGTCCAGGCGCACCTTGTGGTCGAAGTTGCTCAGCACTTCGCCGGCCTGGTCGGGGTCGAGGTAGGCAACCACGATGGCCTGGATCTGCGGGTGCTCGTAGCGGATCACGTCGGCAACGGCGCGCGGCTCCATCCACTTCAGGCTGTCCAGGCCGCTGGTGTTGCCACCGAGCAGGATGCGGTCGACCAGGCCGTTGGCCTTGTCCTCGCCCAGGGCCTGGTTGAGCATCTTGCGGATATAGGCATCGGAGCCCACGCCCAGGCTGGTCTGGTCGCCGACGATTTCGACGAACTCGCTCATCACCTGCTCGACCTGTTCACGGTGCACATTGCCCATCTGCGCCATGGCCACACCCACCCGCTGCACTTCCTTGGGCCCCATGTGCCGCAGCACCTGGGCGGCATCGGTCTCGCCCAGCGATAGCAGGAGGATCGCCGCCTTGTCGACGCGGCTCAGCTTGGCGGTAACGGCTCGGTTATCACTCATCGGCGTTGATCCACTCTTTCACGACCTGGGCAACGCGGCCCGGGTCTTCGGCCACCAGGCCTTTGATTGCGTTGAGCTGTGCCTCGTAACCCTCGTTCGGGCTAGGCAGCAGAATGCTTGTCGGGCCACCCAGACTGACGCGGTCGTTGGCCAGTTCGCCATCCAGACCCATCATGCCGCCCAGCTCCATGTCGCTATCCGGGGCAGCCTGCTTGCCGCCCCCTGTAATGTTGTTCAGCACCGGGCGCAGCACACCGAACACCAGCACCAGGATGAACACCACGCCCAGCACTTGCTTGACGATGTCCCAGAACCACGGCTGCTGGTAGAAGGCGATGTCGGTGATCTCTTCGCCGCGGTCGGCGGCGAACGGCACGTTGATCACCGTCACACTGTCGCCACGGCTGGCATCGAAGCCGACCGCGTCCTGCACCAGGCGAGTGAAGCGTGCCAGGTCCTCGGCGCCCCATGGCGCACGGGTGGCGTCGCCGGTGGCCGGGTCGATCTTGACCTGGTCGTCCACCACCACCGCCACCGACAGGCGGGTCATGCGCCCCTGCTGCTGGCGGGTGTGGCTGATGGAACGGTCCAGCTCGAAGTTCTTGGTGCTTTGCTGACGCTTGTCCGACGGGTACGGCGCGAGCATCGGCTGGCCGGTGGCCGGGTCCATGATCTGCTGGCCGTTGGCATCCACCAGCGGCTGGCCAGGCTGGATGGCCGCGGCCGGGGTAGCGGCACCACCGGTGGTCTGCGGTGCCGAGGCCGGGCCTGGCGGCTGGTTGCTCAGCGCACCGGGCACACCTTGCGGGCCCTGGCTGCTGGCACGTTGTTCATCGACCGACTGCTCGCTGCGCAGCGCGGGCTGGTCTGGGTTGAACTGCTCGGAGGTGGACTCGACCGCACTGAAGTCCAGGTCGGCGGACACTTCGGCCTTGTAGCGGTCATTGCCCAGCACCGGCTGCAGGATGTTGTGCACCCGCTGGGTGAGCATGCTTTCCACCCGGCGGCTGTAGTCGAACTGTTTGCCTGCCTGGGTCAGGGCGGTGTCCTGGATCTGCTCGGACAGCAGGTTGCCCTTCTGGTCGACCACGGTGACCTGGGACTTGTCCAGTTCCGGCACGCTGGTAGCAACCAGGTTGACGATGGCCATCACCTGCCCGGCTTCCAGGGCACGACCCGGGTACAGCTCGACCAGTACCGAGGCGCTGGGCTTGCGTTCGTCACGCACGAACACCGAGCTTTTCGGGATGGCCAGGTGCACGCGCGCGCCCTTGACGTTGTTCAGGCTGGACACGGTACGCGCCAGCTCGCCTTCCAGGCTGCGACGGTAACGGGTGGCTTCCATGAACTGGCTGGTGCCCAGGCCCTGCTCCTTGTCGAGCAACTCGAAGCCGACGTTGCCATCGCTTGGTGCCACGCCGGCGGCCGCCAGTTTCAGGCGCGCACGGGAGAGGTCGTCGGCCTTGACCAGCAGAGCACCGGAATTGGGCTCGACGTTGTAGGGGATGTCGGCGGCGGCCAGGGTATCCATGACCTGCTTGGTGTCCATGCCCGCCAGGCTGCCGTACAGCGGACGGTAATCGGGTTGTTGCGACCACAGCACCACGGCAAAGCCGATCGCCACGCTGGCGGCCAGGCCGACCAGAAGGCCGATCTGACGCAGCATGGGCATCTGCGCGATGTTTTCCAGAAACGCCATGCCGAACAGCGGCGGCTTGGCCGCGGGCGGGCCGCTTTTGGCAGGGGGGTTGTCGACGACTGCTTCAGCCATGGTTTACGTCCGTCCTCAAACCGGCATCTGCATGATGTCCTGGTACGCCTGGACCAGCTTGTTGCGTACCTGGGTCAGGGCCTGCATCGACACGCTGGCCTTTTGCGAAGCGATCATCACGTCGGTCAGGTCGACGCCACTCTTGCCGATCTCGAAAGCGTTGGCCAGCTGGGTCGAAGCCTGCTGCGTCTCATGCACCTTGCCGATGGCCTGGCCGAGCATGTCGGCAAAGGTACTTTGCCCGGGTGCCAACTCGGGGGCAGCGGCCACCTTTGGCAGCGACATGGCGTCGGCCTGCATGGCCCGCATGTCCAGCATCAGACGATTGAATTCAACACCTTGGCTCATGACCCTTCTCTCTCCTGCGGCCGCATTTTTTTGACAGTGATGCGGCGGATAGCCAACCTAAAGCAACAAAGGTGCCAGCCTATGTATGCCAGACAATCTGGGGCCGCTTCGCGCCCCATCGCCGGCAAGCCAGCTCCCACAGGTACAGCGCGGGCCTCTGTGGGAGCTGGCTTGCCGGCGATGGGCTGCGCAGCAGCCCCTTTCGATCTTCAGCCGAACAGGCTGGCCTCGACGTCAAACCCGGCATCGCGCATCTGCGCCAGCTTGTAGCGCAGGGTACGCGGGCTTATCCCCAGGCGTTCGGCCGCCTCTTTCCGGCGGCCACGCTCGGCGCGCAGGGTGTCGATGATCATCTGGTACTCATGACGACGCATGTCATCGCCCAGCCCGCCGGGCTCGGCCACCACCTCGGATGATGGCTCTATGCCAGCCGACAATGGAATGGCGCCCGCCAGACAAAAATCCGCCGCCTCGATCACCCCGCCCTGCTGCAGGATCAGCGCCCGCTGCAGGGCGTTGTCCAGTTCGCGTACGTTGCCCGGCCAGGCATACGCCTGCAGGCAGGCTCGGGCCTGGGGCGACAGCTGCACCGGGGCGTGCTTCATCTTCGCCACGTGGCGTGCCAACAGGCGCTCGGCCAGTTGCAGGATGTCACCCGGGCGTTCGCGCAGTGGGCGCCAAGCCAGGGGGAACACCGACAGGCGGTAGTACAAGTCTTCACGGAAACGCCCGGCCGCCACTTCGCCAGCCAGGTCACGGTTGGTGGTGGCCAGCACGCGAATATCCAGGCTGATCGGCTTGCGCCCACCCACCCGCTCCACCTCGCGCTCCTGCAGCACGCGCAGCAGCTTGGCCTGCAAGGCCATTGGCATTTCCGAGATTTCGTCGAGCAGCAAGGTGCCACCTTCGGCCTGCTCGAATTTGCCGGCCTGGGCAGCGATGGCGCCGGTGAAGGCACCCTTCTCGTGGCCGAACAGGGTGGCCTCGAGCATGTTGTCGGGGATGGCAGCACAATTGATCGCCACGAAAGGCTGCGCCGCCCGCGGCGACTGCTGGTGAATGAAGCGCGCCAGCACTTCCTTGCCGGTACCGGATTCGCCGGAAATCAGCACGGTCGAGTCACTGCGCGCCACCCGCGTGGCCAGCTCCAGCAACTGTCGACTGGCCGGCTCGCAGGCCACCGGGCCTTCCTCTTCAGCCACGCGCCCGGCGGCATGCCGCTCGACCAGACTGAGCAAGGCCTTGGGTTCGAATGGCTTGACCAGATAGTCGGCAGCCCCTTGGCGCATTGCCTCGACGGCACGCTCCACCGCGGCATGCGCGGTCATCAGCAGCACGGGCAGTTGCGGTTGCTGGCGGCGCAGCTGGGCCAGCAGTTGGTGCCCATCCATGCCAGGCATGTTCACATCGCTGACTACCAGGCTGAAGGCCTCCTCCAGTACTGCTTCCAGCGCTTCTTCGGCACTGCCCACCGCCTGGTAGGCGAAGCCGCCGATTTCCAGGGTATCGCCCAGCGCCTGGCGCAATACGCGGTCATCCTCGACCAGCAGCACCTTGATCGCCATTACATGCCCTCCGCCAGTTGCCCGTCGATCAACGGCAGCTCCACCTGCACACAGGTACCACGGCCAACCTTCGAGCGCAGGCGCAGCGTACCCTGGTGCGCGCGCACCACGGCCTTGACCACGGCCAGGCCCAGGCCGGTGCCGGTAGCCTTGGTGGTCAGGAACGGTTCGCCCAGGCGGCCGAGCAGGTCGGCATCGATACCACTGCCGGCGTCGCTTACACACAGATGCAGGCTGCGCTCGCGGCGGAACAGGTGCATCTTCAGTCGCGCCGGGCCGTCGCTGGCTTGCAGCGCATTTTCGATCAGGTTGAGCAATGCACCAACCAGGGTGTCGCGGTTGCACAGCAGCTCACCCAGGTGGCTGTCGCACTGCCAGCGCACGGCGTGCCCTTGCACATGCGCCTGGGCAGCCTGCTGCAGTGCCTGGAACAAGGCTTTTGGCGTGACTCGATCATTCAGCGGCAGCTCGCCACGGGCGAATACCAGCATGTCGCGCACCTGGTGTTCCAGCTCGTGCAGGCGCTCCTTCAGGGTGCCGGCAAAGCGCTGGCGGGTTTCCGCGCCCAGCTCTTGTTCGGGATCAGCCAGGTGGCTGGCGTAGAGCATCGCCGCCGACAGTGGCGTGCGGATCTGATGCGCCAGCGAGGCGACCATGCGCCCCAGCGAAGACAGGCGCTCGTGGCGAGCCAGCTGGTCTTGCAGGCGACGGGTTTCGGTCAGGTCGTTGAGCAACACCAACTGGCCAGGCTCGGCATCCAGCGAGCGAGTGGCAATGGACAGACGGCGGCCGTCGCGCAGCGAGACTTCGTGACCGTCATCCTTGCGCGGGGCAAAGCTGCGGGCGATCACCTGGCGCCACAGCTGGCCGACCAGCGGCTCGCCGAGCAGTTCGCAGGCGGCCGGGTTGGCTTCGCGTACCAGGCCCTGGCCATCGATCACGATCACCCCGCCGGGCAGCAGGTCCAGCAGGTTCTGCAGGCGGTTGGCCAGGCGTTCCTTTTCGCTCAGTTCATCGATGCGCTGGGCGCTGACCACCGCCAGCTCGCCCTTGAGTTCGCTGACCCGGGCTTCGAGCAGGCTGTAGGACTGGCTCAGTTGGCTGGACACCTGATTGAACAGGGCGAAGGCCTGCTCGACACCCTGGCGGCTGTCCTGCTCGATCGGGGTTTGCCCCTGCGGATCGGGGGCTAGGGATACGTGGGCGGCCTGGGGCATCTTGCTCTCTCGCGTGGCTGACCGTCATAAAAACGGTGTGTTGCCAGCGGTGTAGCAATAGCCGTGCCGGAGATAGGGATTTGGGTTGGCTGTGCCGGCCTCTTCGCGGGTGAACCCGCTCCCACAGGGATATCACCGAATTCAAGCTGTGCATCGATCCTGTGGGAGCGGGCGTGCCCGCGAAGAGGCCGGTACAGGCAACCGCCAGGCGTCAATCCTCCGCCTGTTCCTCGCCGCCCTGGCGGCTCATGCCGTACTTGCGCATCTTCTCGACCAGGGTGGTACGACGAATGCGCAAACGTTCAGCCGCGCGCGCAACGATACCGTTGGCATCGTCCAGCGCCTGCTGGATCAGGCCCTGCTCCAGGCTACCCAGGTAGTCCTTCAGGTCCAGGCCTTCAGGTGGCAGCATGGCGTGATTACTGAAGTTCGGCGTATGGCCGTTGATTGCGACGCGCTCTTCCAGGTCGCTGCGCAGGCTGTCGACCATCTGCTCGTCTTCGTCATCGACGTAACGGAATTTCTTCGGTAGCTCGGACACGCCAATCACCCCGTACGGGTGCATGATCGCCATGCGCTCGACCAGGTTGGCCAGCTCGCGAACGTTGCCCGGCCAGCCGTGGCGACACAGCGACATGATCGACGCGGAGTTGAAGCGGATGGACCCGCGCTTCTCGTGCTCCATGCGCGAGATCAGCTCGTTCATCAGCAGCGGGATGTCTTCCACCCGCTCACGCAGCGGCGCCATCTCGATGGGGAACACGTTCAGGCGGTAGTACAGGTCTTCGCGGAACGTGCCCTCCTCGATCATGGTCTCGAGGTTCTTGTGGGTCGCGGCAATGATGCGCACATCGATGCTCTGGGTCTTGTTGCTACCCACGCGCTCGAAGGTACGCTCCTGCAGCACGCGCAACAGCTTGACCTGCATCGGCAACGGCATGTCGCCGATTTCGTCGAGGAACAGGGTACCGCCGTTGGCCAGCTCGAAGCGCCCGGCACGGCTGGTGATCGCCCCGGTGAAGGCGCCCTTCTCGTGACCGAACAGTTCGCTTTCCAGCAGCTCGGCCGGGATCGCGCCGCAGTTGACCGGCACGAACGGCGCTTCGCGGCGCTTGGAATGGTAGTGCAGGTTGCGCGCGACCACTTCCTTGCCGGTGCCGGACTCACCCAGGATCAGCACGCTCGCATCGGTATCGGCCACCTGCTGCATCATCTGCCGCACGTGCTGGATGGCACGGCTGGTGCCGACCAGGCTGCGGAACAGGTTGGGTTCGCGCTGGCGACCACGCTCGCGCGCCTGGTCGTACATCTCGCGATAGACCTGGGCACGGTGCAGCGAATCCAGCAGCTGGCTGTAGCTTGGCGGCATTTCCAGGTTGGAAAGCACCCGGCGGCGAAGGTCTTCCGGGAACTCCGCAGAAGAAATTTCACCTAAAAGCAGAACCGGAAGGAACTCATCCCACCCAGCCACTGTCTTAACGAGCCCAAGCACACTGCCCGGGGCGTTTACAGTGCCGATAAGCACGCACAGCACTTCGCGACTCGAAGACAATGGCTCGACCACTTGCTGCCAGTCCTGGCTGGAGCAAGCGAGGTTTTCTTCGCCGAGGAAGTTAAGCACCACCGCCAGGTCGCGGCGGCGTGCGCTGTCGTCGTCGATCAGCAGAATCTTGGTTTCACGCCACATGCAATAGCAACTTCCCTAGTCATATCGGCGCCCGAGGGCGTGCTCGACATCATTCCGACTGAATGGTCAGTGTTCGGACGTCTGAAATTCGAAAACAGCCACTAGTAAAGTCAAAAAAAACCAGCCAGTCAAATTAATGGCGCATGGCTTTTGGCAACATTTGTGGTCAGGTGAATAGATGGTATACCTTTGCCGCGTTCTTCGCCTGACGGATTTTCGTCATTTCATCCACCAAGGATTGACGTTCGCCACTTGCAACATCGATTAGTTGACGGTATACGGCCAGCAACTGCTCAAGGCTGGCACTGACATCGGCCTCGTTGCCTTTCGCCTCGCTCACCATGTCACCGATGCGCAAGCGGCACTCCAGGTCCAGCTCACCCACCGCTTCCCAGTTGCGCTCGGCCAGCGCCGCCAGCAGCATTTCCCGAGTCTGCTCGATACGGGCGATTACTTCGTTCATGTCATCCTCCTTTATCAGGAAGCCGACGACTGATCGCCGATTGCGTCCCAACCTTCCTTCACAGTGATCAGCAGGCGCGCGACCTCGTCGATGATGGCCGGGTCACCCTTGACGTTGGCCTCGATCAGGCGGCGGCTCATGTACATGTACAAGCTGTCCAGCTCAGCCAGGCTGTCGGCATGGTTTTCCAGGTCCAGGCCTTCGCGCAGGCCGCCGATGATGTCGATGGCCTTGCCGATGAGGATGCCCCTTTGCGCGATGTCGTTGCGGGCAATGGCGCCCTTGGCCTGCGCCATGCGATCAAGGCCGCCCTGCATGAGCATCTGCACCAGGCGGTGCGGGCTGGCTTCGGACGTCTGCGCTGCGCCGTTGACTTTCTGGTACTGCCGAAGGGCCAACATCGGGTTCATGGATCTGCCTCGTTGCTGCGGTAAAAAGTTGCTTGTACCTGCTGTATCGCCTGTACGTCAAAAAACTTTAGGGGAAAAGCAAAAAGCCCGGGGCGTCTCGCGGACGCCGCCGGGCTTTTGGCATGTTCAGCCGATCAGGATTTCTTGGCCTGGGCGTTGATCGCTTCGAAGATCGAGGTGATCTGGTCGGCCTGGGCTTTCATCTTGCCCAGGGCGGTGTCCAGGGCCACGTACTTCTTGGTCAGCGATTCGGTCAGAGACTCGGTGCGGCGATCAAGGGCGGCCTGCTGGTTGGCCAGTTCCGAGACCGCCTTGTCGAGGTTCGACTTGCGCGTTGCAAGGCTGCCATCGGTCTTGTTGTAAGGATCGATGGCCTTGTTCATACGCTCGAAGATGCCGTCGGTACCGGTGAACAGCTCCTGCACTTCCGGGCCGAGCTTCTTGTCGTTCATCGCCGCGGTGAACTTGCTGCTGTTGAATTCGAGCGTGCCATCCTTCTGGGTGTTGATACCCAACTGGCTCAGCGTGGTCAGCTGGTCGCCGGCCCCCACCTCACTCAGCACCTTGCGCACATCACCCAACAGAGAGCGGGTGGTCGGGTCGTTGGTGAGCGGGCCGAGCACCAGCTTGTCATCGTCATCACGGCTGGTCGACGTCAGCGACGTGATCGCCTTCTGCAGCGTATTGTAGGCATCGACGAAGCTCTGGACCGACTTCTTCAGGCCATCGTTGTCCGCCGCAATGGTGACCGCGGTCGGCGTACCAGTGGGGACGCCGCTGGCCTTCGGGCTGACCCCGGTCAACTCCAGGGTCATGCCGCTGATGGCGCTATCGAGCGTGTTGGAGGCACTCTTGACCTTCAAGCCGTCGATGGTCAGTTCAGCGTCCTGGGCCTTGGCAGTGATGTAGCCCGCACCGGTCCCGGACATCTGCGTGGTGCCATCGATTGCCAGCTCGGCGATACCGCTCAGGGAAATGTCAGTCCCCGCACCTGTGGTGGTCGAGCTGAGTACCAGGCGCGAGCCGCCTTCCTCGTTGACGATGTTGGCGGAAATGCCGTTGGCGCTCATTTCCTTGTTGATCTGGTCGCGCACACTTTGCAGCGTCGCGCCACTGGTCACGTCCAGATTGTAGGTCTTGCCGTTCTGGCTGATGGTAAGCTGGCCAGCACTGATCGGGCTGGTGGCACCACCGCTGAACTGCTGGCTGGCCACTTTCGAGCTGGTGGCCAGCTTGTCCACCACGATGTCGTAGCTACCCGCTACCGCCGAGTTGCTCGACTTGACCTTGACCACCGACTCGTTGGCCGAGGTCGCTGCATAGGCGTTGAACGACGGGGCATCCTTGTTGTTGAGCGCCTTCATGGCGTCCTGGAATGCCGTGAGGGCACTGCGCAGCGAGCCAATACCCGAAATCATCGCAGTGTTGTTGCTGGTTTGCCGAGTGATCTGCGCCTGTTTGGCGGATGTATCGGCCTTGACCAACGCGGTCACGATCTCGGTAATGTTGAGACCAGAACCCAGGCCTGTACTGGAAGTAATCGGGCTTGCCATGCTGTAGTCCCTCTCATCAACGCGTCAACCCGCTCCTGCGGGACAGACATGCTTCACTTCATTGGTGTTCGCCGCCAACTATACCTTGGCGTCGAACAGAACACTTTTGACATCGCTCAGGCTGTGAGCGATCCGCAGGGCCTCTTCCGAGGGCAACTGGCGAATCAGTTCACCACTGTCGGTAGCGATGACTTTGACCACGATCTTGCCGGATTCTTCATCCGTGGAAAATTCCAGGTTGCGCTGCGACGCCTTCAGGAACTTTTCGATCTCCGAAACGGCATGTTTGACCTTGTCGGCATCCTGCACCGCCTTGGCGTCTTTCTTGTCGTCTTCGGGTTTTACGTTTTCCGTCGACCGGGCAACCGGTTTTTCGGCAACCTGCTCGGCCGGACGTGCGGCCGGATAAGACAGGTTCAGCTTGACGCTCATGTCCATGCCCACCACCTCGCAATGAAAAGGCGGGGAAGTGCCTTACCAGCACTTCCCCGCCAGCAACCAGGCAGATTAGCCCAGCAGCTTCAGTACTGCCGACGGCAGCTGGTTGGCCTGGGCCAGAACCGAGGTGGAAGCTTGCTGCAGGGTCTGCTGCTTGGTCAGCTGGGCAGTTTCAGCAGCGAAGTCGGTGTCCTGTACACGGCCACGAGCAGCTTCGGCGTTTTCGTTGATGTTTTGCAGGTTGTTGATGGTGCTGGTCAGACGGTTCTGCGCGGCACCCAGGTCAGCACGGTTGCTGTTGATGGTTTGCAGAGCGGCGTCGATGGCCGAAACAGCAGCGCTGAAGTTGGCTTCGGCGGTGGTGGTGTCGGAACCCTGAATGTTGATCGAGGAAGTAACGCCCAGGTCCGAAGCGGTGAACTTGGCGCTCAGGTCGATGGTGATCTGGTTGGCGGAACCGGTGTTGGAACCAACCTGGAAGGTCATGACCGAAGCCGAACCGTCCAGCAGGTTCTTGCCGTTCAGCTGGGTGCTGTTGGCGATACGGGTCAGTTCCGAAGCCATCGACTGGAATTCTTTGTCCAGAGCGACACGGTCGTTGGTGCTGTTCGAGTCGTTTCGGGACTGAACGGCCAGTTCACGCATACGCTGCAGGATGTTGGTCTGCTCTTGCATCGCGCCTTCAGCGGTCTGGGCGATGGAGATACCGTCGTTGGCGTTTTTGATAGCCATGGTCTGACCACGGATCTGCGAGGTCATGCGGGTAGCGATCTGCAGGCCGGCGGCGTCGTCTTTGGCGCTGTTGATTTTCAGGCCGGAGGACAGACGGGTCATCGAGGTGCTCAGCGCATCGGAAGCACGGTTCAGGTTTTTCTGAACGCCCAGAGAGGTGGTGTTGGTGTTAACAGTCAAAGCCATGACGAATTCCTCGTTGGATTGGGTACTACGGCTTCCGGCCTTGGCAATTCGCCGGGTGTGGCACAGAGAACCTTCGTAATGTTTATCGTCGTCAGGGCAGTTTGCTTTAGGGCGATTTCTCACTTTTTTTGCTGGCATCCGGCCATCCCAATGAAATCAAGGGTTTGACGCCAGATTACAGGCGCACTCGCTGCGCAGCAGAGAAAAGAAAACGCCGCCCTGAAGCGGCGGCGTCTTGTAACCGATGAGGGCCGGTCAATCGCATCGCTCGATGATTGCCGAACCCCAGGAAAGGCCTACGCCGAAACCGCTCAGGGCAACCCGCTGGTGCTGCGAACCCAGCACATGCTTTTCCAGCAACAACGGAATGCTCGAAGAGACGGTATTGCCGGTCTCGACCATGTCCTTGACGAACCGCTGCCTGTACTCGCCCTCTACAAAGCGCGCCGACACCGCGTCGACGATTGCCGCGCTACCTTGGTGGAGGCAATAAAGGTCGATGTCGCCGGCCTTGAGGCCGCTGGCATCGAGCAACTGCTGAAGGTGAGCAGGCACCTTGACCAGGGCAAAGTTATAGACCTGACGACCATTCATGAAGAACTTGCCGTCGGTAGTACGCAAGTGCTCGGCACCTGCACCATCACTGCCGAACAGCGATTTGCCGAGCTGCCAGGCAGCATCCTCGCCCATCCAGGTTGCAGTGGCGGCATCACCAAACAGCATGGTGGTATTGCGATCTTCGGGGTCGACAATCTTCGAGTACGGGTCTGCGGTGATCAACAGGCCGTTTTTCAGCCCTGCCGCTTCCATGAAGCCCTTCATGGCATACAGGCCGTAGACATAGCCCGAGCAGCCCAGGGAGATATCGAAAGCTGCGACCTGGGTGGTCAGCCCCAGCTTGTGCTGCACGATGGCAGCGGTATGCGGCAAGCCTTCGGCGTCGCCGTTCTGGGTCACGACGATCACGACATCGATGGACGCAGGATCAAGACCAGGATTGGCAGCAAACAGGTTTTTTGCTGCCTCCACGCAAAGATCAGAGGTTTCCTGGGAGGCTTCCTTGCGCGGCAGGAAGGTCGAACCGATCTTGCCGAAGATGAAATCCTGGTCCTTGCCGAATTTCGCGCCCTGCGCGTAATTGTCGACGCCCTCGACAGGTACGTAACTGGCGATGCTTTTGATGCCAATCATTGTGGCTTCCCGATAGATATGGCGAAAATTCGCGGGCTTTCGCGCCGGGTTCAGATACCTCGGGTGAAAAGACGACGAGACTGCCCGCAGACTCGATAGCTTAGAGATGCACGTTTCGACTGCCAAGTCACGGTTGTTCATACGATCGGCCAATCGCCCGACAAGATCAATGCCCCTCGTGCGCAACCATGACCCGGCGTGCGCTGCCAGGCACCCGCATCGCGCGGGCACCCGGCATACGACAGTGACTCAGGCCAGCCAGGCCCGGCGCCATGCCTCCAGGCGCTCCCCCTGAAGCAGCCAGTTCGCCCGGACGGCATTCTGCAAGGCATCACCCAACGCTGCCGACGCGTCGCGGTCGTCCAGATGCAGACGAATGACCCGTAGCCAGTCAGCCGTCTGGTTTTCCACCCTCGACAACGGCAAGGTATCTGCACCAGCGAAACCGGCGACCCGGCTACAGATCACAGGATGTGCGCAAGCAGCGTGCTGGAGCACCCGCAGATCGCCTGAGCAGGCGTTGCCCAAGGTCTCGGCCATCGGCACCAGCGCCAGGTCGAGATTCAGGGCAGCGAGGCTATTGCCCAGCATTTCGCCAGTGACCTGCGGGTGGTGCTCTCGGACGAACGGCCGCAGCGCTTGCGGGCAGTCGCCCAGGACGATCCAATCGACCTCATGCGCCATCGCCGGAACCACCTCGGCCAGCAAGGCAGCATCCTTGTTGCCGATCCAGCCCAGACGCGGCCTTTGCGCCATGCGCCGCAAACCTTGCAACTGGCCCCAGGCGGCAGGTAGCGCGCTTTCAAGCAAGCGCACGTCATCGTGCTGTCCTTGCAACAGCTCCGCCAACGCCGGGGCAGCAACGACCACTCTGTCTGCCTGCATCAGCCCATGGCTCATGCGCTGCAGTAATTCATCCGCACTCAGGCCGGCGTCGAACCCCAATTCCGGGATATAACCGTCCAGCTCATACACCTTGAATGCCTGGGAGAATGCGCGCAGACGACGCAAGGTCTGCAACCCCGCATCCGCCAGCGGGCGCTGCAAGACAATACTCGAGGGCGCATAGCGCTGGATATCCACCAGGGTCAGAACCCCCATGGTTACCGAACCATCAATCAAGCCGGCGTTGCGCATCGCCATGAGGGGCTGTATTACGCGGGCCTGCCCGGCCGCCTGCTGGTCGGCAGCGAAGGCCAGCACCGTCGGAGCAATGCCTTGCAATGGCCGCCAGCACAGACCGTTGTCCTGCCGCGCATGGCTGTGGCCGGCAAGCAATGACTGGTTGGCGTTGTAGGAGGGATCGCTGACCAGTTGCGGCAACCAGCGAGCGTAAAGCGCATCCTCCTGTTCAGCACTGATCGCAGCAGCGGGAGCTGCTTCCAGCAGCAGCCTGGCGCGTGGCGTCCAGACATTCAGATAGCCGGCCTGCTGCAGGCGCAGGCACAGGTCGGCTTCAGCCCAGGGCGCCAATAACGGGTCGACGGAGAAACCACCCGATTGAAGGAAGGTTTCACGCCGCACCATCAGACAACGATCCCCCACGGCTACACCGTTACGCTCAGTCACCAGCGCCGACAGAGCCCCCTCATCGCCGAGTACATGCCCGGCGAATGCAGGACCGACGCTGCCACCCAGCCCAAGTACCAGACCTGCCTGCTGAATCACCCCATCGGCGCTCGCCAGCATGCACCCCACAGCCCCGGCCTCAGGGCGCTGTGCATGGTTTAGCAAGGCTGGCAGCCAATCACAATCACTGACCATGGCGGTAGCATCCAGCCATAGCAGAAACTCGCCCTGCGCCTCCTGCGCCGCGGCGTTGCGCATGGCCTCACGAGGCTGCCCCGGCATGAAACGCAATACCTGGACTCGTCCTGGCTCAACCTGGCTCAGCATGTCCAGCCACTGCAGCAGCACCGGATCGTCATTGCCTGGTTCTACCAACAGCACTTCATGCGGGACAACTGCCGTGTTCTGCAACAACTGTTCAAGGCAGCGCTGCAACCGTGACAGGTCGCCTTCGATGTAGATGATCACACTCACCGAGGCTGGCCGCGAATGCCCATAGTCGATCTGGTAGCAATTCGCCCCTTGCTCGATCGAACGAACCTGCGCATCAGGATAACCACGCTCCAACAGATGCTTCTGGATGACCGTGCGCTCATCGTCGCATACAGTGAGGTCCGGCAGACTGGAGATCAACAGCGGCTCGCTGATATGACCCACAACCCCCAGGCCATGGTCGACAATCAATCGCAGCTGGTAGGCCAATTCGAAGCCCCCCCCTGCAGCCGGGTCGAACCCACCCTGCTGCACGAGCGTGCGCATGTGGTACAACCAGTGCCGCGACAATGCGGCCGGGTGCGCCAGCAACATGTCCAGATTGAGGTCGGGTCGCAGACGGGCTTCAACGCTGTCATCGGCGCCTCGCACGGCCTCGTCGGCAAACACCGCACCAAACGTCACCGGGGCCTGTGCCAGGTCGAGAGCCGCCACCAGCAGGCCACTGGCGGTAAATTCCACGCCCGCATCTACCAACATGCACCAATCACAGGGGCTGCTCTCCAGCAGGCCATTGATGGCGGCCAACGGCGCTCGATCATCAGCTGGCAACCACTGCACGTTCGGGCGACGCGGCTCCACCGCACCCAGCACACAGACCTGGATGCGTTGGTACAGTACGTCGTCCAGGCTACCCAGGGTACGCGCCAGGGCTCCCGGGTCGCCGTGATCCCGCACCAACACGGCGATCGAGGGCGCATCGGGCGCCACCAGCCGGTCCTGCATCAACTGTAACTGCTGCGGCAGCGGGTAACGCTGACGCAGCCATGCCAGCATACCGCTCTGATTGCCGGCCGCCTCGCGACGGGCTGCAAACTGGGTCTTGGCGATGAACACCTCGAGGTGTTGCCAGAAGGGTGCCGTTCTTTCCACATAACGCTGCAGGGCACCTTCCAGCCCTGCGCTGGCACGCTCGAATGCGCCGGGCCGATCGAGCATGGCGAAACCCTGGCTGCCGATGAAGCTGGCCTCAAGAAACTGCTCGTCGATGCCGTGCCCTGGAATGAAGATCACCGGGCAGCCACAAAGGACCGCGATCACGCAGGTCATCGACCATTCGTGGGTATAGAGCACTTCGGCCCTACGCAGCAGCACTGCCAGCTCGGGCAATGTCAGGGCATTGGCCATGCTCAGCAGCTGGATATCGTCAGGCAACTGCGAATAGTCGATCTGCTCCAGCGGGTGGCGATTCTGGTAAAGGTACTTACCTTCCCGCAGCGTGCCCGGTGCCGGCGCGCTGAACAGTTCGACATCGATCGTCGGCAGGCACAGCAAGTCGCCATCCGGATAGCCATGCCGTGCGGCGATCAGGGCGCCGGAATAGAACAACAGGTCTCTGCCAGCGGCCTGCATGCTCTGGCCGGTAAGAAAACCCTCGAAGTTCAGCAGGAAACGCGCCACCACATCGCAGCCAAGCGGGTTGCCCACCACCACTTCCGGATAGACAGCTATCGGCACCTTGCCTTCGGCCTGATGCCGCTTCTGCGTCAGCGGGTCCAGCAATGGCGTTTTCAGGTCCGGATTGACCACCTGACCGCCACAGATATAAGCCTCGCGCCCGTTCAGGTTGAGCACGTGGCAAAGATAGTGCAGCGACGCGACGCCCGAGGAGGTTTCCCGGTAGTCGGGTGCCAGGATGTAGTACGGATGCTCCGGCTTGGCATACATCAACCTCAGGCGCGTCAGTGCCTGGTCGAGCGAATGGGCGTCAACCCCGGCAGAATTGGGCATCGCTTGGAAACTCCAGAATCAGGAAAATACAGGCAAGCCGGCCTCAGACAGCGCGAGGCTCGGCAAAGAACTGGGCGATTGCTGCGCACACTCGGGCAACCTGGCGAGCAGTCATGTCCGAGTAAAGTGGCAAGCGCACCAGACGCTGGGCAACATCACAGGTTACCGGCAGCTCTCCGATGCTGCGGGAATACCGCAGTCCGGCAGGTGAATCGTGCAGCGGTACGTAGTGGAACACTGCATGGATATCCCTTTCACGCAAGAACTGGATCAGCTCGCTGCGTTCCTGGTTGTTGCGCATCAACAGGTAGAAAATGTGCGCATTGGCTGGCCGCCCCCCTGGCGTACGGGGAAGCTGGAAAAAGCCATCGGCTTCCAGCGCCTGCAACTGATTGTAATAAGCCTCGTACAAACCACGCCGATGAGAGTTGATGCTTTCGCCCTGCTCCAGCTGTGCATAGAGGAAGGCGGCCGTCAATTCGCTGGGAAGGAACGAAGAGCCGACATCGACCCAGGTATATTTGCTGACTTCACCCCGGGCGAACGCCTTGCGGTTGGTCCCCTTCTGCCAGATGATTTCTGCACGCTCGATCAGTTTCGGGTCGTTGATCAGCAACGCCCCTCCCTCACCACTGATGACGTTCTTGGTTTCATGGAAACTCAGGCAACCGAGGTGCCCGATGGTACCAAGTGCACGGGTCTTTTCCCTGGCGAGAATCGCCTGAGCAGCGTCTTCGATAAGCATCAGGCCATGGTTGTTGCAGATACGCAGCAGCGCGTCCATGTCACAAGGCTGCCCTGCATAATGCACCGCCACGATCGCCTTGGTTTTCTCGGTGATCGCGGCTTCGACCAGACGCTCGTCAAGGTTGAGGCTGTCCGGGCGTATGTCCACGAATACCGGAACCGCACCGCGCAGCACGAAAGCATTGGCGGTAGATACGAACGTGAACGACGGCATGATGACCTCATCCCCCGGCCCGACATCGGCCAGGATCGCCGCCATCTCCAGCGCCGCGGTACAGGAATGGGTCAGCAGCGCCTTGGGGCATCCCAGGTTGTCTTCCAGCCATTGCTGACACGATTGAGTGAACTGTCCGTCGCCAGCGATGCCGCCGTTCATCACTGCCTGGGCGATATAGAACAATTCCTTGCCAACGACGAAAGGCTTGTTGAAAGGTATGACCTGTTTGCTCACGTTCGTATTCTCCAGCACGTGGTCAGGTGAAATCGCTCAGCGGCAGGTAGCCGCCAATGAGCGCATCGAGAAACTCGACCTGTATTGCCTTCTCAAGGCCGTTACGGGCAAAGAAATCCCTCGCGCGCTGGTAGTAGTGGCCCTCGAGCGCCTGGTCGGCATCGGTATGCCCCGCGTCATAGCCATGCTGGGAAAGCGCCGAACATTTGACTGCCGCGTATTTGCGGCAGCACGCTTCGACTGAATCATCAAGCATTGCGCGCCGATGTGGCCGGGTGTATTCGAAGTACGCACGCGCCTGGGGCGAGAGCTGCACCCCCAGCAACAGCGCCGCCAGGTTGTCAGCCAGCCAAGGCGCAAAGTGATAGCCATCCCGCCGCGTACCGGTCGCAATGAATGTGTTGTCATTGAGCTGGCCGATTACCGGATAGCCATCCAGGCTCACCGGTCGATAGCCGAAGTTGTATCGCACGAAGCCGCTGGCACGGTGCATCTGGTTGACCTGATTGATCGCACCATTTATCAGGGCCGCCACGGACTCGGCACGTGGGACCTGTTCATCGGCAGTGGTGATTAGGTTTGTCGCCCCTACCACGAACAGATCGTCCTGATAGGGCGCATGGTAGATACCACAGGCGCCGCCACGATTTGGCGTGCGAAGCACGTAACGACCCTGGATCCCCGGGTTCTTCAGAACAACAGTAGCGCCGACGCCGTTGATGACCCGAATGCAGTCGTCTTCGGCCCACAGCCGGGTCGCCTTGCTGCCATTGGCGAGGACCACACGCTCCGCAGCCAGCACCCGACCATCGGCCAGGCGAGCCCCGCAGGTTCGGCCACCGATCTTGTCGAGAGACTCCACCACACCCTCGACAAAGCGTACACCGCGCCTTGCCAGCGTCTGTTGCAGGGCCTGGATGACACCATCTGGGTTGACCACGCCTTCGCGGGGCAGGAAGAGGGCATTGCGACTGCGATAGGCCGAAGCTGGTGAATAGGCCGGTTCCAGGGTCGGCTCGATCCGCTCATACGGCTCGGCAAACTCTTCGAGATAATCGGCGATGGCGTCGAACGCCTGGTCCTCGAACCTGTTGGAGGCATTGTTGTTGACCAGCACGGTACCCAAACGGTAATGCTCGGCGGGTATCTCGAACTCTTCGACAAACGCCCCCCACAACCGCGCGGAAGCCTGGCTCAACTCGAACTTGAGGCGGTCTCGCGGTTTGTCCAACGCACCCGGCTCCAGCTCCGCAAACGAGTTGAGCATGGCTGCAGCAGCCATCGAGGCGCTGTAGGGCCGCGACATCGGGCCTACCACTGTAATGCGCTCGGCGGGTACCGAACGGGAAAGGCCGGCGGCGATCGCCAGGCCAACCATGCCGTTACCAATGATCAGGAACATGGCATGCCCTCTTACAGCACTTTGACGATGCACAGGGACGGGTAGGTCTGTGAGCGCTTGATCTCGTGACGAACCTTGCCCAGCACTTCAGCTACGTAGGCGTAACCCTCGCCTGGTAGGAAATCACGCTGCAACTGGAAGAACACCAGCTGCGAACCCGGCACACAGCGCGGCAGGATCTGTTCCAAGGCAAACCGGGTCGGCCCTTCCAGGTTCATGTCGAAAAAGGCCAACGCCACCAGCAGATTGCGATTCTCCTCGATGAAACGTGGCAAGGTATCCTTGATATCGCCCTCCACCACCTGATGGCCGCTGGAAACCTGTGGCAAGGCATTGATGCTCTCGTGCAATGCCAGCAGATGGCGCAGGTAATCGGCATAACCGCTGCCGGTATCGTAGCAACCGTCCTGGAAATTTTCGTTGGTCACTTTGCTGTCGCTGGCGTGCGATTTGTAGCCAGCGAAGGTATCGAATGCCGCAATGCGTCGCTGTTTGTTGAACGGCTCGAAAATGGCCCTCAGATTCTCGCAGAGCACGGCGTTCTGGCCGCGCCAGGTGCCGAAGTCGAGCACCGAGCCGGGCAGCGAGACGATCTCGCGGTACAGGTCGGAAATCGCCAGCATCCGCGCAAGGGAGGCCGAGCGGATGAACAAGCCGAGGTTGCGCTCCTTTTCGGCGTCATCGAGCGGTGCATTGGCAAAGGACTGCCAGAGTCGTTCCCGCGCCTCTAGCTGACTGTCGCTGGACTGGGTAACGGAAGTAGAGCCTTTCTTGAGCATGGATATCTCCAGGAAACAGGGAAGTCGAATGGCAGGTCACGGGGCCTTGCGCACGAGGAGGGTGAATTCGTACAAGCCATAGTCGTGCAAGAGTGCCACCTGCCTGGAGTAGGTTCTTTTGCACAGATCAAAGTAGAAGCACGGGTCACCGTAATACAGGTAGTCGCGCATGAATGGCGCGTCGGAGTAGCTGGTAAGGCAGTTGAAGGCAAAGCCTTTGGTCGAGCACGCATCCATGGTGCGAAGCACCTCGGCAATATATTCTTCCCAGACTTCCCGTGGCGTCTGCTGGGACACGTTGAAAATGCCGCTGGCTACCGCGTAATCGGCCGTCCGGGTGGGCCGGTCGGCGACCTCGAAACAGGTGAACTGGTCCTCACCATGCGTGGCGCGGGCCGACGCAATCATTTCGGGTGACAGGTCATAGCCGTGATAGTCCACTACGCCGCCGCGTTCGCGCAGCCAGTCGAGCAATGCCCCATAACCACAACCCACGTCGACCAGGCTGAAACCCCGCTGCCATTCTTCCTGCGACACCAGTTTGAGCAGCTGTTCGAAGCGCAGATGCTGGGAAGCAGTACCGTTCCAGTCAACCCCTTCCGGAGTGGCGCCATGCTCGCGAATACGCGAGGAATAGTACTGTTCCACTTCTCGCAAAATGGTCGTGCTCATGGTCGCCGCTCCAGGAAGGCAGGCGCGTCGGCGCCGGTGTTGAACAGCAGGTCGATGACACTCAGCGCGTGCTGAAATTCGCCGTACAGTTGCGGGTATTCGAGATAGCCGTCATAACTCATGTACGAAAGGCCAAGCCCGGCAGTAGCGAACGCGGCCTCGTCCAGGTAACAGCTGGCTGCCGGTCCCGACAGGTAATGCGTACCACCTACTGCTTGGCATAACTGGATCAGACGCTCATTCTTGCCGGTTGCATGGCCCAGGTTTTCGGAACGATAAAGCGGCGTTCGTATACCCAGCAGGGGGCACAGGCCGGCGATGAACAGGTGATTGATACGCGAAAGATGAGTGAGCTCGGCGGCCTGCTCAAAGAGCGCCCTGACAGGCCCTTCCATCTGCTGGAAGCACGCCGCGCGACGGTAGCTCATTTCGATGGTCTTCCAGTGGGCAGCCGCCCAGCCAGGCTCACTGATCTCAACTTCGTTGATCAATTGGTCGTAGCGCCCCTTGTTTTTCACCGGGATGCTCAGCCAATGCTCTCCGTGGGCAGTCTTGATCTTGTTGCGGTTGCGCCAGTCGCGGCGCGTGTACTGGACATCATCGAAGAGGATGAACGCATCGACGCTGCCGATGAGGTCGAAATACCCTTTCCAGGGAATGTAGTTGGACTGCAGCACAGCCACTTTCTTTTGCATTCACAACCTCGTCCACACCACGTGAAACCAGGCGCCACGCCTGTCAATTATTTGCCGCCAGGCGCAAAAAAGCCGGGCTCCTGCCCGGCTTTTGCAATTCCCGCGCCAGCTACTTGAACGGGGTCAACCAGCCCGCCTCGGCACCAGCCCACCGGCCATCGACTGCCACTTCACGGGTAAACGCGCTCGGCCACTTCGCCAGCAACCCCTGTACCGCCTCGGGGGCTGGAGAAACTGCACCATCAATCATCAGTTGCGCTTGTGGAGTCCATACCACCAGGCTGCCAGCAGCGGTGGCGGCAAGGCAAAGGTCGACATCGGCCGCCATTCCGCCTTGCAACCCGTCGCAGTGCTCGAACACGCCGGTACGTACCATCAAGCAATCCCCCGACACAGCTGGGCAACCGCGCACAACGCAAGACCAGTGATCCTGGCTAACGTGCTCCCCGGGCAGGCCGGTCCAGGGCGCATGCAACCGCGGCCCTGCAAGCAAATCGTAACCGGCATGCGCGAGACTGCCATCGGCGCCAACCAGGCGCGCGCCGACCACCCCAACCTCCGGCCGTTGTGCCTGGTTGAGCATCGCCTCGATCCAGGCCGGGGAGATCACCTGGCAACGTTCGCTCAGCAACACCAGGTATTCACCGCGCGCATGTCGTGCAGCCTGATTGAACAGGTTCTCTCCCACCTCGGTCACGATCAGACGCAGACGGCCGGCGAACGATCGAAGCGCGTCGGACAGCAGGCCATGTTGATCCTGGGTACAGGCCAGCACGATCTCGTAGCGAGGGTAGCGAGTACGCTGGAACAGACTGCTCAGGCTGCGCTCAAGCGCAGACCGGTCGCCCTCATGAACCATCAGGATGCTGACCAGCGGCGTCGAGTTGTGCCGGAAATCGATGGTCAACCCGGCAGCACCCTGATCGCTGACCTGCCCCCGATAGCCCAGTCGCTTCAGGTGGCGGTCGAGAATGTCCAGCGCTTCGGAACGCATCGGCTCCGGCGCCTGTCCTCCGATCACCAGATACTCATCCATGTGCGCCATGCCGCCGACCCCGCGCTCTTCCACAAGACGCAGCAACAGATCGTATTCGAGCGCGTGGCCAAAACGGCTATCGAAGCCACCCAGGTCAAGCACAGCCTGGCGGCGAAGCAACCAGTGACGCGACATCAGGGCCGGCTGGCTACGCAACAGGTCGAGATCGCTACCGGGGCGCATGATCCCCAGCAAACGCCCCTCTTCATCGCGTTGTATCTCGTCGGCACAAATGGCATCGCAGGCCGGAGACTCACCCAGCTCCAGCTGCAGACGCAGCAGGCCACCACCGGCAAGGATGTCTCCTGCCTGCAGCAACATCATCCATTCACTCGGCAACTGGCGCAGCGCCTGATTCAGGTGTGAAACCCAGTTACCCGGTTCCACCTGGACAAAATGCAAGGTGTCCCGCGCCGTCGTGATAGCCGGTGGTTTCCCGGCCTTGAGCACTACCAGCTTGAAATTGCGCAGACCGGTAGCCAGCAGGCTGTCGAAGGTCGCCTGCAGGGCAAGGTCATCGTCCTTCAAGTCCGCGACCACGAAACCGATTTGCGGGCCGGGCCGCTTGGCTAGTTGCGCAAGCACGCGTTGACGCACCTCAGACGCTGGCGCTGCATCCGCCAACACCTGCAACAGCCGGCCCGAGCCGGTAGTTGCCAGCCACCCGGGCACATCCTGACCCGGAATGCTGTCGAGGCGCTCAAGCCAGGCACTCAATTCGCGGACTTTTTCTGCGTGCACCTCGACCTCCAGGGTTGCCAGCAGACGCTGGCAGACATCGCGGCTGAACAAGCCCAATGCCAAGGCCTGCCAATAACGCTGCTGCAGGCTCTCTTTGGTGTCGTTGGGGTGCACCTCGAGCAGTTCACGCTGACGCACCCAGGTGCCTTCCAGTGCATGACGATGCTCCCGTCCGGTTGGCCAGCCATGGCAGAGAAATTCAAACTGCGCCAGGCGCTGGAACAGGCCCTTTTGGTAGTAAGGCATTTCCATGTACTGCCGGGGTTCGAACTGGCGGTCCGGGTCGCCGATCACACTGGTCCAGCGCGAGGTGAACAGCAACGTCGGCTCGCCTGCATCGTAGCTGCCACGCACCAAGCGGTTGAGCACGACAAAGCCCGCGTCGCCGGCGCATACACCATGGCGTTCGGCGTCCCACGCGCGCAACAGACGCACAGTCCGCACCAGTTGCTCTTCCCGGGCTGTCAGCGACAAAGTACGCGGCGCCAATTCACAGAGGACGTCGGTCTGGTCGAGCTGGATAATCGCCCCGTCGGCCAGCAACGCCAACGACAGCGCAACCCGCCAACTGGCGAAATCCAGATCCTCCGGCAAGTCGGCCAGCACCGAACGCAGCCTCTCGACCCTCACCACGGAGCGCCAGGCCGGCTGGTTCGCCAACGCATGCGACCGAATGCGCGCCGAGGCCCCCTCCCCCTCCAGCGCCGGAAAAGAGTGGCCCATCTTGTAGTAGGCCACTTGACCATTACCCGGAACGTACCCCAAGGCATAGCCTTGGGCACCGAGCGCCAGCGGATTTGCGCTCAGGCATTCAGCAGCGCTGTCCAGTGCCGGTGCCTGCACGAAGTCAGCATCCAGGGCCATATTGACCAGCGGCGTGGCAACCTGCTGCAGCGCCTGACTCAGGCGTGCGCTGCACAGAGCGCCCGGACTATGGGTCTCAAGGGCCTCCAGAGCCAGGCAGGCAATGCCCGCCTGACGGTAGTAGTGCAACGCTCGCTCACGATGAGCGGCCTGATCATGCCCCAGCAACACCACCGTAACGTCACTGCGCGATCCGCTTGCGATATCGACCATAAAGCACCTTCGAAGGTAGAGTTGGGCGCCCGCTCGCAACGAACGCGAAAAAAATTAAACCGCCAGCCAGGCATTCGCCCATTGCTGCAAATGTTGCGGCATCAATACGTAGTCCCGCAGCACCGCCTCACGCAGGGCATCACCCTGGCGGTAGCTGGCCTGGGGGTCGGCCAGGTGCATGCGGATCGCATCCAGCCATTGTTCCGAGGTGTTGTTGCGCACCCGCGTGCAAGGCAGGTAGCCGTCATAGGCCTTGGTGTCGGTGCAGATCACCGGGAAGCCGCACGCACCATACTCAAGCAGGCGCAAGTTGCTCTTGCAGTCGTTGAACAGGTTCTGTTCGAGCGGTGCCAGTGCCAGGTCAAGGTTGAGGCTGGCCAGCTTCTGCGGGTACGACGCCAAGGGCACGCCTTTGTGGAACTCCTTCACATAAGGCCGCAGGGCATCCGGGCACATACCGAAGAATACCCAGTCGACCTCGTCGGCCAGGGCCTTGATCACGTCCAGCAACAGCTCCAGATCGCCCCGGTGGCTGGTGCCCCCCGCCCAGCCCACGCGCGGCCGCGCGCTAGTCTGGCGCTCGCTGGCCAGCCCGGCCCACAGCGGGGCGGCGAGCATGTTGGGGACTACCCGGATATCGTGGTGCATGCTCGACAGTGCATCGGCCAGCGGCTGGGTCGACACCACCACCCGGTCGCACAAGGCAATACCCTGGGTGACCAGCTCGCGCATGTTGGCCGGTATGTTCCGCGCATGGGCGTTCTTTTCCGGCACCTCGATGATGTAGTCGTCGATCTCGTAGATGCGTCGGGCGTTCGACAGGCGCTTGAAGCGCGTCATTTCATCGATCGAATTGACCGTGTAGCGACACTGCAAGATCATCACGTCGGGCTTCTCGCGCTCGATCTCGATCATCTCCGGGGTACTGTAATCAAGCCGCCCCTGGATCCAGCCAGCGCGCTCCAGCTCGGTGAACGGCTGTGCCACCCGGTAGTGACCGACCGCCGAAGTGTTGATCGGCAACGCCAACACCGACGGCAGCACACGGCTGATGAACGGGTCCCAGCCACGACGCTGTCCGGCATCGAGGTGGAAGCTGGCCATCTTCAGGCTCAAGTTGCGGTTATAGGCAGGGTCGCGGGCAACCTTGGCCAACCAGCGTTCATGGAAGATGTCCTTGTCCAGCACCTTGCGCTGGCTGTCGGTCCGCACGTCGCGGGTCGAAGCGAAGCGAACGAGCACTGCATGGGGCGTCCACACCGCCAGATAGCCCTGTTCGCGGATGCGCAGGCAAAGGTCGGCGTCCTGCAGGCCGCCTTTGAGGCCCTGCACATCGAAACCGCCCAGCGCGGCGAACAGCTCGCGGCGCACCAGCAGGCAGTCCAGGCTCAGCGCGCTCCAGTTCTGCACGGCATTGAGCCGGAGCATGTAGCCGCCGCTGTCAGCCGGCATGCCAACGAACGGGCTGCTGACGCCGCCATGCAGCCCCAGGACCAGCCCGGCGCCAAAGATCTCGCCGCTTTGGGTACATAGCTTGGGCGCCACCACGCCAACCTCCGGGCGCTGGGCCTGGGCCATCAACTGCTCCAGCCAGGACCGGGCGAAGGCGGCGCAGGCGCTGTCGAGCATCAGCAGGTAGTCGCCACGGGCAGCCTCGCTGGCCTGGTTCAACTGCGCCAGCTGGCTGCCGCTGGCCACCTCGATCACCCGCAATTGGTTGCTGCCCAGCCCCCGCATGGCCTGCAGCCATTGACGCAGGTCGGCAGGCGTATCCGGCGAGGCGATCAGCAGCACCTCGAAATGGCCATACCGGGTGTGTTCGAACACGGACTCGACACAACGCATCGCCGCGCTCAGGTCGTCCCCGAGCGTAACCAGGATCGAGACCAGGGCTTGCTCCGGGTGCCGGTACGCCACCTGGCACAACGACATGCCTTCGGCACCGACAACCTCGGCATCGACGCCCAGCCGCTGCAGATGGGCCCGCACCACGCGTGGCGCCTGCTGTGCGCAGCGCGGGTCGTGCAGCCACTGGCCAAAGTCGTGCTGGCAATGCACCAGGAGTTCGTCGATGTGCTCGATGACCTGCAAGCCCTGGTGTTCCGCCAGGCGCCACAGCAGGTCGTGGGGTGCAAGGGTATCGAAGTCCGGGTCGAAGCCGCCGACCTCGCGCAGCGCCGTACAGTTGAATGCCAGTACGCGCCCTACATATGGCAGGCTGCGCATCAGGTCGAGGTTGAAGTCCGGCTTGAAGATGGGTGTTGTCGGGCGCAGCCCGTCATGGCTACCTTCGTCGACATAGATGCAGGCCCGCTCGCGAAGTGCCATGCGCTCGCCCATGATCGCCAGAGCATGGGGCACCAGGCGGTCGCCAGCGCGCAACAGCAGTATCCAGTCGGCATCGTCGGCACGCGCCAGGCGCGCCTGCAGCTGGGCCAGGCCATTACCCTGAACGAGCATGCGTTCAACCGCGACCGGGTGGCCTGCCAATTCCAGCGTCGCCGGTGCCAGCAGCCAGGTGCCGGCTGCCGAACAGGACTGCGCGGCAAGGCTGTCCAGGGTCGCGCGCAGGGCCAGTTCCTCACCCGCCTCGGCCCAGATCACCGGGACGATACGCGGCTGCCGGGGCCACTGTTCGAAGCGCTTGGGCAACGCCTTGAGCTGTGCAGCCGACAGGTCACGGCACTCCAGCCACTGGGCATACACCTCTTCAAACGACAGGCAGTCAGTGCCAACCTGCTGCGCCTGGCGGGCCTGCTGTGCCCCGTACAGGCGGTTGAGTTCGTACTCGTCCCACTGCGCACCCTGCTCGCCCTGGTACCGCTCCAGCGACAAGTAGCGCACCCAGCCACTGGCCGGTGCGGCCTCGCTTGCCCGCGCGGCCAGCATTGCCTTTATCCAGTCGGTCTCGATGGGGAAGGCCAGGGTCATGCCTGCCTGGTGGCTCAGGCGCGCAGGGTGCAGACGCTCCATGCTGAGGAAGCGTGACAGATGCCCCAGGTTGCCTCGGCGCATGAGGCAAATGTACAGCGCCATGTCCAGGCGCGCGGCAAACCCGCTGCCCTCCTGCACCAACGCCGGCAGGAACTCGGCCACCAGGTCACGGCGCATCAGTGCATGGCTGAGGCCGCCGAACAGGTTGGGGGCGTTCGTCTCCAACGCTTCGAGCAAGTCGCTACCCTTGACTACCGCATCCTCCGGGCACATCACCGCATTGAGCATGCGCGGCGGTAGCAAGGCATCGTCGGCCGCGCACAGCATGCGCTGGCAGATGGTCATGCTGACATCGGCATGCTGTTCCATGACCGCGGCCTGCAGGCCGACACATTCGGGGAACAGTCGGTCGTCGTCGCAGAGGAACTTGATCAGCGGCCCTTCAGCATGCTCCAGGCACGCCAGCAGGTTGCGGGCGAACCCAAGGGTCTGCGGATTGCGCACGTAGCGCACCGGCTTGCCGGTCTCGCCCACCACCTCGTCGACGATACGCTGGATCTCCAGGCCCCGGCTGTCATCGCAGACCAGCACCTCCAGCGCCGAGTAATCCTGGTTGAGCGCGCTGAGCAACGTGGCGCGGAAGAACTCGGGGTTGAAGGCTGGGATGGCGATGCTGACGAGGGTCTGTTGATTCACGGCGAAGACCTTGAAGAGGTGGCGTGGCCAGCACCGAATGGGCTGGCACACGCCGGATGACGCGAGAGAGGTGAAATCAGATGTAGTTGACCAACGACAAGCTGGCGACCTTGGCATAGGCCTGCAGCGACGCTTGCAGCATGTTGGTCTGCATCTGCAGGCGCAGCATCACTTCAGCCGGGTCGCTTTCGCGGATCGAGCTCTGGGTCTTGGTGTTCTCGGTGCTCAGCGCCTCGTTGGTTTCGGACTGCACATCCAGCGCCTGGCCACGGCCACCGATCGCACTGACCGACGACGACACCTGGTTGGTGGCGCTGGCGATGTTGCCAACGGCCGAATCCAGCGCGGCGAGGAAGTTCTGCCGGGCCACCGGGTCGTTGTCCACCGGGCTGGTCAGCGCGGTACGCAGCTTGCCGATGGTGTCGAGGATGTTCTGGGTCTGGTGGGTATCGACCTTGACCGCGAACGAGTCCCCGGCATTCGGTGCGCCGGACAGCTCGAAGCTGACCCCGGCCGCGGTAGCGGTGGTGCCGTTCGGCCCGCCCAGCGCACCCGATGCCACCGGGCGGCTGTCAGCAGTGACCGGCGCGGCGTACAGCTCGAAGGTGCTGCTGCCGGTGAACTTGAGCACCGCGCCACCGCCCGGGAAAGCGGCCTTGTAGGCAGCCTGATCGGTGATGGTCGCGCCCGTCACCTGCTCGGAGGAGGTATTGCCAGGGCTGCGGGTGCCGGAAACCTCATCGGCCTTGGAACTCAGGCTGAACGTATGCCCTGCGATAGCGGCATCTTCATTACCCTTGTCGCCGTCCTTGAAGGTGATGTCCAGGCGCAGATCGACACCGCGGAAGCTGATGCTGGTGTTGTCGCCATTGGGGTCGAACTTGCCGCCCTGGCTGGCCTCGAGCGTGACGTCATTGCCGTCGACGTCGGTGATCTTGTATTCGGTGCTGCTGAGGAATTCGATGCTGTACGGCTCGCCACTGCGGAAGCGATCGTTGTACAGGCTGTTGCCGGAGACCTGGCCGTTGGACAGGCTGACGCGGCCATCGTCGGTGGCCGGCGCGGTCAGGCTGGTCTGGCTACGGCTGGTGTTGAGCGCCTGCTCGAAGGCGTCGTAGCCGGTTTCATTGGCCGCCAGGCTGAGCATGTCACCCACCTGCAGGTTGAGCTTGCCCTGGTCGCCCTGGTAGCTGTAGGTGCCATCGGCATTGCGCGCGTAAGGCGGGGTATCGCCCTTGGAGCCGGAGAAGATGTACTTGCCGTTCTCGTCCTTGCTGTTCATCAACGAGAACAGCTGGTCTTCCAGCGACGCCAGTTCATCGGCGTTGGCCTTGCGGTCGGCATCGGTGAACGTACCGTTGCCAGAGCTCACCGCCAGCTCGTTGACCCGCTGCAGGATGGTGCCGATGGAGTTCAGGGTGCTTTCGGCAGTGCCCAGGGCGTTACGTACGTTGACGATGTTGCCGCTGTACTGCTTCAGCATGTTCTGCTGCTGCTCCAGTTGCAGCAGACGCGCCGCCCCCACCGGGTCATCCTTGGCCGAACGCACGCGAATGCCATCGCTTGCCTCCTGCTGGCTCTTCACCGTCTTGGCGAAGTTGCTCTGGTAGTTGGCCTGGTTGGTGTTGTAGAACTGCGAAGTAGAGATGCGTACGCTCACGATCTACGGCTCCTTAAAGACTGTTGATCAGGGTGGCGAAGGTTTCCTGGGCCGCCTTGATGATCTGCGACGACGCGGTGTAGTACTGCTGGAACTTGACCAGGTTGCCGGTCTCTTCATCGATCGACACACCCGAAAGGCCGTTACGGCTTTCCACTGCCGAGGCATGCAAGGCAGTGGTGGCATCGCTGTCCATCTGCGCTTGGCCGGCCTTGCCGCCAACGTTGGATACCAGCTTGGCGTAGGCATCGGTGAAGCTGATGCCCTTGCCGTTGGCGCCAACCTCGACCGTGGACTTGGTCTGCAGGTCGATCACCGACAAGGCGTTGCGGTTGTCTGCCGAACCTGCGCCGGTCAGCCCCACGGTATAGCTGTCGCCGTTCTTCGGCGCGCCGGAAACGCTCATCTCAAAGGTGAAATTGCCGCCCAGCGAATTGCCGCTGCCATCGACCATCGGCACCGACAGCTGCAACTTGTTCTCCTGGCCCGGCACGATGGTGCCGCTGCCGATCTCGGTACCCTTGGCGTCGTACATCTTGTAGGCCTGGGGCGAACTGGTGTCATCGCCGAACACCAGCTTGACCGGGGTCGAATACTTCAGGCCAGCCTGCAATTGCGAACGCTGGGCGGCATCGTAGATGTCCATCTCCGAGGTCAGCGTCGGCTGGGTGATGACGCCGGTACCTTTGTTGCCCGACCCACTGGTGGCGGTCAGTGGCGAAGCCAAGGCCAGGCGCTTCGGGTCGGTCAGGACAGTGTCGATGCCGGCGGCCGCATTGCGGGTCGGGGTGATCTTGAAGCTGTCGCCAGCACTCAGGCCGCCACCATTGAGTGACAGGGTGAACCCGTCGATCACCGGAGGCGGCGTGTCGGTGAGGTCGAAACTGCCCATGTCGGTGCCTTCCGGCAACTTGCGCACGCTGTAGCCAGTGGCGCTGGTGAAGGTCACCTGGTAATCGCTGGTGCTGAGCTTGCCGGTGTCCTTGATGGTCACATCGAGGTTACCGGAGCCGGCGCTGTTGCCGGTCTTGGCGACACTGCGCTGGCTGATGGCCGCGGCGCTGTTGATATCGCCGAACAGGGTGGCACCGAAGTCACCGTTCTTGTCGATGCCCTGGGCCAGCTGGCTGTTGATCGCATCGGCTACTACCAAGGCCACGCGACCGAGCTCGTTGAGCGCCGGGTCGAGGGTATCCTTGCGGTAGCGGATCAGGCCGCCGAGCTCACCACCGGTCGTGGTGCTGGTGATGTCCATCTTGGTCGAGCCGCGATTGAGGATCAGGCTCATGCGGGTCGGGTCGGTGGCGCTCGGCTGCACGCCGATGGTCTGGGTGGTGTTGCCCAGCACCAGGGCCTGGCCGTTCTTCAGGTAGATGTCGTAGTTGCCGTTCTTCTGCTCTACAACGTCGGCACCGATCAGCGCCGACAACTCGCGCACCGCGCCGTCGCGCTGGTCGAGCAGGTCGTTGGGCTGGCCATTGACGGCCGTCATCTTGGAGATCTGGCCGTTGAGGTCGGCAATCGACTTGGTCAGCGCGTTGACCTTGTCAGCGATCGACGCCATGTTGGCATTGATGTCGCTGTTCTGCTGGTTCAACTGCGCCGACAGGGTGTTGAAGCGCTTGGCCAGGGACTGCGCGCTGGTCAGCAGCAGTTGGCGCGAGGCGTCCTCGGTCGGCTTGGCCGCGGCATCCTGCATGGCGCTGAAGAAGCTTTTCAGTGCAGCGGTGATACCGGTGTCGCTGCTCGACAGGGCGGTATCCAGCGGCGTGATCTGGTTCAGGTACGAGGTGGCATCGCTGCTCAGCGAGGTGGTGCTACGCAGCTGGTTCTCGAGGAACGCGTTATAGACCCGGCGCACATCCGCCAGGGTAGTACCGCTGCCGATGAACACCTGGCCGACTTGCTGCCCGCCCTTGGTCTTCTGCACGTTCTGCTGGCGCGAGTAGCTTTCGACATCGGCGTTGGCGATGTTGTTACCGAGGGTGTACATCCCCGATTGCGCGGCGCCAAGCCCCGACATACCAATGTTGATCAGACTCGCCATGGTTCCATGCCCTTAAAGTTTCGTTGCGGTACCGAGCATTGCGTAGTGCTCGTACGACTTCATCTGTCTTGCGATCTGCGAGATCTTGCTGGCGTAATTCGGGTCGGTGGCGTACCCGGCCTTTTGCAACTCTTGCACGAACTGTTCTGGTTTATCGGCGGCCTTCACCGCATCTTGATAGCGCGAATTGTTCTGCAGCAGGCTGACCAGGTCGTGGAAGCTGTCCTGGTAGGAATCGTAGGAACGGAACGCCGCCGTCTCCTTGACGAACTGGCCATCGCGGAACTCGCTGGTGATCGCCCGCGCCTCGCCACCTTCCCAGTTGCCGGTTGCCTTGATGCCGAACAGGTTGTGGCTGCTGCTGCCATCGGTGTTGCGCATGACCGACTTGCCCCAGCCGGTTTCCAGGGCGGCCTGCGCCACCAGGTAACGTGGGTCGATACCGATGCGCTTGGCTGCCTGCTCGGCCATCGGCAGCATGGTGGCGACGAACTCGTCGCTGTCGGCAAAGGCTTTTTTCGGTGCCAGCGGTGGCTGGGCCACGGCTCGCCCGAGGATGCGCAGGCCGTTGTCCGGCACGGCGAAGGCCTTGGCCACTTGCTGGCCGTCACGGGCCGGCACGGCTGCGGTATTGGTGCTGGCCGCCGACGGCAAGATGCCGGCCACCAGGCGGTCGGTGAGCTTGCTCGGCAGCGCCAGGCGTCGCGAATTGAGCGCGGCGACGTCGTTGCGGGTGGCGGTCGACTGCGCGGCATGCACGGGCTCGGCCACCTTGTTGCCCCACAGCGTCGGGGCATTGCCCTCGATACGCGGAAACGGGCTGGTGTTGGCCGGTGTGCCCTTGTTCTTCGACAGCTGGCGCACCAGTACGTCCTGCAGCCCGATACCGCCGCCTTCGCGGGACATGCTCACGGCCAGCTGCTGGTCGTACATGTCGCGGTACTGCTTCACCGTTTCGGTGTTCATCGGGTTGTCATCGGCCAGCACGTCGCTGGCCTTGCGCGAGGCCTTGAGCATTTCGCTGATGAACAGCGACTCGAACTCCTGGGCCACCTTGCGCACGTTGGCGTCGCTGTCGCGGTCGCCATGCTTGAGCGAGCTCAGGCGGTTGAGGTCGGTGTAGGCGCCGCTGTCGGCGCTGCCGGAAACCACGCTTTTGCTGTTCATCCGCGCCGTCCTCAGATCACGATCAGGTCGGCCTGCAGGGCGCCGGCCTGTTTCAGGGCTTCGAGGATGGCCATCAGGTCGCTGGGCGCTGCGCCCACCTGGTTCACCGCACGGACGATTTCATCCAGCGTGGTGCCCGGGCCGAACTTGAACATCGGCTTGGCTTCCTGCTCGGCGTTGACCCGCGAGCGCGGCACCACGGCGGTCTGGCCATTGGAGAACGGCCCCGGCTGGCTGACGATCGGGTCTTCGGTAATGGTCACGGTCAGGCTGCCGTGGGTCACTGCGGCCGGCGACACCTTGACGTTCTGGCCGATGACGATGGTGCCGGTGCGCGAGTTGATGATGACCTTGGCGACTGCCTGGCCAGGGTCGATCTCGAGGTTCTCGAGGATCGACAGGTAGTCCACGCGCTGGCTCGGATCCATCGGCGCAGTGACCCGTACCGAACCGCCGTCCACGGCCTGAGCCACGCCCGGGCCGAGCAGGTCGTTGACCTTGTCGACGATGCGCTTGGCAGTGGTGAAGTCGGGGCGGTTGAGGTTCAGGGTCAGGCTGTTGCCCTGGTTGAAGCCGCTCGGCACTGCACGCTCGACGGTAGCACCGCCAGGGATACGACCGGCCGACGGAACGTTGACGGTGATCTTCGAACCGTCACGGCCCTCGGCATCGAAGCCGCCCACCACCAGGTTACCCTGGGCCACGGCATAGACGTTGCCATCGATACCCTTGAGCGGGGTCATCAGCAGGCTGCCGCCGCGCAGGCTCTTGGAGTTACCGATCGAGGACACGGTAATGTCCACCACCTGGCCTGGCTTGGCGAACGCCGGCAGGTCGGCATGCACCGACACTGCCGCAACGTTTTTCAACTGCACGTTGCCGGAGCCGGCCGGCACCTTGATGCCGAACTGCGACAGCATGTTGTTGAAGGTCTGCAGGGTGAACGGCGTCTGGGTGGTCTGGTCACCCGTGCCATTGAGCCCCACCACCAGGCCGTAACCGATCAGCTGGTTGGAGCGCACGCCAGAAATGCTGGCGATGTCCTTCAGGCGCTCGGCCTGGGCGCCGAAGGCACAGGACAGGAGCAGGGTTGCGGCAATCAGCTGCCTCACGTTGAACATGGTCATCCGTACTCAGAAAGGCCAAAGCGGGCTGATGAAGAAGCGGTCCAGCCACCCGGGCTGGCTGGCATCGGCGAACGAGCCGGTACCGGAATAGGTAATGCGCGCGTCGGCCACACGGGTGGACGGCACGGTGTTGTCGGTGGCGATGTCGTCGGCGCGGATCATGCCGGCAATGCGCACCAGCTCTTCGCCGGTGTTCAGGGTCAGCCACTTCTCGCCGCGCACGGCGATGATGCCGTTGGGCAACACTTCGGCCACGGTCACGGTGATGGAACCGGTCAGGGTGTTGCCCTGAGTGGCCTTGCTGTCGCCCTTGGTGGCGCGCTCGCCGCTGTAGCCGGCCTCCAGCGACAGGTCACCGCTGCCGAACGGGTTGTTGGTGTTCGGCGTAGTGCCGAACAACGATGTCAGGCCGATGTTGGCGTTGCTGTTTTTCTGGATCTGCGAGCCGGCGTTCTTGCTGGCCGATGTGCGCTCGTTGAGGGTGATGGTAATGATGTCACCCACCCGGAACGCCTTACGGTCGCTGTACAGGTTCTGCTCGAAACCGGCCTGGTAGATCGAACCGTTGTTGGCCGCTGCCGGCAACGGGGTGCGCGGCAGTACCGGCGCGTAGTACGGGTCGTTGGGCTTGGGCGTCGGCGCGACGCAACCTGCCAGCAACACCGCCCCCCCCAGGGCGAAAACGGACAACAGACGATTCATGACGCTTACCTCACGGGTGCAACGGAGTGACGGGGTTAGAGCTGCCTGCTTCAGAGCTGTTGAGTAACGAACGACAGCATCTGGTCAGCGGTGGAAATGACCTTGGAGTTCATCTCGTAGGCACGCTGGGTGGTGATCATGTTCACCAGCTCTTCCACGGTGCTGACGTTGGAGTTTTCCAGGGTCTGCTGCAGGGTGGTGCCGAAACCGTTCAGGCCCGGGGTGCCGACTTGCGGCGCGCCACTGGCGGCGGTTTCGAGGAACAGGTTGTCGCCAATCGCCTGCAGGCCGGCCGGGTTGATGAAGTCGGCGGTCTGGATGTTGCCGATCACCTGCGCAGCCGGGTTGCCGGCGGTGGTGATCGACACGGTGCCGTCCTGGCCGACGGTGAAGGTCTGCGCGTCGTTCGGCACGACGATGGCAGGCTCCAGCGCGAAGCCGTTGGCGGTGACGATCTGGCCGTCGGAGTTCAGGTGGAAGGTACCGTCACGGGTGTACGAAACGGTGCCGTCCGGCTGCAATACCTGGAAGAAACCACGGCCATTGACCGCCATGTCCAGCGGGTTTTCCGTGGTCTGCAGGCTGCCGGTCTGGAAGTTCTTCTGGGTGCCGACAATGCGCACACCAGTACCGACCTGCAGGCCGGAAGGCAGCTCGCTGTCCTGGGTGGACTGCGCGCCTGGCTGGCGTTTGATCTGGTACAGCAGGTCCTGGAACTCGGCGCGATCACGCTTGAAGCCGGTGGTCGAGACGTTGGCCAGGTTGTTGGAGATGACCGTCAGGTTGGTGTCCTGGGCGGACAGGCCGGTTTTAGCGACCCAAAGAGCCGGAAGCATGTAAGTTCTCCTCGTGCGCCTGTTTTACGGCACCCGTTCAAAAGTGATTAGCCGATTTGCAAAACACGCGCCATGGCTTCGTCGCCTTCCTTGGCCGCGTTCATCATCTTGACGTGCAGTTCGAATTGACGGGACAGCGCCAGCACCGAGGTCATTTCTTCCACGGCGTTGACATTGCTGCCTTCCAGGAAGCCCGACACCACCCGCACGTTGACGTCGGCGTCCGCCGGTTGGCCGTCGCGGGTATGGATCAGGCCATCCAGGCCCTTGGTCAGGCCTTTGGTATCCGGGTTGACCAGCTTGATGCGGTCGACTTCGGCCATCACGCGCGGGTCTTCCCCCATGGAGCGGATGCTGATGGTGCCATCGGCGCCGACTTCGACCTTTTGCTCTGGCGGAATCGCAATCGGGCCGCCGTTGCCGATCACCGGCATGCCGTTGCCGGCACGCAGCACACCGAGGGCATCGATGTTCAGGCTGCCGGTGCGTACGTAGGCTTCACTGCCATCGGGCGCCTGCACGGCGATGAAGCCCTTGCCGGTCACCGTCACATCCAGATCGCGGCCGGTTTCAACCATCGGACCTTCGCTGAAGTCGGTGGCCGGGCGCTCGGTCATGGCAAAGGCGCGCGACGGAAAGCTGTCGCCGAACACCGGCATCGAGCGGGCCTGCTCCAGGTCTCGCTGAAAACCGTTGGTGGAAATGTTCGCCAGGTTGTTGGCGTGCGCCTTCTGCGCCAGCGCATTCTGGCTGGCACCGGTCATGGCCACGTAAAGCATCTTGTCCACAGTCATCCTCCATTGCACTGGCGGTCGTTTGCCGCTCGCCGTTGCTATGCGAGCTAGAAAGCAAGTTCCGAACCAACTTTGCGAAATCATGAAAAAGCCCGTGGATACGGGCTTTCGAGGGAGCAGTTGGCATGTTGGACGCCGGTTATCCGGCGCCTGGTTGCCGATGGCGGCAAACCTGTACCGGCCTCTTCGCGGGTGAACCCGCTCCCACAGGTACTGCGCGACACCTGTGGGAGCGGGTTCACCCGCGAAAAGGCCAGTACAGGTTTATTCAAGGCTCGCGGCAACCACCATTGCTGTAGGGGCCGGCGAACTTCTTCCAGCCATCCCCCGGCGGCCATTGCGAGCAGACCAGGCGCCCATCCACCTGGCTTTCCCAGCGCCACCAGGGCGCGGTACCGGCCTGGGCCTGGTACAGGCAGAAAGCAGCGACCAATGTGACAACCAGCCTTTTCATGACCCCTCCGGCAAAGACGACGAACCCCTTCATGACAAAGGGGTTCGCCCACATACACTCAGCCAGCGACCATCAGGCCATCTGGATGACGGTCTGCATGATGGTGCTTTCAGTGGAGATAGTCTTGGCGTTCGCCTGGTAGTTGCTCTGCGCCTTGATCAGCTCTACCAGCTCCTGCGTCAGGTTCACGTTCGAGCCTTCCAGCGCGTTGGACTCGACGCTGCCCAGGGTACCTGTCTTCGGCGCATCGATGCCCGGGATGCCGGACGTGTAGGTTTCGGTCCAGCGGGTACCACCAATCTGCTGCAGGCCCTGCTCGTTGGCGAAGCTGGCCAGGGCCACCTGGCCAATCGCGCGGGATTGCTGGTTGCTGAAGCTGGCGAACAGCACACCGGTCGAGTCGATGCTCAGGCTCGACAGGATACCGGTCGCGTAGCCGTCCTGGGACTGCGACATGCGCGCGGTCTCGGTGTTGTAAGAGGTGGTGCTGTTCATCGCCAGGCGCATGCCATCGGCATTGCCCACCGCGCCGTTGGAGATCCAGTTACCCGCAGAATCTTCCACCGCCGGCACCCAGCCAGTCATGGTGAAGGTGTTGTTGGTCACGGTGAACGACGAGCCCGCCGGGTGGCCGGTGTTGTCCGCAGTCATGCTCTTGACCGAGCCATCGCTGTTGAAGCTGATGGTGCCAGTCAGCGGCACGGTGGAGGATGGGGAAAACGGGTTGCGCCCATCGACCAGGGTGTACATGGTCCACTCATTGGTGCCAGTCTTGCGATAGAACTGCTCCATGGTGTGCTCGTTACCCTGGCTGTCGTACACCTTGGTCGGGAAAGACTTGGTGTAAGTCGTCTGATCGGAAGGATCGAACGGCAGGTTCGGCACCATCACGCCAGTGCCATCATCCACTTCCAACGGGATGTCGGCGGCCGAGGAATTCAGGTTGATACCCTGGTCGATCAGCGATGTTGCCTTTGGCTGCAGCGACGACGTATCGATCTGCAGATCGGTGAGCACGCCCTTCTGGATCTTGCCAGTCGAGTCGGCGGCATAGCCCTGCAGGCGCAAGCCGTCCGAGGTAACCACGAAGTTGTCCTTGCTGGCCTGGAAAGCACCCGCACGGGTGTACACGCGCGAGCCGTTATCGGACAGCACGAAGAAGCCCTGCCCCTGAATCCCCATGTCCAGCACGTTGCCGGTGGTGTTGACGTCACCCTGGGTGAACTGCTGGGAAACCGCTGCCAGGCGCACGCCGTTACCCACCTGGTTCTTGCCAACACCCAGGCGGTTGGAACCTGCATAGACATCGGCGAACTCGGCACGCGACGACTTGAAACCGTTGGTGTTGACGTTGGCGATGTTGTTGCCGGTGACATCCAGCTGCTTGTTTGCTGCGTACAGACCGCTAAGGCCGATATTGAAAGACATGAATTCGCTCCTTTTGCCGCTCTAGCGGGCCTTAGATACCGATGGTTTGCACGTCGGAGAGGGACACTTTGCCAACACCGGCGAGGTTGAGCACCATTTCGCCGGCGGCACTGAAACTGACGCTGGTCACCTTGGCTGGCAACAGCGTATTCATCTGCACCGACTTGCCATCCACCGTAGTGGTGGCAGTGAAGGTGTAAGTACCAGGGTCGACTTTCTGGCCACTGCTGTTGGTACCGTCCCAGATGAAATCGGCGTAACCGGCTTTCTGCTCGCCCAGCTCGATGGTCTTGACGGTATTGCCGTCCTTGTCCTTGATGGTGATCTTCGCTTCGCCGATGGCTTGCGGCACGACGAACTGCGCATTGAAGCTTTCTGCGGTGTCGACCACGGCCTTGTCGTTCTGCACCACCACCGAACGCCCGACCAGCGACGACGCCTGCAGGGCCTGGGACGAGGCCATGGCGCTGGTGATGGAGTTGACCGATTCGTTCAGCGAGGTAATGCCTTCCAGGCTGCTGAACTGCGCCAGCTGGGCAACGAACTCACCGTTGTCCTGTGGGTCCAGCGGGTTCTGGTGCTGCATCTGGGTGACCAGCAATTGCAGGAACGCGTCCTTGCCGAGCGAGTCGTTGCCGGTCTTGGATGCGGTGTCCGTGGTCTTCTTCGTGCTGGTGCCTACACCCGACGCCGCGAGCACGTCGTTGAGGTTCACACCGTTGGTATCGATTGCCATGGTCTGGTTTCCTTATCACTGACCGAGGGTCATGACCTTCTGCATCATGGCCTTGGCCGTATTCATCAACTCGGCGTTGGTCTGGAACGCGCGGCTGGCGGAGATCATGTCAGCCATCTCCTCGACCACGTTGACGTTCGGGTAGTAGACGTAGCCGTCCTTGTTCGCCGCCGGGTGGTTGGGCTCGTAACGGGCCTCCAGGTTGCTCTGGTCCTCGACGATGCCTTTTACCTGCACGCCCTGCCCTGCCTCGCCCTGGTCTTCGAACAGCGACTGGCTGCCGCCGGCCAGCGCGTCCTGGAAGGTGGTGGCGAACACCGGGTGGCGGGCGCGGTAGGTCTGGTCGATGCTCGAGGACACGGTCTCGGCGTTGGCGATGTTGGAAGCAACGGTGTTCAGGCGCGTGTTCTGCGCACTCATGCCGCTACCGGCAATGTTGAAGACACTGGAAAGGGACATGGTCATTCTCCCCGCAGGGCCGAAACCAGCCCTTTGAATTTACTGTTGAGCAAGGTGAAGCTGGCCTGGAAGCCGACGGCGTTTTCGGTGTAGTTCGATTGCTCGATCTGCGCGTCCACGGTGTTCTGGTCGATCGACGGCTGCGTTGGCGTGCGGTACTTGAGGGTATCGTCGGCCATGGCCAGGCCCTCGGCCTCGATATGGCGGCTGTTGGTACGATCGAGGCTGAAACGGCCGCCACTCTGCTGCTTGTCGCTTTCGGCAGCGAGCACCGAGGCGAAGTCCATGTCGCGCGCCTTGTAGTTGGGCGTGTCGGCGTTGGCGATGTTGTTGGCCAGCACTTCGGCGCGCTGGGCGCGGAAGCCCAGGGCCTTTTCGTGAATACCAAGCGCCTTGTCGAAGCTGATGCTCATGTCGGGGAAACCTTCGGAGGTTGACCGGAATATCGTTGGGCAAGGTATAGCAAGGGCTGTGCCAACCAACAGAAAGCCCGGAAATACGGGCTTGCGGGGCAAGGTGCTGTCAGAGTGATGCCAGAAAAGCGGCAAAGGCCTTCCGCCTTGAGCGGCGAAAGCGGCAATTGCCGGGCGGCAAAAGCGGCAAAACAAAAAATTGACGTCAGCATTTCTCCTGCGCCGGCCTCTTCGCGGGTAAACCCGCTCCCACAGGGTTCTGCACAGCTTTAAAAGTCGGTGCGGTACCTGTGGGAGCGGGTTTACCCGCGAAGAGGCCGGCACAGGCAAACAAAAAGGCCGGCAACTTTCGCTGCCGGCCCTCTTGGTTACTTCGCCTGGTAGATGATCCCCGGGCTGCACTGCACCATTTGGTAATGGTCCGGCAGCCCGTTCAGCGCCTCGGAAGCCCCGAGGAACAGATACCCACCCGGCTTCAAGGTACTGTGGATACGCAACAGGATGTCCTTCTTCACCTGCGCCGAGAAATAGATCAGCACGTTACGGCAGAACACCACATCGAACTTGCCCAGGCTGGCATAGCTGTCGAGCAGGTTGAACGAGCGGAACTCGACGCGGCTGCGAATCGCCGGCTTGACCGCCCAACGCCCCGGCCCCTTGGTGTCGAAGTAGCGCTGCAGGCGCTCCTGGGACAAGCCACGGGCAATTGCCAGGCTGTCGTACTCGCCGGTCTTGCAGTTGGTCAGCATGGTGCCAGACAGGTCGGTGGCAACGATCTGCGCGCCCATCTTCAACTGGCCGAGGTTGCTGCGCTCGAATTCGTCGATGGCCATCGAGATGGAATACGGCTCCTGCCCCGACGAACAGGCCGCCGACCACATGCGCAGGCGCTGGCCGGGGTTGTTGCGGATGAACTCGGGGATGACCTTGTTCTTCAGCACCTCGAACGGGTAGGTATCGCGAAACCACAGGGTCTCGTTGGTGGTCATGGCATCGACCACCTGCTCGCGCAAGCCGCCACGCGGCTGGGCCTGGATGCGCTGCACCAGCTCGCCCAGGCTCTTGATGCCCTGTTGCTCCATCAGCTTGTTGAGACGGCTGGAGACCAGGTACTGCTTATTCTCGCCCAGCAGGATGCCACAGGCTTTCTCCAGGAAGACCCGGAACTGTTCGAAATCCAAATTACCCGTAGACACTACTGCCGCCTCTTTTAAATCACTGGTGCCGGGGGCCTGCCCCCGGCGGCTTCAATGCGTTGCCTTGATCCGGTCGACCACCCGCTGGGCCAGGTCGTCCGGCTTGAACTTGGCCAGGAAGTCATCGGCACCGACCTTCTTGACCATCGCCTGGTTGAACACCCCGGAAAGCGAAGTATGCAGGCAGATGTGCAATTTTTGCATGCGCGGATCGCTGCGGATCTCCGCCGTTAGCGTATAGCCGTCCATTTCCGGCATTTCAATGTCCGAGATCATCATCAGGAACTCTTCTTCCGGCTTCTTGCCCTCGTCCACCAACTGGCGCAGGTAGTTTAGGGCCTGACGGCCGTCATTGAGCGCCACCACCTCGACCCCCACGGTCTGCAGGCAACGGCTGACCTGCTTGCGCGCCACCGACGAATCGTCGACGGTGAGCACCCGCAGCAGCACGGCCTTGTCCTGCACCTCGGCATCGATCACCCCGGCCGACACCGACTCGGACGACGGCGCCACTTCGGCCAGCACCTTCTCCACATCGATGATCTCGACCATGCGGTTGTCCACCCGGGTAACCGCGGTCAGGTAGTGGTCGCGGCCGGTGCCCTTGGGTGGCGGATGGATTTCTTCCCAGTTCATGTTGACGATGCGCTCCACCGAGTGCACCAGGAAGCCTTGGGTCTTGGTGTTGTACTCGGTGATGATCACGAAACTGTTGCGCGTGTCTTCCTGCAGCGGCCGCAACCCGGTGGCCATCGACAGGTCGAGGATCGGGATGGTCGCCCCGCGAATATTGGCAACACCGCGCACCACCGGGTGCGCCTTGGGCAGCAGGGTCAGCGCAGGGCATTGCAGCACTTCCCTGACCTTGAATACGTTGATGCCGTAAAGCTGCTCGCCATTGAGGCGGAACAGCAGCAATTCCAGGCGATTCTGCCCCACCAGCTGCGTGCGCTGGTTGACCGAATCCATAACACCTGCCATGCCAGACTCCTTTATGTTTCAGCCTTTCGTTGCAACTCATGTAGCGAGTCGGCACGGGCTTTGCTTTTTTGAGCGCCATGTACACGAAAACGACATTTTTCCGACGATTGACGCGCCTGCTGACTGGCTCGCTGGCCACGCTGTGCCTTCTGGTGCCCGGCGTTCGCACGGTAGCGGACGCGTTTACCTTGCCTGAACAGCTTATCGGTGTCACTCAAGGGTTTCTTGAATTCAGCGTCGAAGATTATCTGGCAACCACCCAGACCGCCGGCCGTTACGAGATCCAGGTCAACCCGCTGGACCCGCGCCTGCGCATGCCGCTGTGCAGCCAGCAACTGGACGCCTCGCTGGAAAGCCCGGCCCAGCCGTTGGGCCGCGTCACGGTAAAGGTGCGCTGCGAAGGCACGGCGCCTTGGACCGTGTTCGTGCCGGCCACCGTGCGGCTGTTCCGCGAAGTGGTGGTGGTGACCCGGCCGCTCAAGCGCGACAACGTGGTGGGCGAAGGTGACGTGGCCCTGCGCGAGCGCGATGTCGGCACCTTGGGCCAAGGTTTTTTGACCGAACTGGAGCAGGCGGTGGGCATGAAGATGCTGCGCCCCACGGTGATCGACCAGGTACTCACCCCGCAACACCTGGAACAGGCCGAGGTGGTGCGCAAGGGCGACCACGTGGTGATCATCGCCCGCAGTGGCAGCCTGAGTGTGCGCATGCCCGGAGAAGCCCTGAGCAAGGGTGGCCTGAGCGAACAGATCCGGGTGCGCAACCTCAATTCCAAACGAGTGATCAAGGCCAGGGTGACCGGCCCCGGCCAGGTCGAGGTAAGTATGTAGCCAGCCCATTGATTTGCGCTGGCGGTGAGGAACCGCTTTTCCTAAACTGTGTCAGAAAACGGGTTCGCGAGCTTGCTGACAGGCGGCTATGCATTTGCGCCTAAAGTTTCTTTCGGGTTGGCCGAAAACAAGGCAAGCGTCCAAATACCCAGAGGTTTCTGATCATGGTCATCGACTTCAGTCGTTTGAATAACTCTCCGTCCGTCACGGGCGGCGTGCGCGGCAACACCGCGTCCGGCAGCGCCGAAAAACCGGCAGCCAGCCAGGAAGCGGCAACCGCCACCAGCGCCAGCGGAGAAGCGGTACACCTCAGCCAAGAGGCCCAGCAGTTGCAGAAGATCAGCGACAAGCTGCGCGACGAGCCAGTAGTCAACAGTGCCCGTGTGGCCCAGTTGAAACAGGCGATCGCCGACGGCAGCTACCAGGTCGATGCCGGCCGGGTCGCCAGCAAACTGCTCGATTTCGAAGCCCAGCGCTGACCGTTCGGCGCGCTGACTTCACGGACGCTAGAAAAGCCAAGAGTTAGCCATGCACGACACCACCTTGCTGCAACTGATCGAAGATGACATCGCCCCCATGCAGGAGCTGCTGGACCTTCTGCAAAAGGAAGCGATCGCCCTGCATGGCCGCGACATGGCGCCACTGGAGAATATCCTGGCCCGCAAGCAGTCTTTGATCGTGCTGCTGGAGCAGCAAGGCCTGCGGCGCAACAACCTGCTTGCCAGCCTTGGCCTGACCCCCGATCGCGCCGGAGTGGAGGCCGTGGCGGCACAATCGCCGAACGGTGAACTGCTGCTGCAGCAACTCGATGTGATCAGCCAGTTGATGCAAGCCTGCCAGCAGCTCAACGAGACCAATGGCCGGATCATCCAGGTGCAGCAACACGTCACCAACAACCAGATCCGGATCCTCATGGGCGGCGATTCTCCGTCGCTCTACGACAGCCGCGGCAGCACCTCGCCACTGGCCAAGCCACGGGCGCTCAGCCAAGTGTGATTTTTTCTATCAAGGCACGGAACATACTGGCAAAATGCCGTTAATTGCGTGTGTCGCTTTTGCCTGGAGAACGATAAGCCGTGTTCAATGAATCCGATGCCCCGCAGCCGCCAAAGGTGCTGAACACCCCTTTGGAGATTGCGGCCAACTTGCGGCAGCTGCAGGAAAGCCACGACCCCCTGATCATCACCTTCCACGACCGCAGCCAGCGCTTCCAGAGCTACGTGGTGCACGTGGACCGTGAAAGCAACACCCTGGCGCTGGACGAGATGATCCCGCGTGACGGTGAAAAGTTCATCGAGAACGGCGAACACTTCCGCGTCGAAGGCTTCCACGATGGCGTGCGCATCGCCTGGGACTGCAACCACGAGCTGAAGATCAGCGAAGTCGACGGCCACCGCTGCTACCGCGGCGCCATGCCTCTGGAGATGACCTACCACCAGCGCCGCAATGCCTTCCGCGCCGCGCTGAAGCTGTCGCAGCTGGTCGATGTCATCCTCGATGGCGCCCACCTCAAGGGCAACGGCGCCCTGCGTGGCAAGCTGCTGGACATCTCCGCCACCGGCTGCAAACTGCGCTTCGAAGGCAATGTCGAGGATCGCCTGCAACTGGGCCAGGTGTACGAGCGTTTCAAGGCGGGCAACCCGCTGGGCCTGGTCGACACCATGGTCGAGCTGCGCCACCTGCACTATGAAGAGCGGATCAACACCACCTTTGCCGGCGTACGCTTCCATAACCTTACCGGGCAGGCGCAGCGCAAGGTCGAGAGCTTTGTATACCAGTTGCAGCGTGAAGCGCGGCGGTTCGACAAGGACGACTATTGATCGTCGGCCGAGTACAAAAACGCCACCTATCAAGGTGGCGTTTTCATTTGTGCCTCTTCTGTGCCGGCCTCTTCGCGGGCACGCCCGCTCCCACAGAACTGCAAATAACTCATTGAATTAGCAGGGACTCTGTGGGAGCGGCTTTAGCCGCGAACACCGGCGCAGCCGGTGCCATGCACCGCGTTGGATTCTTCGCGGCTAAAGCCGCTCCCACAGGGTACGCGTACTGCTTGCGGATTCAGTTCTCTACGCGACAGATCTCCCACAGGTACAACGCATGCCTTGAACGCTGCGCGGTCGCTGTGGGAGCGGGCGTGCCCGCGAAGAGGCCGGCACAGGCCTACACCGACTTGCTGACCTCACCTTCCGGCTCAGGCTCCTTGTCAGCCCCCTTCTCTTCCGCCTCGGTATCCTCCGCCGCCACCGGTGCCTGCATCACCTCCTGTACCGTCTGCTCATCCACCCGTGGGTCCAGCGCCGCCGACAGTGGCGAACCGGCAGCCGGCATGGCAACGTGGCCCAAAGGCGCATCCTGCACCTGGTGCAGCCCGGTGACCGCTTTCGGTCGAATGCGCCACACCAGCACCAGGGCAAAGAACACGAAGAAGGCATACAGCATCTGCGGGCCCAGCACCTTCATCAGCACGCCTGCCGCCAGCGGCCCGATACAGGCACCCACGCCGTAGGTCACCAGCAGCATTGCGGTCAGCGACACCCGCCGTTCGCTTTCCACATGGTCGTTGGAAAACGCCACCGCCAGCGGGTACAGGCAGAACTGCAACAGCGAAATCACGAAGCCTATGCCGAACAGCAACTCCAGCGGCACGCTGGGCAGCATCGCCAGCGGCGCCGAGGCCAGCGCCAACCCCACCGCCACGCTGCGGATCAGCACGGCCCGATCGTAGCGGTCAGACAACCAGCCCAGCGGCCACTGCACCAGCAGGCCGGCAAAGATGCAGCTACCCATGAACAGACCGACCTGCTCGGTAGTCATGCCCTGGCTGGAGGCATACAAGGGCGCCAGGCCATAGAACGAGCCGACGATCAGCCCCGAGCCCAGCACCGTGCTGAGCGACTGCGGCACGCGCTTGATGAAGAACTTCGGCTCCATCGGTGCCGGGCGCAACGGCGCCGGGTGAATGCGCCGGGTCATGGCGACCGGTACCAGGCACAGGGTGAAACACATGGCCACCAGCATCAGCAGCTCCAGGCCAAGCTGTGGGTGCACCACCAGGATCAGCTGGCCGAGCACCAGGCCCAGGTACGAGGCGATCATGTAGCCGCTGAACACCGCGCCGCGATGCTTCACGTCGGCCTGCTCGTTCAGCCAGCTCTCGATGACCATGTACTGGCACATCATCCCCAGGCCGACAATCATCCGCAGCCCGACCCAGGCCGGCAGCCAACTGGTCAGGCCATGGCCGAGCACCGCCGCACCGACGATGCCGGCGCAAGTGGCATAGGCGCGAATGTGCCCTACCCGGCCAATCAACCGGTGGCCGACCTTGCCGCCTACCGCCAGGCCAAAGTAGTTGGCCGCCATCAAGGCACCCACCCACAGGCTGTCGACATGATCGGCTGCCAGGCGCAGGGCCAGGTAGGTACTGAGCAGGCCCGAGCCGATCAACATCATCAGCGCGGCGAAATACAACGACTGAAACGGCTTCCATATATTTCGCATAGGTCCCTTGCGGCTCCCGGGTCAGGTGGCGATGGGTTGCAGCCAAGCATAAAAGCAAAATTGCTGCGGCGCAGTCCCCTGCCTGACAAATCGTGAATCAAGGGCGCGTCCAGTGTCGGTCATGTCGTGATCATGCACTTGCATCATCGGACCAAGCTGCGCTCCAAGCGTTTCCATCTCATTGTTCACCAGCCGAAGGGTTAGCTTGCCTCGTCCCATCCCGGGAGCAACTGAGACTGGAGGTTACATGATCAAAGCTGATTTCACCGCCGAACTGCATACCCATGCAGGCCGAGTGGTAGTTGCAGAATCATCCGTCGGGCAACACCCATTCACATGGCTGGATGAGGACGGCTGGTTGTGCATCGATAATCACCGAAAGGCGCATGCGCGGGACGAGATCGTACGTATCGCGTTCGATTTCAAGTACATCACATCGGAGAAGGGACGGGACCTCTACTACATCTCGTGCAACAACCACTGGAAATTCGCAGGCGCGAGGCTTGAGCAAAATTCCAGAGGCTGGCTCGGCCTGTATGGGACAGGCGTGATAGGCAGAGTCACGGATGCCGTGGCGAACTTCAAGCCACAACTGGCAGGCCTTGGCGACTACTGGAAAATCGATACACAGGATGATTGGAACGGCGACCTGAACAGCGCCGAAAGAGTTCCGTTCTACCTGCGCGACAAACACGGCCATCGTGTGGCATCGACAAGGCCTGAAGATGCATCCACAGACCTGTCCCTCACCTTTGACAGATTTCTGAATGCAAGCGCAACGCCGGGACAGATACTCATGTTCTACCTGGAGAACATCCGGCTAGCCTGACACCCGGCATCACACCTGCGAAAGCTGCCAGAAGGTGCCCTGCCTCTCGGAATCAATGAGGCGTTGCCAAGGCCAATCATCAGTCAGGCCACACCTATTCCCGCAAGGTCATGCCATTGGCCGGCAGCGGCAAGGCCGTCTTGTAGCGCACCTGCTTCAAGGCGAAACTGGAACGGATATTGGCCACCCCTGGCAACCGCGTCAGGTAATCCAGGAACCGTTCCAGCGCCTGGATGCTGGGCAGCAGTACCCGCAACAGGTAGTCCGGATCGCCCGTCATCAGGTAACACTCCATCACTTCAGGCCGTTCGGCAATTTCTTCCTCGAAACGGTGCAACGACTGCTCGACCTGTTTTTCCAGGCTCACATGGATGAACACGTTCACGTCCAGCCCCAACGCCTCGGGCGACAGCAAGGTCACCTGCTGGCGGATCACCCCCAGTTCTTCCATGGCCCGCACCCGGTTGAAGCAGGGTGTAGGGGACAGGTTCACCGAGCGGGCCAGCTCGGCGTTGGTGATGCGGGCATTTTCCTGCAGGCTGTTGAGAATGCCGATATCGGTACGATCGAGTTTGCGCATGAGACAAAATCACCGGTTTTTTGTGTTTATACGGAATGTTTATCTGCCCTGCTCGGCAAAGGCAATCAACTTGAGAGAAAAATTCTCCTGCCGGCCCACTAAGATGTAGGGGACGCTGACCTACCAGTCACAAGCCGGTACTCAGCGGCGGCCGCTTCAGAGCTCACAAAAACAAATACCCGAGCGAGCGTAAAAAGCATGAACGAGTACGCCCCCCTGCGTTTGCATGTGCCCGAGCCTACCGGCCGGCCAGGCTGCCAGACCGATTTCTCCTACCTGCGCCTGAACGATGCAGGTCAAGCCCGTAAACCCCCAGTCGATGTCGACGCTGCCGACACCGCGGACCTGTCCTACAGCCTGATCCGCGTGCTCGACGAGCAAGGCGACGCGCAAGGCCCGTGGGCCGAAGACATCGCCCCGCAAGTTCTCCGTCAGGGCATGCGCGCCATGCTCAAGACACGGATTTTCGACAGCCGCATGGTGGTCGCCCAGCGCCAGAAGAAGATGTCCTTCTACATGCAGAGCCTGGGTGAAGAAGCCATCGGCAGCGGCCAGGCCCTGGCGCTGAACCGCACCGACATGTGCTTCCCCACCTACCGCCAGCAAAGCATCCTGATGGCCCGCGACGTGTCGCTGGTCGAGATGATCTGCCAGCTGCTGTCCAACGAGCGTGACCCGCTCAAGGGCCGCCAGCTGCCGATCATGTATTCGGTACGCGACGCCGGTTTCTTCACCATCAGCGGCAACCTGGCGACCCAGTTCGTGCAGGCGGTCGGCTGGGCCATGGCCTCGGCGATCAAGGGCGATACCAAGATCGCCTCGGCGTGGATCGGCGACGGCGCAACCGCCGAGTCGGACTTCCACACCGCCCTCACCTTCGCCCACGTGTACCGGGCCCCGGTGATCCTCAACGTGGTCAACAACCAGTGGGCGATTTCCACCTTCCAGGCCATCGCCGGTGGCGAGTCGACCACCTTCGCCGGCCGTGGCGTGGGTTGCGGCATTGCCTCGCTGCGGGTTGACGGCAACGACTTCGTCGCCGTGTACGCCGCCTCGCGCTGGGCCGCCGAACGCGCCCGTCGCGGCCTGGGCCCATGCCTGATCGAGTGGGTCACCTACCGTGCCGGCCCGCACTCGACCTCGGACGACCCGTCCAAGTACCGCCCGGCCGATGACTGGAGCCACTTCCCGCTCGGCGACCCGATCGCCCGCCTGAAGCAGCACCTGATCAAGATCGGCCACTGGTCCGAGGAAGAACACCAGGCCACCACTGCCGAGCTGGAAGCCGCGGTGATTGCCGCGCAGAAGGAAGCCGAGCAGTACGGCACCTTGGCCAACGGTCACATCCCGAGTGCCGCCTCGATGTTCGAGGACGTGTACAAGGAAATGCCCGACCACCTGCGCCGTCAACGCCAGGAACTGGGGGTTTGAGATGAACGACCACAACAACAGCATCAACCCGGAAACCGCCATGGCCACCACTACCATGACCATGATCCAGGCCCTGCGCTCGGCCATGGATGTCATGCTCGAGCGCGACGACAATGTGGTGATCTACGGCCAGGACGTCGGTTACTTCGGCGGCGTGTTCCGCTGCACCGAAGGCCTGCAGAACAAGTACGGCAAGTCCCGCGTGTTCGACGCGCCGATCTCCGAAAGCGGCATCGTCGGCACCGCCGTGGGCATGGGTGCCTACGGCCTGCGCCCGGTGGTGGAAATCCAGTTCGCCGACTACTTCTACCCGGCCTCCGACCAGATCGTTTCCGAGATGGCGCGCCTGCGTTACCGTTCGGCCGGCGAGTTCATCGCCCCGCTGACCCTGCGCATGCCCTGCGGTGGCGGGATCTATGGCGGCCAGACCCACAGCCAGAGCCCGGAAGCGATGTTCACCCAGGTGTGCGGCCTGCGCACTGTCATGCCGTCCAACCCGTATGACGCCAAGGGCCTGCTGATCGCCTCGATCGAATGCGATGACCCGGTAATCTTCCTGGAACCCAAGCGCCTGTACAACGGCCCGTTCGACGGCCACCACGACCGCCCTGTCACGCCGTGGTCGAAGCACCCGCAAAGCGCCGTGCCCGATGGCTACTACAGCGTGCCGCTGGACAAGGCGGCCATTACCCGCCCCGGCAATGACGTGACCGTGCTGACCTACGGCACCACGGTGTACGTGGCCCAGGTGGCCGCCGAAGAAACCGGCGTCGACGCCGAGGTGATCGACCTGCGCAGCCTGTGGCCGCTGGACCTGGAGACCATCGTCGAGTCGGTGAAAAAGACCGGCCGCTGCGTGGTGGTACACGAGGCCACCCGCACCTGCGGCTTCGGCGCCGAACTGGTGTCGCTGGTGCAGGAACACTGCTTCCACCACCTGGAGGCGCCGATCGAGCGCGTCACCGGCTGGGACACCCCCTACCCCCACGCACAGGAATGGGCTTACTTCCCAGGGCCTTCGCGGGTAGGTGCGGCATTGAAAAAGGTCATGGAGGTCTGAATGGGCACGCACGTCATCAAGATGCCGGACATTGGCGAAGGCATCGCGCAGGTCGAGTTGGTCGAGTGGTTCGTCAAGGTCGGCGACATGATCGCCGAAGACCAGGTAGTGGCCGACGTCATGACCGACAAGGCCACCGTGGAAATCCCTTCGCCGGTCAGCGGCAAGGTGCTGGCCCTGGGTGGGCAGCCAGGTGAAGTGATGGCGGTCGGCAGCGAGCTGATCCGCATCGAAGTGGAAGGCAGCGGCAACCATGTGGATGTGCCCACCAAGGATGCGCCAAAGCCCGAACAGGTCGAAGCCCCCGCTGCCCCGGTAGCCGCCAAGCCAGAGCCGCAGAAGGAAGCAAGACCGGCCGCGTGCCAGGCGCCCGTCAACCACGAGGCAGCCCCGATCGTGCCGCGCCAGCCAGGCGACAAGCCGCTGGCCTCGCCGGCGGTGCGCAAGCGTGCCCTGGATGCCGGTATCGAACTGCGTTACGTGCATGGCAGCGGCCCGGCCGGGCGCATCCTGCACGAAGACCTCGACGCCTTCATGAGCAAGCCGCACAGCACTGGCGGACAAGCGCCGAGCGGCTATGCCAAGCGCACCGACAGCGAGCAGGTGCCGGTGATCGGACTGCGCCGCAAGATCGCCCAGCGCATGCAGGACGCCAAGCGCCGGGTCGCGCACTTCAGCTATGTGGAAGAAATCGACGTCACCGCCCTGGAAGCCCTGCGCCAGCAACTCAACAGCAAGCACGGCGACAGCCGCGGCAAGCTGACCCTGCTGCCGTTCCTGGTGCGTGCGCTGGTCGTGGCACTGCGCGACTTCCCGCAGATCAACGCCACCTATGACGACGAGGCTCAGGTCATCACCCGCCATGGCGCGGTGCATGTGGGCATCGCCACCCAAGGTGACAACGGCCTGATGGTGCCGGTGCTGCGCCATGCCGAAGCTGGCAGCCTGTGGAGCAATGCCGGCGAGATCTCGCGCCTGGCCAACGCTGCCCGCAACAACAAGGCCAGCCGCGACGAGCTGTCCGGTTCGACCATCACCCTGACCAGCCTGGGCGCCCTGGGCGGCATCGTCAGCACGCCGGTGGTCAACACCCCGGAAGTGGCGATCGTCGGCGTCAACCGCATGGTCGAGCGGCCTGTGGTGATCGACGGCCAGATCGTCGTGCGCAAGATGATGAACCTGTCCAGCTCGTTCGACCACCGCGTGGTCGATGGCATGGACGCCGCGCTGTTCATCCAGGCCGTGCGCGGCCTGCTCGAACAACCCGCCTGCCTGTTCGTGGAGTGAGCATGCAACAGACTATCCAGACTACCCTGTTGATCATCGGCGGCGGCCCTGGCGGCTACGTGGCTGCCATCCGCGCCGGGCAACTGGGCATCCCCACCGTGCTGGTGGAAGGCCAGGCACTGGGCGGTACCTGCCTGAACATCGGCTGCATCCCGTCCAAGGCGCTGATCCACGTGGCCGAGCAGTTCCACCAGACCTCGCGCTTTGCCGGCCCGTCGGAGCTGGGCATCAGCGTCGCCTCGCCGCGCCTGGACATCGGCCAGAGCGTGGCCTGGAAGGACGGCATCGTCGACCGCCTGACCACCGGCGTCGCCGCCCTGCTGAAAAAGCACGGGGTCAAGGTGATCCATGGCTGGGCGAAGGTGCTCGATGGCAAGCAGGTCGAAGTCGATGGCCAGCGTATCCAGTGCGAGCACTTGTTGCTGGCCACTGGCTCCAGCAGTGTCGAACTGCCGATGCTACCGCTGGGCGGGCCGATCATTTCCTCGACCGAAGCCCTGGCGCCGAAAACCCTGCCGCAGCATCTGGTGGTGGTGGGCGGCGGCTATATCGGCCTGGAGCTGGGCATCGTCTACCGCAAGCTGGGCGCACGGGTCAGCGTGGTGGAAGCGCGCGAGCGCATCCTGCCGACCTACGACAGCGAGCTGACCGCACCGGTGGCCGAATCGCTGAAGAAACTGGGCATCACCCTGCACCTGGGCCACAGCGTCGAGGGTTACGAAGGCGGCTGCCTGCTGGCCCGTGATGGCCAGGGTGGGCAACTGCGCCTGGAAGCCGACCAGGTGCTGGTGGCCGTGGGCCGTCGGCCGCGCACGCAAGGTTTCAACCTGGAGTGCCTGGACCTGAAGATGAACGGCGCCGCCGTCGCCATCGACGAGCGCTGCCAGACCAGCATGCGCAACGTCTGGGCCATCGGCGACGTGGCCGGTGAACCGATGCTGGCGCACCGGGCCATGGCCCAGGGCGAGATGGTCGCCGAGATCATCGCCGGCAAGGCACGCCGTTTCGAACCCAGCGCGATTGCCGCGGTGTGTTTCACCGACCCGGAAGTGGTGGTGGTCGGCAAGACCCCGGAGCAAGCCAGCCAGCAAGGGCTGGACTGCATCGTCGCGCAGTTCCCGTTTGCTGCCAATGGCCGGGCCATGAGCCTAGAATCGAAAAGCGGTTTCGTGCGGGTGGTGGCGCGCCGTGACAACCACTTGATCCTGGGTTGGCAGGCGGTTGGCGTGGCGGTTTCCGAGTTGTCGACGGCGTTTGCCCAGTCGCTGGAGATGGGCGCGTGCCTGGAGGATGTGGCCGGCACCATCCATGCCCACCCGACACTGGGTGAGGCGGTACAGGAAGCGGCACTGCGCGCCCTGGGTCACGCCCTGCATATCTGACACTGAAGCGGCCCAGGCCGATTTGGCCCGCAGCGCCCCAGGCGTTGCGGGTCTTTTTTCATTGGCTAGCCCGTGCCGGCCTCTTCGCGGGTAAACCCGCTCCCACAGGGACATCACTGCCCGTGAGAGCAGTGGCGCACCTGTGGGAGCGGGTTTACCCGCGAAGAGGCCGGCACAGGCTACTCGGCAATAGCGTTCTTGCCGTTCCCCTTGGCCCGGTACAGCGCCGTGTCGGCACGCGCCAGCAGTGCATGCTGGTCCTCTCCTTCCTGCCATTGCACCACGCCGTAACTCATGGTCAGCTGGCAATCGCCCACCGGCTCCACCTGCACCATCGCCTGGCGCAAGCGTGCTGCCACCTCCAGCGCCTCGCCGAGCGAGGCCTGCGGCAATACGATGACGAACTCGTCCCCACCCCAGCGCGCCAGCAGGTCCTGCTGCCGCAGGCAGGTACGCAGGACGTCGACCACCCGCACCAGCGCCGCATCGCCACGGGCATGGCCATAGCGGTCATTGATCGGCTTGAAGTCGTCCAGGTCCATGGCTATCAGCGACAACGGCTGGCGAAAGCGCTTGGCACGCTCGCACTCCAGTTGCAGCGCCTTCTCCAGCCGATAGCGGTTAGCAATGCGGGTCAACGCGTCGCGCTCGGCCAGCTCGCGGTTTTCATCCAGCTGCCGCTGCAACTGCTGGTTCACCCAGGACAGCTCGCGGGTGCGTTCGGCCACCTGGCTTTCCAGCGACTGGTTCCTCTGCTCCAGTTGCGCCACCAGGCGCTTGTTGGCGTCGATGTTGCGGTGGGCACCGAGCATGCGCGCCACCGAGCCGTCCTCGTTATGGGCGATGATGTAGCCGCTGTCTTCGATCCACAGGTAGCTGCCATCGTGGCAACGGCAGCGGTATTCGACCAGGTAGTGCTCGTTGCGCTGGTTGATGTACGCCTCGAAATGCGCCATCACCCGCGAGTAGTCCTCCGGGTGAATCACGCTTTCCCAGGTGAGCACCGAGTTGGCCATGGAGTGACTGGGGTAGCCGAGCATGGCGTACCAGCCCGGGTTGCGATAGACGTAGCCGGTATTGGCATTCCAGTCCCAGATACCATCGCTGATCAGATCGAACAACGTATGCAACTGCTGTTCACTGAAGCCGGCGGGTACCGGCCGGGTTTCCTGACTCATGGACGCTCTCCCTGATGCCCAGCCACAAGTGGCATGCCTCTGACGGGCAAGCATATGCCTAGCGTGGCACCATCGGAATAGCCCCAACGCCCTATTTTCGCGGTGCTGACGACGGGCATGGCATTTGCCCCGTTCGCCCGCTCCCACAGACACCGTGCATGGCTTGGGGGCGCTCAAGCCAACTGCAACAGCGCCTCCTCCACTGCGGCAACCACCTGGTTGCCCTTGGCACCCGGCAGCCGCCATGCGGCAATGGTCATGCCCAGTGGCACCGCGCGGTCGATGGGGGCGACCAGTTCGCCGCTGTCGAGGTAGCGTTGCACCAGGCTTCTGCGCCCTATCAGCACCCCGGCGGCCAGCAAGGCTTGCTGCAGGGCGATCGAGTACAGGGAAAAACCCGGCCCACGGGCAACGAACCTGTGTCCGGGCATCACCGCCCCCGTCCACACCGCCCAGTCGTTCCAGCCCACGTCGGCGATGCAACGGGCGTCGGCAAGGTCCTCGGGCTTGGCGATGCTGGCGGCCAGGGCCGGCACGCACACGGGCAGGACTTCTTCCGTGGCTATCCTGCGTTGCCAGCGCTCGGGCTTTTCGGTGTAGAACAGGCACAGGTCGAACGGGCTGCGTTTCAGGTTGGGCGGCTCATCCACCGCCGTCACCGAGATCTCGATGGGTGCCAGCAGCCGGGTCAGTTCCGGCAGGCGTGGCCCTATCCACAACTGCGCCAGGGCAGGCGATGTGACGATATGCACCCGCTGCGGTGCGGCCAGGCGGCGCAGTGTGCGCGCGGCGGCTTCCACCGCGTCGAACGCCTCGGTGAACTGGCCTTTCACGCTTTCGCCCAAGGGCGTCAGGCGCACGCCTTTGGCATGGCGCTCGAACAAGGCTGCGCCATATTCGCTTTCCAGGGTCTTGACCAGGGCGGCGATGGCCCCCGGGGTCACCTTCAGCTCGAGTGCGGCACGGGCAAAACCGCCCAGGCGGGCTGACGCTTCGAAGGCACGCAGGGCATTGAGCTGCAGCGAGTGCCGGGTAGGAGTATCGAGGTACACGGTTAAGGCCTATTTTTTTTAGGCCTACTATTCCAGAAATCTGACGTTGAGGCCAACTGTCGCGCGCATTAACGTGGACGTACCGCCCTTGCACCGTCTGCACACTTTCAAGGATTTCAAATGCCGTATCCAAGCGGGACCCAAGCGTTCAGGCAAGGTGCCCACAGCGCCCTGCCATTGACCTCCGGCATCGTGCCCTTCGGCCTGATCACCGGGGTCACGGCGATCGGCATGGGCCTGTCGCCAACCGATGCCATCGGCATGACCTTGCTGTTCTACTCCGGCTCGGCGCAAATGGTGGTGATGCAGTTGATGCAAAGCGCCGCCCTGCCGGTGACCATGGTAGTCACCGCGCTGGTGATCAACCTGCGCTTCCTGATGTACAGCGCCAGCCTGGCCCCGCACCTGGGCCAGCTGCCGCGCCGCCAAAAGTGGCCGATGGCGTACATGCTGTCAGATCAGTCCTTCGCCCTGTGCACGCTGAAGATGGGCTCGGGCGGGCTCGGGCAGTATGCCTACCCCTACTATGCCGGTACGGCAATCACCATGTTCTTCGGCTGGAACCTCTCGGTGCTGGCGGGCATGTACCTGGGCGCGAGCATTCGTGAAGACTGGTCGCTGGGCTTTGCCATTCCATTGTCATTCCTGGCCCTTTTGATACCCGGCATTCGCAATGCGGCCACGCTTGGCGCAGCGCTGACCGGCGGCGTGCTCGCCGTGCTGGCCGCCAACCTGCCCTACAACCTCGGCCTGCTGGCTGGCGCGCTGGGCGGCATCATCGCCGGGCTGGCCATCGAGAGCTGGCAAAAACAGCAAACCGTGGCAGACGCCAATACCGAGCAGGAAGCATCATGAGCGAAACGACCCAGTGGATAACCTTCATTCTGATCGGCCTGGGCACCTTCGCCATCCGCCTGTCGTTCATCGAGTTGCACACGGTGTTGCGCATCCCCCCACTGTTTCGCCGCGCCTTGGCGTATGTGCCGGCCAGTGTGCTGGCGGCATTGGTATTGCCGGCTGTGGTATTCCCTGACCGGCAGGCGGGGTTCGACTGGATGAACCCGCAGATACCAGCGGCGATACTGGCCGCGCTGGTGGCGTGGCGTACGCGCAGCACGATGCTGACGCTGATTGTGGGAATGGGAATGCTGTGGGCCTTGAAGCATCTGGGTATGTAGGAATACGCAGGTTCAAGGCTTCCCGATTTCGCGTCAACAACACCGGGTGAACGCGGTAAGGGAACGAAAGGAAATGGCGTCCCAGGCAGGAATTGAACCTGCAACCTTCCCCTTAGGAGGGGGATGCTCTATCCAATTGAGCTACTGAGACGCAAGTACCGGCAGCGGACGCTGCACAGCAGGACGGCCAGCATGTTAACCAGCATGCTGGCGTTTGTCATGCCTCATGCGGGCTTTTTCGCGTAATCCTTTTCTGCCAATGCTACACCTGCGGCAGCACGCCTTCATCACGCAACAGCGCGAACAATGCCGCGACCGCGGTTTCCAGGGTGGTGGAGTTGTCCAGCACATGCAGCGACGGATCGGCCAGCGCCTGCAAGCGTGCATTACGTGCCAGGCGCTGCTCGACTTCCTCTGCGCTTTCCCGGCCGCGGGCCACCAGGCGCTCGCGCAGCACCTCGTGCCGGACCTCGACCAGCACTGCCAACAGGTTCGGGTAGCGCCGGCGCGCCTCGGCCAGATAAGCCCGCGAACCATTCACCAGCACCGCCCTGCCCTCCGCCAGCCACTGGTCCACCTGTAGTGGAATGCCGTAATCCAGGCCATTGGCCCGCCAATGCATGGCGAACGCGCCTTGCGCGCGCAGTGCTTCGAACTGTTCGGCCGAGACTCCATGGGCGGCTTCGCCCTTGGCTTCGGCCGACCGGGTAATGACGCGACGGGCGATTTCCACCCCCGCGGCTGCCAATCGCTCACGAGAAGCATCGATCAGGGAATCTTTCCCGGAACCCGACGGTCCTACCAGATATATCAACCGACCTGTCCCTGATTGGCGGTCGCTTGCGTCATGTTGCATAGCCACTATGCTCTATGGAGGGAAACCGGCACATTCTAGGGGCTTTCCCAGCCTTTTGCTGCGTTTTACCAGTTTTTGACGGCAAAAGTCTGACGATTGGGTAAGCTGGAGCATGTAAAACTTTTCAAACCAGTACTCATTTCTGATAATTGGTACTGGCACAAAGCCTTTATCCGGCTCACTATTTGTCACAGAATTGACGCCAAGGAAACGGCGACCATGAGGCAAGATGAGCATCCATTTTTCACAGACGGTTGAACATTTCGTCGTCGCCACGGTCGTACTACCACCCCGTGCGGCCAATTTGAGAACCGCTTCCCCTGAACCAAAATCCGGTCAATTTATATGCGCCCAATGAAACAGGCTATTTATTCGAGCCGCACTGCTGACAAGTTCGTCGTCCGCCTGCCAGACGGGATGCGTGAGCGCATTGCCGAGGTAGCGCGCAACCATCACCGCAGCATGAACTCCGAAATCATCGCGCGCCTGGAACAGAGCCTTATCCAGGAAGGTGCGCTGGGTGACGAGTTGAGCATGCGCCTGGACAGCCCTGAACTGTCCCTGCATGAACGCGAGTTGCTGCAACGCTTCCGCCAACTGTCGCACCGCCAGCAGAACGCGCTGGTCGCCCTCATCGCTCACGATGTGGAAATGGCTACCGACGCCTCCTGAGGTTTGCAGCCGAACATGAAAAAGCCAGCGTAAGCTGGCTTTTTTGTGGGCTTACCGCCGCTGTAGGATCACTGCCTTTGTGGGAGCGGCCTTGTGTCGCGAAAGGGCCGCAGAGCGGCCCCGCGATGTCAGCGGCACTGCGCATACTTCCGGGGCTGCTTTGCAGCCCTTTCGCGACGCAAGGCCGCTCCCACAAGAACCTCATCAGCTTGTGGAAGTTAAACGGCTACAGCAGGAACAGCGTGGCCAGCCCGAGGAAGATGAAGAACCCGCCGCTGTCGGTCACCGCGGTAATCATCACGCTGGAGCCCATCGCCGGGTCGCGCCCCAGGCGCGTCAGGGTCATCGGGATCAACACTCCCATCAAGGCCGCCAACAGCAGGTTCAAGGTCATCGCCGCAGTCATCACCAGGCCCAACGACCAGCTGCCATACAGCCAGAACGCCACCGCACCGATCACCCCGCCCCAGATCAGGCCGTTGAGCAGCGATACCGCCAGCTCCTTGCGCATCAGGCGGCTGGTGTTGCCCGGCGACACCTGGTCCAGCGCCATGGCGCGCACGATCATGGTGATGGTCTGGTTACCGGAGTTGCCACCAATACCCGCCACGATCGGCATCAGCGCAGCCAGGGCCACCAGCTTCTCGATCGAACCTTCGAACAGGCCGATCACACGCGACGCAACGAAAGCGGTAATCAGGTTGATGGCCAACCAGGCCCAGCGGTTGCGCAGCGAACGCCAGACCGAGGCGAAGATGTCTTCTTCCTCGCGCAAACCGGCCATGTTCAGCACTTCGCTTTCGCTTTCTTCACGAATCAGGTCGACCATTTCGTCGATGGTCAAGCGGCCGATCAGGCGTTCGTTCTTGTCCACGACCGGCGCAGATACCAGGTCATAACGCTCGAAGGCCTGCGCCGCATCATAGGCATCTTCCTCGGGGTGGAAGGAGACCGGGTCGGTCGCCATGACCTCCGCCACCTTCTTCTCCGGGTCATTGACCAGCAGGCGCTTGATCGGCAATACACCCTTGAGAATGCCGTCATAGTCGACCACGAACAGTTTGTCGGTGTGGTTCGGCAGTTCTTTCAGGCGGCGCAGATAGCGCAACACCACTTCCAGGCTGACGTCTTCGCGGATGGTGACCATCTCGAAGTCCATCAGCGCACCAACCTGCTCCTCGTCGTAGCTCAGCGCCGAACGCACGCGCTCGCGTTGCTGGGCATCGAGGGTTTCCATCAGCTCGTGAACAACGTCACGCGGCAGCTCAGGAGCCAGGTCGGCCAGCTCGTCGGCGTCCATTTCCTTGGCGGCGGCGAGCAGTTCGTGATCGTCCATGTCGGCGATCAGCGATTGCCGCACGGCGTCGGACACTTCCAGCAGGATGTCGCCATCGCGATCCGAGCGCACCAGCTGCCAGACCGTCAGGCGGTCTTCCAGGGGCAAGGCTTCGAGGATGTAGGCGATGTCGGCGGGGTGCAGGTCATCGAGCTTGCGCTGCAGCTCGACGAGGTTCTGGCGGTGGACCAGGTTTTCCACCAGGTCGTTGTGGGCGCCTTCCTGACGGTGGGTCAGGTCTTCGACCACGCGCTGGCGTTGCAGCAGTTCGACCACCTGGGCCAGGCGGTCCTGCAGGCTTTCCTGCGCTTTTTTTACTTCTACTTCAGTCATAGGCGAACTCCACTCCCAGCAGCGGAGCACGCCGGGAGAATCAATCGGTCAGATCTTTCTGTATGAATCTTGTTAGCGAGTAACTACTGGGTAAGTCCATGGTGGTTTTCCACAAGCCCCGGCGGGGCTGACGGGCGCAATCATACACTGCTAAAGCTGTCAGATCGCTTAAAATTTTGGCCAGAACAATCGTTTGCGTGATAAAGCTGGGACAACGCTCGAAGCTATCAGTGCGACGGTGGGTCTGGCGGTTAAAGCACATTTGTTGTGTGCCTGGATGTGTATGCGATACCTGATCGAATTCGGGGCTGCTTTGCAGCCCTTTCGCCGGCAAGCCAGCTCCCACAGGGACAACACAGTCCAGAGAGCAGCGCGATACCTGTGGGAGCTGGCTTGCCGGCGATGGGCCGCATGGCGGCCCCAAGCTACACCACAATCATTACAGAAGAGCGTAGATCGACATCACCAACAATTCATTGGCGCAGAAAAACAAAAAGCCCGCTCATTTGAGCGGGCTTCTTGATTTGGTGTGGCGGACTCAGGAGGATTCGAACCTCCGACCGCTCGGTTCGTAGCCGAGTACTCTATCCAGCTGAGCTATGAGTCCGTGGTGGTATTTTTTAGACCAGGTTACCACTGGTTGGTTGAAGTGCCTTTGCAAGCAGAGCCACTTCAAAAAGTGGCGGACTCAGCAGGATTCGAACCTGCGACCGCTCGGTTCGTAGCCGAGTACTCTATCCAGCTGAGCTATGAGTCCGCGATGGTAGTTTTAGACCAGATTACCACTGGTTGTTTGAAGCAGCCTTGCAAACAAAGCCACTTCAAAAGTGGCGGACTCAGGAGGATTCGAACCTCCGACCGCTCGGTTCGTAGCCGAGTACTCTATCCAGCTGAGCTATGAGTCCGTGGTGGTATTTTTTAGACCAGGTTACCACTGGTTGGTTGAAGTGCCTTTGCAAGCAGAGCCACTTCAAAAAGTGGCGGACTCAGCAGGATTCGAACCTGCGACCGCTCGGTTCGTAGCCGAGTACTCTATCCAGCTGAGCTATGAGTCCGCGATGGTAGTTTTAGACCAGATTACCACTGGTTGTTTGAAGCAGCCTTGCAAACAAAGCCACTTCAAAAGTGGCGGACTCAGGAGGATTCGAACCTCCGACCGCTCGGTTCGTAGCCGAGTACTCTATCCAGCTGAGCTATGAGTCCGTGTCTTGCCGCGCATTATAGGTCGCTGAAACATTTTTGCAAGAACTTTTTCGTTTAAAATCAACTACTTAGCGTTCTTACTGCTTACAGCGCCCTAAGCGAATAATGGCGGTGAAGGGGGGATTCGAACCCCCGATACCCTTATGAGGTATACTCCCTTAGCAGGGGAGCGCCTTCGGCCACTCGGCCACCTCACCGCAACACGAGGCGAATATTAAACAGGCTCTTCCTCGTTTGCAACCCTTTTTTTGAAAAAAACTTCAAAAAAATTAAAGGCTTGGCTCCTCGTCCTTCTCTTTCTTGATCCGCAGGTAGATTTCCTCGCGGTGCACAGCCACTTCTTTCGGGGCGCTGACGCCAATACGCACCTGGTTGCCTTTGACGCCGAGCACCGTCACGGTGATCTCGCCGTCTCCAATGATCAGGCTCTCGGCGCACCGACGAGTCAGAATCAACATAGCTTTCTCCTTACGCAAAACATTCAGGGGTAACAGTCTTGGGTGTCGCGGCCTGGTCGTGGACGACGACCAGGGCCCGGTTACTCGCCACACAGGGCAGGACAGGCCTGTGTGGCGAGCAGAAACGCGAAGGGCGCGGCAAGCCGCGCCCTTCCAGGCAGCGTATTACTCGCTCTGTCGTGCCGGAGCGTCGAGCTCGAACGCGGTGTGCAGCGCGCGTACGGCCAGCTCCAGGTACTTCTCTTCGATCACGACCGAAACCTTGATCTCGGAGGTGGAGATCATCTGGATATTGATGCTCTCCTTGGCCAGGGCTTCGAACATGCGGCTGGCAACACCGGCGTGCGAACGCATGCCGACGCCAACGATCGAGACCTTGGCGATCTTGGTGTCGCCGATCACTTCACGGGCACCGATTTCGCGGGCAGTGTTTTCCAGCACGCTCTGCGCCTTCTCGTACTCGTTGCGGTGTACGGTGAAGGTGAAGTCGGTGGTGTTATCGTGGGCAACGTTCTGCACGATCATGTCGACCTCAATGTTCGAGGCGCTGATCGGACCGAGGATCTTGAAGGCCACGCCCGGGGTGTCCGGCACGCCGCGAATGGTCAGCTTGGCTTCATCACGGTTGAAGGCGATACCGGAAATGATCGGCTGTTCCATGGATTCCTCTTCATCAATGGTAATGAGGGTACCCGGACCCTCCTTGAAGCTGTGCAGCACGCGCAGCGGAACGTTGTACTTGCCGGCGAACTCCACCGAACGGATCTGCAGCACCTTGGAACCAAGGCTGGCCATTTCCAGCATCTCTTCGAAGGTGATCTTCTCCAGGCGCTGGGCCTGTGGCACAACGCGCGGGTCGGTGGTGTAGACGCCATCGACGTCGGTGTAGATCTGGCACTCGTCAGCCTTCAGCGCAGCCGCCAGGGCCACGCCCGTGGTGTCGGAGCCACCACGGCCCAGGGTGGTGATGCTGCCGTGCTCGTCGACGCCCTGGAAGCCCGCTACCACGACGACGCGGCCTTCCTTGAGGTCGGCACGAATCTTCTGGTCGTCGATCTGCAGGATGCGCGCCTTGTTGTGCGCGCTGTCGGTGAGAATGCGCACCTGGTTGCCGGTGTAGGACACCGCTGGCACACCACGCTTGATCAAGGCCATGGTCAGCAAGGCAATGGTGACCTGCTCACCGGTCGACACGATCACATCCAGTTCACGCGGAACCGGTTGATCGGTGATCTGCTTGGCCAGGTCGATCAGGCGATTGGTTTCACCGCTCATGGCCGACAACACAACCACCAGGTCGTCGCCCGCCTCACGGTGTTTCTTGACCTTATCGGCTACCTGCTCGATCCGCTCGATGGAACCGACAGAGGTGCCGCCAAATTTCTGTACGATCAACGCCATTTCAATGGTGCCTCAGCCCATACAGGGCCCCAAAAAACAATCCAACATGAAGAGGCCCGCGACTAGACCGCCGGCCCCCTCATCTCAAAGTCCCTGCTCTGCGAATGGCACGGCCAGCGCCAGGGCCTGGTCCAGTGCAGCGACGTCGACGCCACCACCCTGGGCCATGTCCGGACGGCCACCGCCCTTGCCACCCACCGCCGCAGCGGCTTGTTTCATCAGATCGCCAGCCTTGAGTTGGCTGGAGAGGTCCTTGGTCACGCCGGCCACCAGCACGACCTTGCCCTCATGCTCGCTGCCCAGCAGGATCACTGCGTGGCCGAGCTTGTTCTTCAGCTGATCGACCAGCGCCAGCAGGGCCTTGCCGTCCTGCCCATCCAGGCGGGCGGCGAGCACCTTGGCGCCCTTGACCTCAACGGCCGCGTTGGAGAGATCATCCCCGGCGGCGCTGGCGGCCTTGGCCTGCAGCTGTTCCAGCTGCTTCTCCAGCTGGCGGTTGCGCTCGAGCACAGCCGACAGCTTGTCGATCAGGTTGTCGCGGTTACCCTTCACCAGCTGCGCGGCTTCCTTGACCTGCTCTTCGGCAGCGTTCAGGTAGGCCAGCGCAGCAGCGCCGGTGACCGCTTCGATACGGCGCACGCCAGAGGCCACGCCGCCTTCGCTGATGATCTTGAACAGGCTGATGTCACCGGTGCGCTTGGCGTGGATACCGCCGCACAGCTCCACCGAGAAATCGCCGCCCATGCTCAGCACACGCACGGTGTCGCCGTACTTCTCGCCGAACAGCGCCATGGCACCCTTGGCCTTGGCGGTTTCGATGTCGGTCAGTTCGGTTTCCACCGCAGTGTTCTTGCGCACTTCACGGTTGACGATGTCTTCCAGGGCCTTGATCTGCTCCGGTTTCACCGCCTCGAAGTGGCTGAAGTCGAAACGCAGGCGCTGGCTGTCGACCAGCGAGCCTTTCTGCTGCACATGCTCGCCCAGTACCTGGCGCAGCGCTTCGTGCAGCAGGTGGGTGGCGGAGTGGTTCAGCGAGGTGGCGTGCTGCACGTCGGCATCGACCTTGGCCTGGACCGGCGAACCGATCACCAGCGCACCGCTGGCAACCACGCCGTGGTGCAGGAAGGCACCACCGGTCTTGGTGGTGTCGCGCACGTCGAAGCGCGCAGCACCAGCCTGCAGGTAGCCGGTGTCGCCCACCTGGCCACCGGATTCGGCGTAGAACGGCGTGCGGTCGAGCACGACCACGCCCTGCTCGCCTTCACCCAGCTGGTCGACGGCTTGGCCGTCCTTGTACAGGGCGATGATCTTGCCCTGGCCTTCGGTGGCCTCGTAGCCGAGGAACTCGGTGGCGCTGTCGACCTTGACCAGGCTGTTGTAGTCCATGCCGAAGGCGCTGGCAGAACGGGCGCGCTCACGCTGGGCGTCCATCTCGCGCTCGAAGCCGGCTTCGTCGATGGTCAGCTCGCGCTCGCGGGCGATGTCGGCGGTCAGGTCCATCGGGAAGCCGTAGGTGTCGTACAGCTTGAACACCACATCGCCCGGCACCACCTCGCCCTTCAGCTGGGCCAGGTCCTGCTCGAGGATGCGCAGGCCCTGCTCCAGGGTCTTGGCGAACTGTTCTTCTTCAGCCTTGAGCACGCGTTCGATGTGCGCCTGCTGGCTGTTCAGTTCCGGGAAGGCCTCGCCCATCTCGGCGACCAGCGCGGCGACGATCTGGTAGAAGAAGCTGCCTTTGGCGCCCAGCTTGTTACCGTGGCGGCAGGCACGACGAATGATGCGGCGCAGCACGTAGCCACGGCCTTCGTTGGACGGCAGCACACCGTCGGCGATCAGGAAGCCGCACGAACGGATGTGGTCTGCGACCACTTTCAGCGAGGCCTGGCCCTCATTGCCGCAACCGATGGCCTTGGCCGCGGCCGACAGCAGGTTCTGGAACAGGTCGATCTCGTAGTTCGAGTGCACGTGCTGCAGCACGGCGCTGACGCGCTCCAGGCCCATGCCGGTGTCCACCGACGGCGCTGGCAGCGGGTGCAGCACGCCGTCGGCGGTGCGGTTGAACTGCATGAAGACGTTGTTCCAGATCTCGATGTAGCGGTCACCGTCTTCTTCCGGCGAGCCGGGTGGGCCGCCCCAGATGTCCGGGCCGTGGTCGTAGAAGATCTCGGTGCACGGGCCGCACGGGCCAGTGTCGCCCATGGTCCAGAAGTTGTCCGAGGCGTACGGGGCGCCCTTGTTGTCGCCGATGCGCACCATGCGCTCGGCCGGCACGCCGACTTCCTTGGTCCAGATATCGTAGGCTTCGTCGTCAGTGGCGTAGACGGTGACCCAGAGCTTTTCCTTGGGCAGGTTCAGCCATTTTTCCGAAGTCAGGAAGGTCCAGGCGAAGGTGATCGCATCGCGCTTGAAATAGTCACCGAAGCTGAAGTTGCCCAGCATTTCGAAGAAGGTGTGGTGACGCGCGGTGTAACCGACGTTTTCCAGGTCGTTGTGCTTGCCGCCGGCGCGCACGCACTTCTGGCTGCTGACGGCACGCGTGTAGGCACGCTTCTCCGCACCGAGGAAGCAGTCCTTGAACTGGTTCATGCCGGCATTGGTGAACAGCAGGGTCGGGTCGTTGTTCGGGATCAGCGAACTGGAGGCGACTCGGGTATGTCCCTGCTCTTCGAAGAAGCGAAGGAAGGCTTCACGGATTTCTGCGCTTTTCATAGGTTCTTCCACGGAAACGGCGGCCGTTTGGGCTAATACGTCGAATCGACGAAACGACGGCAAAGGGCGCCATTATAGCCAGCCTGAACGGGAGATACAGTGTGTTTGTACACCAGAACAGCAATCGGCGGATGAAAAGCCGTTCATGAGCACGGCCAGGGCGGAAAAGCAGACCTGCAGGCCCACCCATGCGGTACATAAGCAACACCTGACCCGCGCAGTGGAGCGGGATCCTGCCGGCCCACCCTCGCTGCCGGAGCACTCCATGCCTGAGCTGAACCTCTCCAAACTCCACTCGGACCCGCATCCGCTACCCCACGGCATCATGCAGGCCAACCCGAGACCGATCTACTACATCGATGCACGGGAACCAGTCCATGCAGAAACCGCCTTCGACAATAACGAAGACAATCCTCGGCAACAGACCGAGGTCAAGTACATCCAGGCCGACGAAAATGTGCGAATCACCCTCGAGCGCGCCTATCCATTGGGGCGGCGCTATCACCGCAGCACCCCGAACAGCGAGCTGCTGGTCTTCAACGTGGCCCCGCGTACGCTACGCGCGGATGAGCAGCAAAAGCGCGTACGTATCGCCCCTCGCGAATGCCTGCTGGAAGTGACCATCAACGATGCGGTATTCATGGTCGCCGCGCATACCGCCCAAGCCATCGCCATTCGCCTCACCGATGGCAATCACCACGTCGTCATCGCCCCGGAGGTGAAGAAGACGGTGCTGATCGACATGATAGGGAGCGGCAACAGGATCGACACCGGCGCAGGTATCGTCCACATCGACGCCCATACCGGCACGCACCAGATTGTGGTCGGTAGCGGCCCGGTACTCATCGACAAGGGCGACGCGGTTGTCAACGTCACGGGGCACCGCCTGCTTGGCCGCGAGTCCTCCAGGGTCGAGCTCTACCGCGATACCGAAAACGATGCACGACTGGCCCGGCCCGTGACGGTCGAACATCAGGCCCTGGGCAATATCGGCGTGCGAGTGACGGGTAGCGACCCGTTCAGGCAAGCGGCACAGGATGCGCTGGAGCTGCTGCGCAAACTACCCTGCGGCCAGGCGCTGCTGGCGGCCCTGGATAAAAAGGCCGGGCAGTCCGGGACGCCGATCAGCCTGATCGAAGCATCCAGACACCAATTCACGACCTATACACCCAGCGACCACGAAGAAGATGAAGACGAAGGCCACTTCATCATCGACGAAAACCAGAGTAGCTGGGGCTACAGCGGCGGCACCCTGGCATACAACCCAGGCTGGTCGACCGCTGCGCAACTGCCACTACTCGACCTTTACCGCTGCCTTTGCCAAGGCTGGAACTCGATGTCAGGCACCGTCTTTCCGGGCCAGACCGAGGTTCAAGGCAAAAGCGGCGCTTATCCGGTGGACAACCTGCTGCTGCAGAGCATCGGCTTACCCACCGATTGCAGGTTCACATTCGGCGGCAGCACCGCCCTGAACACCAACCCACCCGCCTTCACTGAAAACGGGCTACGCCAGGCGCTGCAACTGGAGCTGCGCACACAGCCGTAAGCCCAGTGTATCGGGGCCAGCTCAGCCTAGTCGCTGGCCGGAGTCAGGAACGATCAGAATCCCCGCCCTGAGGCCATTCTTGACCTTGGGGTTGGGGAAGATGATGCGCGCGCCCTCCTCCTCGACCACCCAACGCGTCTCGGCCAGGTCTTCGGCCAGCAGGTAACCCTTGCTCAGCTCGGAGAAATTCTCGATGTCCGCCGGCAGGTGCAGGTGGAAGCTGTCGCTGTGCTTGATGATCTCGCGGGACACGCTGAACAGCTGCAGGCCATCCAGAGAGCCTTCGCCCTGTGGCTCGGTGTCTTCGATGATGTGGATCAGCCTCGCTTCCAGCTTGTCCAGGTTGACCAGCTCGTTCTGACCGAACGGGCGGGCCTTGCCCAGTTCCAGGGTAAAGGCCTCGGCCTCCAGCTGCTCGTAGGTGAAGGCGCTGAAGGTGATGGAAGACTTGCTCTGCAGCAACACCGCCTCCATGCCCGCCGCCGCCAGGCGCGCCAGCTCGCGACGGGAATGCTTGCGCCCCTCTTTATAAGGGTACAAGGCGAACTGCTCGATCTTCGAGCCGCGGATGGCGGTATGCAGGTCGTAGTGCAGGCGGTTGCGCCCCGGTTTGCTGAAGAACACCCGGGCGAACTGTTCCAGCTCGGCGGCACGCAATGCCTCGAAGCCACTGGACAGCTCGTGGCGGCCGTTGAACAGGCGGTTGATGTCCTGCTCGATGAAGCGCTCGCCCTTGCGGATCGCTGCCGGGTTGCCGAACAGGAACAGCACCCGGGCCTTGGGTTTGATCTTGCCGTTGGCCACGCCATGCAGCAGCCGCTCGAGCAACTCGATCGGTGCCGTTTCGTTGCCGTGGATGCCGGCGGACAACAGCAAGTCCAGCCCGCAATCCTCGTTTTCGGCCGGGCGCACTTCGAGCGCGCCCTCCCCCAGCCAACGCAAACGCGCGCCCTTGGGTGTCACTTGGGTCTTCTCGGCCGGTTCGTGATCGGTGAGGGTCAGCTCAAGCAATTTGCCAAGGGCGAGCATAGGTACTTCCTTAGTGGTGGTGGCCGCAGTCGGGGCCATGGACGTGATCGTCGTCTTCGCCGACCTCCGCCGGTTCCATTTCCAGCTGCAGGCTGACCAGGTTGGTGGCCATCGGGCGCAGCAGCAGGTTGGCGTATTCGGTGTCGTCTTCCTCGACATCCACGCCGATCAGCAGCTGGCCACGACCATCCTGCTGAATCCACACTTCCTTGCCTTGCCAGACCACGGCAAAGCGGGTGCAGGAAGTTTCCAGCTGGGTGCCGTCTTCATCTTCCAGGATAAGGCGCAGGGCGTCGGTCATTGCAAAGTCTCTCTTCAAGGTTGGCGTTGGAACGGATACACCGAGCCCAACTTCAGGATCTGGGTCAATTCGTCCAGTGCCGTACGGCATTCCACCAGCAACTGCGGGTCGGCCAGGTCCGCCTCGCCAAGGCGATCGCGGTAATGCTTGTCGACCCACTGCAACAGGGTGTCGTACAGCGAGGCGGTCATGATAACGCCTTGGTTGACCGCTGCCAGTTCCGTTTCCTTCAACGCCACGCGCAAACGCAGGCAAGCCGGCCCACCGCCGTTCTGCATGCTCTGCTTGAGGTCGAATACCTTGACCTCTTTCACCGCGCCGCCCTGGCTGGTCAACTGGCCCAGGTAGGCCCAGACCCGCTCGTTGTTGCGGCACTCTTCCGGCACCACCAACAGCATGGAGCCGTCGTCGCGGCTGAGCAGCTGGCTGTTGAACAGGTAGGAACGCACCGCGTCCTCCACCGTCACCGCTGCCCGCGGCACGCAGATGGCCTGGAAGTTGCCACCCTTGCTGGCCAGTTTAGCTCGCAGCTGGCCAAGTACCGCGTCGGTGTCGAGGAAAGCGTCCTCGTGATAGAACAGCACCTCACCGTTGCCCACCGCAATCACATCGTTGTGGAACACGCCCTGGTCGATCACGGCCGGGTTCTGTTGAGCGTAGACCACGCCGTCATCGCTCAGGCCATGCAGCCGGGCCACAGCCTGGGAGGCTTCCAGGGTTTGCCGGGCCGGGTACTTCTGCGGCGCCGGGTAGCGGCTGTCGAAGGCGCTGCGGCCGTAGACGAAGAACTCCACGCCAGCCTCGCCATATGCACGGCAGAAGCGCGTGTGGTTGGCCGCCCCCTCGTCACCGAACTGCGCCACGGCAGGCAGTGCCTCGTGGTGGGCAAAGTGCTTGTCGTTGTTGAACATGGCACCCAGCACTCGGCTGGTGGTCGGGTGCTCGATACTGCGGTGGTACTTGCAGTTGAGGTTGGCAGCAGTGAAGTGCACGCGGCCATCGGCAGTGTCGGCACTGGGGCTGACCGTGGCGGCGTTGGCCACCCACATGCTCGAGGCCGAGCAGCTGGCCACCAGCAATGGCATGGCCTCCTTGGCGGCGCGCTGGATCACTTCGGCATCGCTGCCGCTGAAACCCAGGCGGCGCAGTGCGGCCACGTCCGGGCGCTCCTGCGGCGCCAGCACACCCTGCTTGAAGCCCATGTCGGCCAGCGCTTTCATCTTCGCCAGGCCCTGACGCGCGGCTTCGCGCGGGTTGGAACCCTGCTGGCTGTTGCTCTGCGAAGCCACGTTGCCGTAGGACAGGCCGCCATAGTTGTGGGTAGGCCCCACCAGGCCATCAAAATTCACTTCATAGGATTTCATCGGCTAGGCTCCGTGACCTGTTGTTATAGGGTGACGCCCGGCGTCAGGGTTGCCGGCAAGGCAAGGCTGGCGGTCTCCAGCGAAGCCACGGGGTAAGCGCAGTAGTCCGCCGCGTAATAGGCGCTGGCGCGATGGTTGCCACTGGCGCCCACACCGCCGAACGGTGCACTGCTGGCGGCACCGGTCAGTTGCTTGTTCCAGTTGACGATGCCAGCGCGGCTGCGCAGCCAGAAGTACTGGTAACGGGCGCGGGAATCGGACAGCAAGCCGGCAGCCAGGCCGTACTGGGTGTTGTTGGCCTCATCGATGGCGGCATCGAAGTCGGCATAGCGGATCACCTGCAGCAGCGGGCCGAAGAACTCTTCGTCCGGGCGCTCGGCCACGGCGGTGACATCGACAATGCCCGGGGTCAGCAGTGCGGCATCGGCCTGTGGCTGGGTCATTTCCAGCAGCTTGACGGCGCCCTTGGCGACCAGTTCGGCCTGGGCTGCAATCAGCGCCCGCGCTGCTTGCAGCGAAATCACCGAGCCCATGAACGGCGCCGGTTGCTGGTCGAACGCACCGACCGTGATGGATTTGCTCACCTCGACCAGGCGCGCGATCAGCGCATCGCCCCAGGCGCCTTGCGGCACCAGCAGACGGCGGGCGCAGGTGCAGCGCTGGCCGGCGGAAATGAACGCCGACTGGATAATGGTGTACACCGCCGCATCGAGGTCCTTGACCTCGTCCACCACCAGCGGGTTGTTGCCGCCCATCTCCAGGGCCAGGATCTTGTCCGGGCGACCGGCGAACTGCTGGTGCAGCAGGTTGCCGGTGCGGCTGGAGCCGGTGAAGAACAAGCCATCGATACCCGGGTTGGCGGCCAGCGCCACACCGGTTTCGCGCGCGCCCTGCACCAGGTTGAGCACACCCGCCGGCAACCCGGCGGCAATCCAGCAATTGACGGTCAGCTCGGCGACCTTGGGCGTCAGCTCACTGGGCTTGAACACCACGCAGTTGCCCGCCAGCAGCGCCGGCACGATATGGCCGTTGGGCAGGTGGCCGGGGAAGTTGTATGGGCCGAACACCGCCACCACACCATGGGGCTTGTGCCGCAGCACGGCGGTGGCATCGGCCAGCGGGCCGCTCTTTTCGCCGGTGCGCTCGCGGTAGCTCTGCACCGAGATCGCTACCTTGTTGATCATGCTGGTGACTTCGGTCGCCGACTCCCACAGGGGCTTGCCGGTTTCCTCACCGATGCACTGAGCCATGGCTTCGGCATGCGCTTTCAGTTGCGTGGCGAACTTCTCCAGCAAATCGATACGCGCTTCCAGGCTCAATTGCGCCCAGGCCGGGAAGGCCTGACGGGCTGCCTGCACGGCGGCATCCACCTGGCTGGCGTCAGCGCCCTGCCCCTCCCAGACGACGGCTTGCGTCACCGGGTTGAGCGACTGCAGGGTTTCGCCCTGGCCAACCTGCCAATTGCCTGCGATGTAATGCGTGGTCATTTACTGGGCCTCCCGGCTTGCCGACAGCGGCACGGCGCGCACGTTGTCGCCGGCGCCCATGCGCAGGCGCTTGGCGGTCAGGGGGTCGACCACCAGGGTACCGGCAGCCAGCCGCGCAGGTGCAGCCGTGATGCGGCAGTCGTCGCGCTTGCGGTTGTGGATGATGTAAGGCGTCGCGTCATCGCCCGGCGTGCCCACCGCCAGCACCAGGGTCTGGCTCTCGCGCACGGCGCGGATCTTGGAGGTGTCGCACTCGATGGCGGGGCCGGCGTCGAAGATGTCGACGTAGCCCTGGTAGTTGAAGCCTTCCTGCTTGAGCATGGCCAGCGCCGGCTCGGTGTCCTTGTGCACGCGGCCGATCACGTCGCGCGCCGCCTCGGACAGGAAGCAGGTGTACAGCGGGAACTTCGGCATCAGTTCGGCAATGAACGACTTGTTGCCCACGCCGGTGAGGTAGTCGGCCTGGCTGAACTCCATCTTGAAGAAGTGCCGGCCCAGGCTTTCCCAGAACGGCGAGCGGCCCTGCTCGTCGGACATGCCGCGCATTTCGGCGATGATCTTCTTGCCGAACAGCTCGGGGAACTCGGCGATGAACAGCATGCGCGCCCGCGACAACAGGCGGCCGTTGAGGCCGGAGCGGTAGTCGCTGCGCAGGAACAGCGAGCACAGCTCGGAGTTGCCGGTCAGGTCGTTGGCCAGGAACAGGGTGGGGATTTCGCGGTAGATCTTCAGCTCCTGCGAGGCGCTGACGGTCAGGCCGACCCGGTAGTTGTACCAAGGCTCGCGCAGGCCGACGGCACCGGCGATGGCACTGATGCCCACCACCATGCCTTCGTCGTTTTCCAGCACGAACAGGTAGTCGGTGTCGCCACGCTCGGCTTCGCCACGGAAGCTCTTTTCCGCCCAGCCAACGCGATGCCCCAGGCGCTCTTCGTTGGCCGGCAGCGTGGTCAGCCCGGTGGTACCGGTGCTGCGTGCCAATTCGATCAACGCAGGCAAATCGCTGCTGCGTACAGGACGAACGATCATGCTATCTCCTTTTGCGGCGGCGGCGGCCGGCGCGAAACTCTTCTAACGCATCAATCCCGAAACGTCTGTTGCCAGACCTCAGACCGCAACCAGACGCACGCTGGCACCCTCGCCCACCCCCAGCGCCTCGGCGGCGGCCGGGCTCAGGCTGACCGGTTTGCCCGGCACCCAGTCCAGGTCCAGCAGTACCGCGCGGTAGTCCTGCAACTGGCCGTTGCACACCAGGTACGGGCGCCCACCCTTGACCGGGGCGTCCTCGAGCTTCACCGGCACCACCCGGCTCTGGGCGATCGAGCGGATACCCGAAGTACGCGCATGCAGGGTCGGGCCGCCATCGAAGATGTCGATGTAGTGCTCGGTCTCGAAGCCTTCGCGCATGAGGATGTCGAAGGTAATCTGCGCCCGCGGGTGCACCTGGCCCATGGCTTCCTGCGCCAGGTCAGGCAGCAGCGGCACGTAGATCGGGTAGTGCGGCATCAGTTCGGCGAGGAAGGTGCGGCTCTTCAGGCCGCACAGGCGCTCGGCGTGGGCATAGTTGAGGTCGAAGAAGTTGCGGCCGATGGCATCCCAGAACGGCGATTCGCCCTGCTCGTCGCTGTAGCCGACGATCTCGGTCACCACCGAGTCGGCGAAACGCTCCGGGTGAGCGGCCATGAACAGCAGGCGGCCACGCGAATTGAGCTCGGCCCAGCCACTGTTCACCAGTTCCGGCAGCACATAGAAGCTGGTCAGCAAGCTGTTGCCGGTCAGGTCATGGCACAGCGACAGCACATGGATCTTGTTGTGGATCTTCAGCTCGCGCGAGGCGTGCACGAAGGTCTCGTTACGAAAGCTGTAGAACGGCTCGGAGTAGCCGGCCGAAGCGACGATGGCCGAGCAACCGGCCAGCTTGCCGGTTTCGCTGTCCTCGAGCACGAAGAAGTAGCTTTCTTCACCGTTGAAGCTGACCTCGGCGGCGAAGGAAGTCTCGGATGCGGCGATCTTGTCGCCCAGGCGAGCGGTGTCGTCCGGCAGCGAGGTGACACCAATGGGGCTGTCTGCAGCCATGCGCTGCACTTCGTTCAGATCAGCCATTTGCGCGGGGCGCATCACCAGCATGGTGTCACTCCTTTGGAATACGGGCCGCTCACGGCGGCACGGAAAAACGGCAGGTGCACTGGCACCTGCACTGGAATCGGGTATCACCGGCCCGGTGCAGACTCGGGTTGAGCCTGCACCGGGGCCGGCGAAGGAACCGCAGGCGGATCAGCCCTTGGTCAGGGTGGCCACGGCGCGCTCGAAGCGGTCCAGGCCTTCGTCGATGTCGGCGTCTTCAACCACCAGGCTTGGCGCGAAGCGGACCACGTCCGGGCCGGCCTGCAGCACCATCACGCCTTCTTTCTCGGCGGCGTTGAGCACGTCCTTGGCCTTGCCTTTCCAGGCCTCGGTCAGCACGCAGCCCAGCAGCAGGCCAACGCCACGCACCTGGCTGAACAGGTTGTACTTCTGGCCGATCTGCTCCAGGCGGACCTTGAAGCGCTCATGCTTGGCCTTGATGCCGGCCAGGGTTTCCGGGGTGTTGACCACGTCCAGCACCGCGCAGGCGACAGCGCAGCCCAGCGGGTTGCCGCCGTAGGTGGTGCCGTGGGTGCCGACGGCCAGGTGCTTGGCCAGCTCGGTGGTGGTCAGCATGGCACCGATCGGGAAACCGCCGCCCAGGCTCTTGGCGCTGGTCAGGATGTCCGGGGTAACGCCGTAGTGCTGGTAGGCATACAGCGAACCGGTACGGCCAACGCCGGTCTGCACTTCGTCGAAGATCAGCAGGGCGTTGTGTTCGTCACACAGTTTGCGCGCACCTTCCAGGTAGGCCTTGTCGGCCGGCACCACGCCGCTCTCGCCCTGGATCGGCTCGATCACCACGGCGCAGGTCTTGTCGGAAATCTGTGCCTTCAGCGCTTCCAGGTCGTTGTACGGCACATGGCTGATGCCGGTGATCTTCGGGCCGAAGCCATCGGAGTACTTCGGCTGGCCACCGACGCTGACGGTGAACAGGGTACGGCCGTGGAAGCTGTTCACGGTGGCGATGATTTCGTGCTTTTCCGGGCCGAAGCGGTCGTGGGCAACGCGACGGGCCAGCTTGAAGGCGGCCTCGTTGGACTCGGCGCCGGAGTTGCAGAAGAACGCACGGTCGGCAAAGGTGGCGTCCACCAGCTTGTGGGCCAGGCGCAGGGCCGGCTCGTTGGTGAACACGTTGGATACGTGCCAGAGGGTGTTGGCTTGCTCGGTCAGGGCCTTGACCAGTGCCGGGTGGCAGTGGCCCAGGGCGTTGACCGCGATGCCACCGGCAAAGTCGATCAATTCGCGACCCGACTGGTCCCAGACGCGGGAACCCTCGCCTCGCACAGGAATGAAGGCCGCCGGAGAATAGTTGGGGACCATGACCTGGTCGAAATCGGCACGTTGCACCGGGGCTTGCTCAACGGACATCTGAGTCTCCTGAAGAGGAACGCTGGCCTGGAAGTGGCGAGCGATGGGGGGATTGTAAGGACTGATCCGCGCCTGTCCTTGCGGCCAAGCGACAACTTGTTACAGCGCAAAACCCAGTTTTGACAAGGCTTTCGGCAATGCGACAAACACTGTCGCAATCGCGCAGTGTACGGGAGAGAGGGGGCTGGGTGAACGGGTGTACACATATAGAAGCGTGGTTGCCTGTACCGGCCGATTCGCGGGCACGCCCGCTCCCACCTGGACCGCACAGGCTTCAAACATCGCACAGACCTGCGGGAGAAAGGGCGCTGCCCGCACCGGCCTCTTCGCGGGTGAACCCGCTCCCACAGAACCTGTGCAAGATTCGAACGTTGTGCGACCCCTGTGGGAGCGGCTTCAGCCGCGAAAGGGCCGGCACAGGGTAAGGAAATGTCAGCCTTTTTCGGCAGGCGCCGAGCTCAGTTCGAACGGGCTGCTGCTACGCCGCTGGTTGCGATCCTCCCGCGGCGTTGCGCCAAAGAAGTTGCGGTAGGCACTGGAAAAATGCGGCCCCGAGGAGAAGCCGCAGGACAGCCCGATCTGGATGATCGACTTGCTGGTCTGCATCAGCATCTGCCGCGCCTTGTTCAGCCGCAGCTCCAGGTAGTACTGGCTCGGCACGCGGTTCAGGTACTGCTTGAAGATGCGCTCCAGCTGCCGGCGCGAAACGCACACGTGCTGGGCAATTTCGTCGGTGGTCAGCGGCTCTTCGATGTTGGCCTCCATCAGCAGCACCGCCTGGGTCAGCTTGGGGTGGCTGGAGCCCAGGCGGTTCTGCAGCGGAATGCGCTGGCGCTCGCCACCCTCGCGGATGCGCTCGACCACCAGTTCCTCCGACACTGCCCCGGCCAGCTCCGCACCGTGGTCACGGGCCAGCACCGCCAGCAGCAGGTCGGTAACGGCCATGCCGCCACAAGCGGTCAGGCGATCGCGGTCCCAGTCGAACAGGTGGCTGGTGGCGATCACCTTGGGGAAGCGCTCGGCAAAATCATCCTGCCAGCGCCAGTGCACCGCAGCCCGGTAACCGTCGAGCAGGCCCAGCATCGCCAAGGGGTAGACCCCAGCCGACAGGCCACCGATCATGCAGCCACTGCGCGCCAGCTGCTTGAGCGCCGCCGACAACGCAGCCCCCACCGCCGGTGGCTGCTCGTCAGCCAACAGGAACAGCTTTTGGCAGCCCTCAAGGCGGCCGTTCCACGGCTCGCCCGGCAGGCGCCAGCTGCCCTCTTGCGCCGGCTCCGCCTGCAGGAAGACCAGCTCGTAGGCCACCTCCGGGTGCACCCGCTGCGCCACCTGCAACATTTCCTCGGCCAGCGCCAGGGTCAAGGGCCGGGTGCTGGGCCAGATGAGAAAACCGATTCGCTGGGTGGTCATAGGGTGCGGTCCGAAACCTGAGGTCGTTCGAGTCTGTGCGCCGGGTCAGGCTGCGCTCGCCGCGCAGCATGCCCTATTCTGGTGCAAAATTGCAGTTTTTACTTCAGGCTGCCGGAGAGGAACTGCTTCAGGCGCTCCGACTGCGGGTTGGCCAGCACTTCACGCGGGCAGCCGGTTTCTTCCACCAGGCCCTTGTGCAGGAACACCAGCTGGTTGGACACCTCACGGGCGAAGCCCATTTCGTGGGTCACCACCACCATGGTGCGGCCTTCCTGGGCCAGCGCCTGCATCACCTTGAGCACATCGCCCACCAGTTCCGGGTCCAGCGCCGAGGTCGGCTCGTCGAACAGCATGACCTCCGGCTCCATGGCCAGCGCCCGGGCAATTGCCACACGCTGCTGCTCGCCGCCGGACATGTGCCCCGGGAAAGCGTCCTTGCGATGAGCGACACCCACCTTGGCCAGGTAGTGCTCGGCCTTTTCCAGGGCTTCCTTGCGGTTCACGCCCAGCACGTGCACCGGCGCTTCGATGATGTTTTCCAGCGCGGTCATGTGCGACCACAGGTTGAAGTGCTGGAAAACCATCGACAGGCGCGAGCGCATGCGCTGCAGCTGACGCGGGTCGGCGGCCTTGAGCGCGCCGTCCTTGCCCGGCACCAGCTTCAACTCTTCGTTGTTGAGCAGGATCTTGCCGGCGTGCGGCTGCTCCAGCAGGTTGATGCAGCGCAGGAAGGTCGACTTGCCCGAACCGCTGGAGCCGATGATGCTGATGACATCGCCTGCCTTGGCCGACAGGGACACGCCCTTGAGCACTTCATGGCTGCCGTAGCGCTTGTGCAGGTCTTGGACTTCGAGTTTGTACATGCTGTCGATTCTCACAAAGCGGTCAGTGCTTGCGCGGCGCCAGGTAGCCGAGCCAGCGGCGTTCGGCCATCTTGAACAGGCGCACCAGGATGAAGGTCAGGCACAGATAGAACACGCCCGCCGTGATATAGGCCTCGAAAGGCAGGTAGTACTGGGCATTGACCGTGCGCGCAGCGCCAGTGATGTCGATCAGGGTGACGATCGACGCCAGGCTGGTGGTCTGCAGCATCATGATCACTTCGTTGCTGTACTGCGGCAGCGCCCGGCGCAGGGCCGACGGCAGCAGGATGCGCCGGTACATCTTCATGCGCGACATGCCCATGGCCTTGGCCGCCTCGATTTCGCCATGCGGCGTGGCCTTGAGGCTGCCGGCGATGATTTCGGCGGTGTAGGCACTGGTGTTGATGCCGAACGCCAGGCAGGCGCAGAAGGTAGCGCTGGACAGCAGCGGCCACAGGAAGCTTTCGCGCACCGCCTCGAACTGCGCCAGGCCGTAGTAGATCAGGAACAGCTGCACCAGCATCGGCGTGCCGCGGATCACGTAGGTGTACAGCCACGCCACGAGATTGACCGCTGGCTGCTTGGACACCCGCATCAGGCCCAGCGGAATGGCCGCCAGCAGCCCGAAGAACAGCGAAATCGCCAGCAGCTTGAGGGTGGTCAGCAGGCCGCCGAAGTACATCGGCAGTGCCTCCCAGACGACGTTGTAGTCGAAGATCATAGTTCAGCCACCTTGACGCCAACCGAGTAGCGGCGCTCGAGATACTTCAGGGCCAGTAGCGAGATGCTGGTCAGCACCAGGTACAGGGCCGCCACCGCCAGGAAGAAGGTGAAAGGCTCGCGGGTGGCGTCGGCCGCCTGCTTGGCCTTGAACATCATGTCCTGCAGGCCCACTACCGAAATCAGCGCGGTGGCCTTGGTCAGCACCAGCCAGTTGTTGGTGAAGCCCGGGATCGCCAGGCGAATCATTTGCGGCACCTGGATGCGGAAGAACACCTGGCGGTTGCTCATGCCATACGCCACGCCCGCTTCGGCCTGGCCTTTCGGAATACCGAGGAACGCACCGCGGAAGGTTTCCGACAGGTAGGCACCAAAGATGAAGCCCAGGGTACCGATACCCGCGATCAGCGGATTCAGGTCGATGTAGTCTTCATAACCGAGCAGCGGCGCAACGCGGTTGATGATGTCCTGCCCGCCGTAGAAGATCAGCAGGATCAGGACCAGGTCCGGAATACCACGAATCACCGTGGAATACAGATCGCCCAGCCAGGCCAGCCAGCGCACCGGCGACAAGCGCAGCGCCACACCGATCAGGCCGAGCACGATGGCCAGGGCCATCGACGACAGGGCGAGCTGAAGCGTCAGCCACGCCCCGTCGAGGATGACTGCCCCGTAGCCTTTCAACATGATGAGGTCCTCGACCTAGAGAATGAAAAATGGTGCAAACCTCAGAGCCTCTGCTGTTTGCACCATTGCACAGGTGAAACCCGACGTCTTAGTTCGAGTCTGGACCGTAGATGTCGAAGTTGAAGTACTTCTTCTCGATTTCTTTGTACTTGCCGTTGGCACGGATGGCATCGATGGCAGCGTTGATGCGGTCGACGTTGGCCTTGTCACCCTTGCGCACGGCAATACCGATGCCGTCACCGAAGTACTTGGCGTCGGTGAAGGAAGGGCCTACGAAGGCGAAGCCCTTGCCGGCGTCGGTCTTGAGGAAGCCGTCTTCCAGCAGGGTGGCGTCAGCCACGGTGCCATCGAGGCGGCCAGCTGCCACGTCCAGGTAGATTTCGTTCTGGGTGCCGTAAGGAACCACGGTGGCACCTTTGGCGCCCAGTACTTCCTTGGCGAAGCGGTCGTGGATCGAACCGCGCTGCACACCAATCTTCTTGCCCTTGAGCTCATCCAGGCTGTCGCTGACGGCGGTACCTTCCTTCATCACCAGGCGCGCCGGGGTCAGGTAGTAGCGCTTGGTGAAGTCGACCGATTTCTTGCGGTCTTCGGTGATCGACATGGACGACAGGATGGCGTCGATCTTGCGCACTTTCAGCGCCGGGATCAGGCCGTCGAACTCCTGCTCGACCCAGGTGCACTTGGCTTTCATCTCTTCGCACAGGGCGTTGCCGATGTCGTAGTCAAAACCGGCAATGCTGCCGTCTGGCTGCTTGAAGGCGAAGGGTGGGTAGGCGGCTTCGATGCCGATTTTCAGCGGTTTTTCATCGGCCTGCGACACCAGGGAAAACACAGACAGCGCCAGGGCGCCAAGCAGTGCGAGCTTCTTCATCAGGTAACTCCATCGGTACGGAGCAATACAAGGCAGGTAACGGCTGCCCGATATGCGAATGGGTACAACGCGAGCCGCGCAGGGTTCGACCAAGGTCGCAGACCACGAGCGAGTGAGTGGCATTTTAACGACAGCCCGGTAGTCGATATTTCTTCAAAGCGACAACTACTTACAGAAGCGCTTGAAACGGCAGCGGGCGATGTTGACAGCCATTGCAAAATATGCAAGAGCGCAAGAAATAGAACCTATAGTACTAGCAATTCCCGGGCCTATTATTGGCAAAGCCTTGTATTACGGCAAGTGCAGCGTGCCGTGTCGCAAAAAAGGCTGCGAAAACGCACTGAAACAGGCCGGATTTGTTTCCTGGCGCCCCGATATTGTGCGGCGCCGGTGACAGAACAGTTACCGATGAATGTCGGGTAACAGTAAAGCAAAAAACCCCGCCGGTTGCCCGGACGGGGTTTTTATTGGCTGATCTCACAGGTACAGCACACGCCTTACCCTGTGGGAGCGGCTTCAGCCGCGAACACCGGCAACGCCGGTGCCATCCACCGCGCTGGGTTCTTCGCGACTAAAGCCGCTACCACAGGGATCGCATAAAGCCGTCAGCATGCGCCCTGCTTCGCTATCAGGCCGAAGCCAGGCTCATGGCCTTGTGGGTATCGATCAGGTGCTGCACCACGCCCGGGTCGGCCAGGGTCGAGATATCGCCCAGGGCATCGTACTCACCCGTGGCAATCTTGCGCAGGATGCGGCGCATGATCTTGCCCGACCGGGTCTTCGGCAGCCCCGGCGCCCACTGGATCACATCTGGCGAGGCGATCGGGCCGATTTCCTTGCGCACCCAGTTCTTCAGCTCCAGGCGCAGCTGCTCGCTGGCCTCGATACCGGCGTTGAGGGTGACATACACATAGATGCCCTGCCCCTTGATGTCGTGCGGCACACCCACCACCGCGGCCTCGGCCACTTTCGCATGCGCCACCATGGCACTTTCGATCTCGGCAGTACCCATGCGGTGACCGGACACGTTCAGCACGTCATCCACGCGGCCGGTGATCCAGTAGTAGCCATCCTCGTCGCGGCGCGCACCGTCACCGGTGAAGTACATGCCACGGAAGGTCTTGAAGTAGGTATCGACGAAACGGTCGTGGTCGCCGTACAGCGAACGCGACTGGCCCGGCCAGGAATCGAGGATCACCAGGTTGCCTTCGGCAGCGCCCTCGATCAGGTTGCCCAGGTTGTCCACCAGCGCCGGCACCACGCCGAAGAACGGGCGGGTTGCCGAGCCCGGCTTGAGGCCGGTAGCGCCCGGCAGCGGGCTGATCAGGATGCCGCCGGTCTCGGTCTGCCACCAGGTGTCGACGATCGGGCACCGCTCCTTGCCCACCGTCTTGTAGTACCAGCTCCAGGCTTCGGGGTTGATCGGCTCACCCACCGAGCCCAGCAGGCGCAGGCTGGAGCCATCGGCACCTTCAACAGCAGCCTGCCCTTCGGCCATCATCGCGCGGATGGCGGTTGGCGCGGTGTACAGGATGTTGACCTTGTGCTTGTCGACGATCTTCGACACGCGGGTGATGTCGGGGTAGTTCGGCACGCCTTCGAACAGCAAGGTAGTGGCGCCGTTGGCCAGCGGGCCGTAGACGATGTAGCTGTGGCCGGTGACCCAACCCACGTCGGCGGTGCACCAGTACACCTCGCCCGGGCGATAGTCGAACACGCGCTCATGGGTCAGCGCGGCGTATACCAGGTAGCCGCCGGTGGTGTGCAGCACGCCCTTCGGCTTGCCGGTGGAGCCGGAGGTATAAAGGATGAACAGCGCTTCCTCGGCACCCATCTCTTTCGGCGCGCAGTGGCTGGAGGCGACTTTCATCAGGTCTTCGTACCAGATGTCGCGGTGCTGGTGCCAGGCAATGTCGCCACCGGTGCGCTTGCACACGATGATCTTCTGCACGCTGTTGGTTTCAGGGTTGGTCAGCGCCAGGTCGACGTTGGCCTTGAGCGGGGTACGTCGGCCACCGCGCACGCCTTCGTCGGCGGTAATCACGACCTTGGACTTGCAGTCGATGATACGGCCGGCCAGCGCCTCGGGCGAGAAGCCGCCGAACACCACCGAATGGATCGCACCGATACGGGCACAGGCCAGCATGGCGACCACGGCCTCGGGGATCATCGGCATATAGATGGTGACCACGTCACCCCGGTGCACATCCTGGCCACGCAGGGCGTTGGCGAACTTGCAGACCTGCTCGTGCAGTTCGCGGTAGGTGATGTTGCGGTGTTCGGAAGGGTCGTCGCCTTCCCAGATGATGGCCAACTGGTCGCCGCGCTCTTCGAGGTGGCGGTCCAGGCAGTTGGAGGAAACGTTCAGAGTGCCGTCGGCGAACCATTTGATATCGACGTGGTGGTCGTCGAAGGAGGTCTGCTTGACCTTGGTGAACGGCTTGATCCAGTCGATGCGCTGGGCCTGCTCGCGCCAGAAGCCGTCCGGGTTGATCACCGATTGCTGATACATGGCCTTGTAGGTGGCCTCGTCGGTCAGGGTGGTGGCCGCAACCTCGGGACGAACGGGATACAGTGGAGCCGCACTCATCTGTGTTACCTCGGTGTAATAGTTGTTTTTGTATGGAACCGTTTGTAACTGTACCAGAGCGACAAAAGCCATTCGACGTTGGTAGTAATTTGGTACGACCGTCCCGACAAAGCGCTCTGGCACGCACCTTACAGCCCTGGCGAGGAAAAAATGGGGCCCTTTACCAGAGGATTGTTACAGATTCTGCCAAAACACTTTATCAAAAGACCCACTGTTTCGGCCTTGGCCCCAGCCATAAAATTCACCTCGCCAGCAACGGCAAGGCGATTAACAACTGGTAACAGCCCCCACGAAGGCAAACGTTAATCCCCATCCAAACCCGATAGTTAAAACTAGCAATACTCGCGGCGCCATAAGCGCCGCGTGCCCCCTCACGACCTTAGACAGGTAAATTGAAAATGAAAGCTTTACTGGTATTGGTACTTGGCAGTCTTTGCGGCGCGGCGATGGCCGGCGAAGCCAAAGATGCCGAGCAGATTCCGGTTGAACAGTACAGTTACTCGCAGCACCTGGACATTGCCCGCGTCATTTCCATGAGCGAAGTGCCCAATGTGTGCGAAGTCGTGCCAGCCCGCATGACCTACGAGGACTCCAAGGGCCAGAAGCACATTCTCGAATACCGCGTGATGGGGAACGGCTGCTCGAACGGCTGATACCTTGTGAATTGGGGGCCCTGCGGGCCCCTTTCGCGGGCTTGCCCGCTCCCACAGCCTTGAATTTGGCGCGGTACCTGTGGGAGCGGGCAAGCCCGCGAAGAATATTGCACCTGATTAACAGGTTATTGACCAACCGCTTATTAATCTACCGACTTGCCCAACGAATAATCCCTCAACTTGTTGGCAATGGTCGTATGCGAAACACCCAGTCTTTTACCTAAAGCCCGACTACTCGGGAATTCCCCCATCAAACTTTCCAGCACCGCTTTTTCAAAGCGCCCGACAATCTGCGAAAGATCCCCGTCCAGCGAAAACTCACCCAGCGGTTGGCGCACACCGTAATCCGGCAAGCGTATATGTTCACTTTTGACCACGCCGCCTTCGCATAACGAAACCGCCTGGAACAACACGTTTTCCAACTGCCTTACATTACCCGGCCAATGATACTGGCCGAGTTTGTCCATCGCCGCCGGCGCCAGGCGCGGCATGGCGCAGCCAATCTGTCGGCTGGCCTGGTCGAGAAAGTGCTGCACCAGCCCTTCCAGGCCATCCATGCATTCGCGCAATGGCGGAATGTGCAGCGACAACACATTGAGCCGGTGATACAGGTCCTGACGAAACTCGCCACGGGCACACAATTCGGACAAATCCACCTGGGTCGCGCAGATCACCCGCACATCCAGGTACACCTCTTCATCGCTGCCGACACGACGGAAGCAGCCATCCTGCAGAAAACGCAGCAGCTTCACCTGCAGGCGCGGGCTCATCTCCCCTACCCCGTCAAGGAACAGCGTGCCACCGGCGGTCAGCTCCAGCAGCCCCAGCTTGCCCTCGGCCCGCGCCCCTTCGAATGCCCCGGGGCCGTAACCGAACAGCTCGGTCTCGGCCATCGACTCGGGCAACCCGGCGCAGTTGAGCGCCATCAGCGGTGACTGGCCGCGCGGGCTGGCCAAGTGGCAGGCACGCGCCAGCAACTCCTTGCCGGTGCCGGTCTCGCCCTCGATCAGCAATGGTGCGTCCAGCGGCGCCATGCGCCGCGCCTCGCGTACCACCGCAGCCATCACCCGCGAACTCTGGAAGATGCTGTCGAAACCGCGCAGCTCCTGCTTGCGCACGTTGTAGATGCGCTCACCGATACGGTCGGCACGGTGCAGGGTCAGCACCGCGCCAGCCAGCGCCTCGCTGTCGTCGTGCTCGGACTGCAGCGGCGCGATATCGGCCAGGAACACATCGCCCTTGACCTTGATGCGCAGGCCGTTGATACGCGACTTGTTGGCGCGCACCAGCTCTGGCAGGTCGAAGTCCTCCACATAGCGCGCCAGCGGCATGCCCGGCACCTCGTCCACCCGCACGCCCAGCAGCTGCGCAGCGGCCCGGTTGGCGGCGACGATGCTGCCACCCATGTCGATCGACAGCACCGGGAAGTCCAGCGCCCCCAGCAGCGCATTCAGCTCCATGTGCCGGCGCTCGCTGGGCATAAGCCCCACGCGCTTGACACCGAATACTCCGGCAATCGCCTCGAACTTCGGCCGCAGCGCCTGGAACTGCAGATTGATCAGGTTCGGGCAATGCAGGTAGATGGCGTTGCCATGGTCACCGCCCACCTCGCCGCGCAGCACGTTGATGCCGTACTCCACCAGCAGGTTGAGGATGTCGCGCAGGATGCCAATACGGTTCTGGCAATGCACTTTGATACGCATGAGGGCTCTCGAAGCGCCAATGTTTTTCAACACCGCGCGGAAAAGTCGTAAAGATAAGCTGACAAAAACAGCCGAAGCTTCAGCCAGATGCCTCGGATTTTCCGACACCTGCGCCTTTTTGTAAAATTATCGTTACGAAAACCTCGCCCAAAGCCAGCCCCGCCCACTGGCCTACCCCGTGCAAAGTGGCCAGTGAAGGGATATTCCTTAGGCATGTCCTGCACATAACAAGAAAAGCCCTCACCAGGAGAGCCACATGAAACAGACGCAATACGTGGCACGCGAGCCCGATGCGCATGGTTTTATCGATTACCCGCAGCAAGAGCATGCGGTATGGAACACCCTGATCACCCGTCAGCTGAAAGTGATCGAAGGCCGCGCGTGCCAGGAATACCTGGACGGCATCGACCAGCTCAAGCTGCCTCATGACCGTATTCCGCAACTGGGCGAGATCAACAAGGTGCTGGGCGCCACCACCGGTTGGCAGGTTGCCCGGGTCCCGGCGCTGATCCCCTTCCAGACCTTCTTCGAACTGCTGGCCAGCAAGCGCTTCCCGGTGGCCACCTTCATCCGCACCCCGGAAGAGCTGGACTACCTGCAAGAGCCCGATATCTTCCACGAGATCTTCGGCCACTGCCCGCTGCTGACCAACCCCTGGTTCGCCGAATTCACCCACACCTACGGCAAGCTCGGCCTGGCCGCGACCAAGGAACAACGCGTGTACCTGGCGCGCCTGTACTGGATGACTATCGAGTTCGGCCTGATGGAAACCGCGCAGGGCCGCAAGATCTATGGCGGCGGCATCCTCTCGTCGCCTAAGGAGACCGTCTACAGTCTGTCTGGCGAGCCCGAGCACCAGGCCTTCGACCCGATCGAGGCCATGCGCACACCGTATCGCATCGACATCCTGCAGCCACTGTATTTCGTGCTGCCGAACATGAAGTGCCTGTTCGACCTGGCCCACGAAGACATCATGGGCATGGTTCACAAAGCCATGCAGCTGGGCCTGCACGCACCGAAGTTTCCACCCAAGGTCGCGGCCTGAGCGACCTTGCCGATAACAACTCGAACCGGAAAACACCACATGAATGCCTTGAACCAAGCCCATTGCGAAGCCTGCCGCGCCGACGCACCAAAGGTCACCGACGAAGAGCTGGCCGAGCTGATTCGCGAAATCCCGGACTGGAACATCGAAGTACGTGACGGCCACATGGAGCTGGAACGCGTGTTCCTGTTCAAGAACTTCAAGCACGCCCTGGCGTTCACCAATGCCGTGGGCGAGATCGCCGAGGCCGAAGGCCACCACCCGGGCCTGCTGACCGAGTGGGGCAAGGTCACCGTGACTTGGTGGAGCCACTCGATCAAAGGCCTGCACCGCAATGACTTCATCATGTGCGCACGCACCGACAAGGTGGCGGAGACGGCTGAAGGCCGCAAGTAAGCACTGAGAAACTGGGGCCTGTGGGAGCGGGTTCACCCGCGAAGCAGACAACGCGGTGCATGGCACCGGCTTCGCCGGTGTTCGCGGGTAAACCCACTCCCACAGGGGCCCCAGTTTTTTGCAGGAAACATGTCCGCTGTTCGCCCGCAAAACCGACAAGCGACCGCTAAAAAATCCAAACTGTCATCCAGACTTGTGTATCCTGCCCCAGCTTTGCGAAGCTTCAAACGCGCCTGGCGCAGACTTTTCACTCACACTTGCGAGGAACGACGAGATGCATGAAATCCCGAATCTTCCCTTCCCAAGCCTGAACCCAGAAGAGCCAACCGTGACCGTTCACGCCGAACCGGCAGCTGCCGTCGAGCAGGATGGTGACGATCAATCCAGCGCTGACCAGGAATAACCGCGCATCCCCGACTGTGTGAAAACGGCTGACCTGCGGGCTACCCCCGTCATCACGTTTTCACACCGTCCAGAACCCACGTAGGCCCTCATGCCCCACTCACCGCGCCCCCTTGCGGTCACCCTGCAAGTCGTCTCCATCGTCCTCTTCACCTTCATCGGCTACCTGAACATCGGCATCCCGCTGGCCGTATTGCCCGGCTATGTGCACAACGATCTGGGCTTCAGTGCCGTGGTCGCGGGGCTGGTGATCAGCGTGCAGTACCTGGCCACCCTGCTCAGCCGCCCTACCGCCAGCCGCATCATCGACAACCACGGCAGCAAGAAGGCGGTCATGTATGGCTTGGTCGGCTGCGGGCTCAGCGGGGTGTTCATGCTGGCCTGCGCCTTCCTCACCCACCTGCCCTGGCTGAGCCTGGCCTGCCTGCTGGTCGGCCGCCTGGTACTTGGCAGTGCGGAAAGCCTGGTGGGCTCCGGTGCCATTGGCTGGGGCATCGGCCGCGTAGGTGCCGAAAACACGGCCAAGGTCATTTCCTGGAATGGCATCGCCAGCTATGGCGCGCTGGCCATCGGCGCTCCGTTGGGCGTGCTGATGGTCAAGAGCCTGGGCCTGTGGAGCATGGGCGTGAGCATCATCCTGCTGTGTGCGCTCGGGTTGCTGCTGGCCTGGCCCAAACAGGCCGCACCGATCGTCAGTGGCGTGCGCCTGCCGTTCCTGCGGGTGCTGGGCAAGGTGTTCCCGCACGGCTCGGGGCTTGCCCTGGGCTCGATCGGCTTTGGCACCATCGCCACCTTCATCACCTTGTATTACGCCAGCCGCGGCTGGGCCAATGCGGCACTGACGCTGAGCCTGTTCGGCGCCAGCTTCATCAGTGCGCGACTGCTGTTCGGCAACCTGATCAACCGGCTTGGCGGGTTCCGGGTGGCGATTGCCTGCCTGTCGGTGGAAACGCTCGGGCTGCTGATGCTGTGGCTGGCGCCCAGCGCCGAACTGGCGTTGGCGGGGGCCGCGCTGAGCGGGTTCGGCTTCTCGCTGGTGTTCCCGGCACTGGGGGTGGAGGCGGTGAACCAGGTGTCGGCGGCCAACCGCGGGGCGGCGGTGGGGGCTTATTCGCTGTTCATCGATTTGTCGTTGGGGGTGACCGGGCCGCTGGTTGGCGCGGTGGCGGCGGGGTTCGGGTTTGCTTCGATGTTTCTGTTTGCGGCAGCGGCGGCGGCTTGCGGGCTGGTGTTGAGCCTGTATCTGTATCGGCAGGCGCAGCGAAGGCGGGATCGCGCACAGGAAACCTGATTTATGTGACTGCCTGCACTGGCCCATCGCCGGCAAGCCAGCTCCCACAGGGTCCGCATGAACCAAGGCTGACGCTACACCTGTGGGAGCTGGCTTGCCGGCGATGGGCTGCAAGGCAGCCCCCGGGGCCCTGAAGGTCAGCGCTGGGCGTACTGCAGCACCACTTCCAGCGGGTGGCGCATCTGCCGCTCGGTCATGCGCTTGACCTGACTGCGGCACGAGTAACCGGTCGCCAGCGGCTCGCCTTCCTTGTCCAGCTTGGTCGCCCACGACTGCTCGAAGATGGTCCGCGAGGTGTCCTGGTTACGCGCCTCGTGCCCATAGGTACCCGACATACCGCAGCAGCCAGTCGCCTCGGTCACCAGCTTCAGGCCAAGGCGGGCGAACACCTGCTCCCACTGCCTGGTGCTGGCCGGCACGTTGGTCTTCTCGGTGCAGTGCGCCATCAGGCGGAAATTGCCCGGCGCGGTCGGTGCCTGCTCCGGCAGCACATCCATCAACCACTCCTGCGGCAACAGCACCTGCGGGCAGCCATCCAGGCCCGGCACTTTCTGGTACTCCTGGCGATACACCAGAGTCATCGCCGGGTCCAGGCCCACCAGCGGCACGCCGCACTCGGCCAGGGCCTTGAGCTGGGTGGCATTGCGGATCGCCGCCTTGGCGAACGCACCGAGGAAGCCCTGAACGTGCAGTGGCTTGCCGTTGGCACTGTACGGCGCCAGGAACACCCGGTGGCCCAGGCGGTGCGCCAGGTCGATGAAGGCCGACAGCAGCGGTGTCTCGAAGTAACGGGTAAAGGCATCCTGCACCAGCACGATGCTGCGCTCGCGCTGGGCCGGGGTCAGTTCACGCAGGGCCGGCACGCTGGCCACGCCGACGCGGCAGCGGGTCAGGGTGGCCTGGAAGTTGAAGCGGCTGATCAGCGGGCTGTCGACCATGCCGACCTTGTCGGCCAGCAGCTTGCTCACCCACTTCGAACCCATCACCGCGTTGTACAGCCCTGGCGCGTGGGCCAGGTACGGGATGGTGAACTCCAGCGAACCGATCAGGTAGTCACGCAGCGGGCGCTGGTAGCGGCCGTGGTACAGCTCGAGGAAGCGCGAGCGGAAGTCCGGCACGTTGACCTTGATCGGGCACTGCCCGGCGCACGACTTGCACGCCAGGCAGCCGGCCATGGCGTCATACACCTCATGGGAGAAGTCTTCCTGGCCCTGGCTGCGCGCGCGATTGTTGCGCAGGCGTGCCGGCAGGCCCTTGAGCCACGACACCTTGTTGCGCGCAGCCGCCAGCACGTCGATGTTGGCCTCGCCCTGCAAGCGCAGCCATTCGCGCATCAGCGAAGCACGGCCCTTGGGCGAATGCTGGCGTTCACGGGTGGCCTTCCACGACGGGCACATGGCGTCGTTGGGGTCGTAGTTGTAGCAGGCGCCGTTGCCGTTGCAGTGCACGGCGCTAGGGAAGTCCTGCCACACGCGTTCGTCGATGGTGCGGTCGAGGTCGCCGCGCAGGGTCACGCCATCGACCTTGGTCAGGCCTTCGGCGCTGTCTGGCGGGGTGCAGATCTTGCCCGGGTTGAGCTGGTTGTGCGGGTCGAAAGCGCCCTTCAGGCGCTGCAGCGCCGGGTACAGCTCGCCGAAGTACTCCGGCACGTATTCCGAACGCAGGCCCTTGCCGTGCTCGCCCCACAGCAAGCCGCCATAGCTTTTGGTCAGCGCCGCCACGGCGTCGGAAATCGGCTTGACCAGTGCGGCCTGGGCCGGGTCCTTCATGTCCAGTGCCGGGCGCACGTGCAGCACACCGGCATCGACGTGGCCGAACATGCCGTAGGCCAGGCCGTAGCCATCGAGCAGTGCACGGAAGTCGGCGATGTAGTCGGCCAGTTGCTCCGGCGGTACCGCGGTGTCTTCCACGAACGGTTGCGGGCGCACTTCGCCCTCGACGTTGCCCAGCAGGCCCACCGAACGTTTACGCATGGTGTAGACGCGGGTCACCGCCTCGGCGCCCTCGGCCAGGGTGTGGCCCAGGCGCTCGACGCTGGTGTCGCTCTGCAGGTGCTGGATGAACGCTTGCACCTTGGCATTGACCTCGGCCGGCTCGTCGCCGCAGAACTCCACCAGGTTGATGCCCAGGGTCGGGCGCTCGGGGTCGGCCGGGAAGTATTCGGCGACGCTGTGCCAGACGATGTCCTTCATCGCCAGCATCAGCACCTTGGAGTCGACGGTCTCGATCGACAGCGGCTTGTGCGCCATCAGCGCGTTGGCGTCACGCAGGGCATCCATGAAGCTGGTGTAGCGCACGTTGACCAGCACGGCGTACTTGGGGATCGGCAGCACATTGAGCTTGGCTTCGACCACATAGCCCAGCGAGCCCTCGGCACCGCACAGCACGCTGTTGAGGTTGAAGCGGCCCTGCTCGTCGCGCAGGTGCGCCAGGTCGTAGCCGGTCAGGCAACGGTTGAGCTTGGGGAAGGTGGTTTCGATGAGGTCGGCCTGGGTTTCCTGGATTTCCCGCGCCATGCGGTACACCTCGCCGACCCGGCCGGGCGCGGCACAGGCCTGCTCCAGCGCGGCATCGTCGATCGGCAGGCTGTGCAGGCGCTCGCCACCGAGCAGCACGCTGTGAAGCTCCAGTACGTGGTCGCGGGTCTTGCCATAGGTGCAGCTGCCCTGGCCACTGGCATCGGTGTTGATCATGCCGCCGACAGTGGCACGGTTGGAGGTGGACAGCTCGGGGGCGAAGAACAGCCCGTGTGGCTTGAGCGCGGCGTTGAGCTGGTCCTTGACGGTACCGGCCTGCACCCGCACCCAGCGTTCCTCGACGTTGATTTCGAGGATCTTGTTCATGTGCCGCGACAGGTCGACGACGATCCCGTCGGTCAGCGACTGCCCGTTGGTGCCGGTACCACCGCCGCGCGGGGTCAGCTTGACCTGCTGGAAGCGCTCCTCGGCCATCAGCGTGGCGACCCGCGCCACATCGTCGGCGTCCAGCGGGAACACCGCCGCCTGTGGCAAGCGCTGGTAGATCGAGTTGTCGGTGGCCAGCACCGTGCGGGTACCGTAGTCGGCACTGATCTGGCCACGGAAGCCGCTGTTGCGCAGGGCTTCGAGGAATTCGGGGTAGTTGGCGCTCGGGGCAACGGTCGGCAGCTGGGCGATCATCGAAGGATGGCCTCTTGATATTGGCTAATTCACGGGATTCCTGTCGTTCCGGCATGGGTGATGGCATGCGGAGGTGACGTGCAGGCCAATGTTCCTGTAGTTTTGCTTCAGGGGCAAACGGATAATCCTGCCGCTATTAATGACTTTCATGAATGAATTACCGCCATCTGACCCCATCCATGTCGCTGCTACTGGCTTTCGAGGCTGCCGCCCGGCATGAAAGCTACACCCGCGCCGCTGCCGAGCTGTCGCTGACCCAGAGCGCGGTCAGCCGCCAGGTGCAGGCGCTGGAGCAGCAACTGGGCCTGACCCTGTTCCGCCGCGAGGGGCGCCAGGTGCAGCTGACCGATGTCGGCCGCCTGTACCAGCGCGAGCTCAGCGAGGCACTTGGGCGCATCCGCAGCGCCACCTTGCAGGCATTGGCCTACCAGTCGGGGGTGGGCACCTTGCGCCTGGCCACCTTGCCCACCTTCGGCTCGAAATGGCTGCTGCCACGGCTGCACGCCTTCTACAGCGCCCACCCGGGCATGCTGGTGCACATACATTCACGCATCGAAGCCATCAACTTCGACACCAGCGAGATCGATGCCGCCATCGGCGTGGCCAGCCACGACCTGCCGGGGTTGATCTGCCATCGCCTGCATGCCGAGGAACTGGTGGTGATATTGCCGCCGGAGGCTGGCGCGGACAGCCAGGGCTGGAGCCCTGCACGCATCAGTGAAGAGGTGCTGCTGAATGTGGCCAACAACCCGCATGCCTGGGGCGAGTGGTTTTCGCACCATGGCCTGGCGCACCGGGCGATGCGCCTGGGGCCGAGCTTCGAGCTGACCTCACACCTGATCCAGGCGGTACGGGCCGGGATCGGCATCGGCCTGGTGCCGCGCATACTGGTGGAGGAAGAACTGGCCAAGGGTGAGCTGTACAGCCCCGGGGTGGCATTTGCCAGCCAGCGCAGTTATTACCTGATCTACCCGCCGCGCAATGAGGCGTTACCGTCGCTGCGGGCGTTTCGCAGTTGGTTGCTGGAGCAGATCTGATTTTTGCCTGTGCCGGCCTCTTCGCGGGTAAACCCGCTCCCACAGGTATAGCGCTGCTTTCAGGTCAGGTGATGTCCCTGTGGGAGCGGGTTTACCCGCGAAAAGGCCGGTACAGGCAATAAAAAACCCGAAGCCAGTTCCTGACTTCGGGTTATTTGTACGCTACCTGCAGCGCCTTACTTGGCCACGCTACCAGCAGCCCCAAGCGCCTGCGCCTTGCGGCGCGGCTTGACCATGTAGACCACGAACATGGCGAACAGCCACACCGGGATCGCATACACGGAAACCTGGATACCCGGGATCATCGCCATGATGCCCAGGATCAGCACCACGAACGCCAGGCAGATGTAGTTGCCATAGGGGTACCACAGCGCCTTGAACAGCGGCTTCTGGCCAGTGCGGTCCAGGTGCTGGCGGAACTTCAGGTGCGAGTAGCTGATCATCGCCCAGTTGATAACCAGGGTGGCCACCACCAGCGACATCAGCAGCTCCAGCGCGTTTTGCGGCATCAGGTAGTTGAGCAGCACCGCGATCAGCGTCACGCCTGCCGACGCCAGGATCGAGCGCACCGGCACACCGCGGCTGTCGACCTTGGCCAGCGACGCCGGGGCGTCACCTTGTTCGGCCATGCCCAGCAGCATGCGGGCGTTGCAGTAGGTGCCGCTGTTGTACACCGACAGCGCTGCAGTCAGGACCACAAAGTTCAGCAGGTGCGCAGCCACGTCACTGCCCAGCAGCGAGAACACCTGCACGAACGGGCTGCTGCCATAGCTGCCGCCGGAGGCATCGATGCTGGCGACCAGGTTGTCCCATGGGGTCAGCGACAGCAGCACCACCAGGGCACCGACATAGAAGATCAGGATACGGTAGATGACCTGGTTGATCGCCTTGGGGATCACGGTCTTCGGCTTGTCGGCCTCGGCAGCGGTGAAGCCGAGCATTTCCAGGCCACCGAAGGAGAACATGATGAAGGCCAGGGCCATCACCAGCCCGCTGACACCGTTCGGGAAGAAGCCGCCGTGCGACCACAGGTTGGCCACGGTGGCTTCAGGGCCGCCGCTGCCGCTGGTCAGCAGGTAGGCACCCAGGCCGATCATGCTGACGATGGCCACCACCTTGATGATGGCAAACCAGAATTCGGCCTCACCGAAGAACTTCACGTTCATCAGGTTGATGGCGTTGATCAGCACGAAGAACGCTGCCGCCGTGACCCAGGTAGGGATCTCCGGCCACCAGTAGTGGACATACTTGCCGACCGCCGAAAGCTCCGACATGCCCACCAGGATGTACAGCACCCAGCAGTTCCAGCCCGACAGGAAGCCGGCGAAACCACCCCAGTAGGTGTGGGCGAAATGGCTGAACGAGCCGGCCACCGGCTCTTCGACGATCATTTCGCCGAGCTGGCGCATGATCATAAAGGCGATGAAGCCGCAGATGGCGTAGCCAAGGATCATCGACGGGCCAGCGGATTTCATCACGCCTGCCGAGCCGAGGAACAGGCCGGTACCAATCGCACCGCCGAGGGCGATCAACTGAATATGGCGGTTCTTCAGGCCCCGCTTGAGCTCGCCTGAATGCATGTTTTGTCCACTCATGAACGAAGTCACCTGCATTGTTTTTATCTGTGACGGAATCGGACCCACCGCGCTCGTGGCGCAGCGGAATGGGCAAGGTGGTTACCTTGGGTTTCCTGACCTCAGGTGCCGCCGGGGCGGGTCAACCAGGCGTGATCAAGAGTGCGCGGTACGCAAGGGAGTCACAGGTAAAACGCGGCGCACTGTATACCCCTGCAAACGCGCAGGCGTCAACGCGTTGCATCGTTTCCTCGGGAAAAAACGCAGCGATCCTGTGGTGTGGGCCTTGAAAGGCGAAGTGATCGGCGTACATGGCGCCTCCATTTGTTGTTTTGTCAGCCTGGCTCTGTGGACAGGCTTTTGCACACGGCAATGGCGGCTATAACACCGTGGGGCGGGGCTTTGGGCAAGGGTGGGTGGGGCTTGGCTGGCTGTTTTGACGGGGAGTCGGCGGCAAGGTTTGTTTACACGATTCGACCTAATCTGAAATCCGGGCTGAAACCGACCACATTCGTACAATTTTCTTTACAGGGTGGTTCGGGAACTTGCCAGTCGTCCGAAAATTCTTTTTGTTCAATATCTTGGGGCCGCTTTGCGGCCCTTTCGCGACACAAGGCCGCTCCCACAGGTGACGCGTTTTCTGTGGGAGCGGCCTTGTGTCGCGATGGGCTGCACAGCAGCCCCAAAATCTGACAGGCATAAAAAACCAGCCCGAAGGCTGGTTTCTCGATTACCACACAGGCCAATCAACCACGCGGTTTGCCGCGGCCACGCCCTGCCGGCTTGTCACCTTCAGGCTTGGCCGGACGCTTGCGCATCTCGCTCGGGCGTTCGGCCACGGTGCTGCCACGGCCGGTCTTGCGCGGGGCCTCTTCACGCGGCTGGCGCGCCGGGCGTTCGCCAGCAGCAGCACCTTCGTGAGCCGGGCGCAGGTTGCGCACGCGCTCGCCACGGCCCAGCGGGCGGGTCGACTTGCGCTGCAGGCGCTCCATCTTGTCCTTGGCCTTGAGCTTCATGGCTGGCAGCGCCACCGGCTGCAGGCCCACTTCAGCAGCGAGGATGTCGATTTCGCCCTGGCTCATTTCACGCCAGCGGCCCATCGGCAGGTCGGAGTTGAGGAACACCGGGCCGAAACGCACGCGCTTCAGGCGGCTGACCACCATGCCCTGAGACTCCCACAGGCGACGCACTTCACGGTTGCGGCCTTCCATCACCACGCAGTGGTACCAGTGGTTGAAGCCTTCGCCACCTGGTGCCTTCTGGATGTCGGTGAACTTGGCCGGGCCATCTTCCAGCATCACGCCGGCCTTCAGGCGCTCGATCATCTCGTCGTCGACCTCACCACGCACACGTACCGCGTACTCACGGTCCATCTCGTAGGACGGGTGCATCAGGCGGTTGGCCAGTTCACCGTCGGTGGTGAACAGCAGCAGGCCGGTGGTGTTGATGTCGAGGCGGCCAATGTTGATCCAGCGGCCTTCTTTCGGCCGTGGCAGGCGGTCGAACACGGTCGGGCGACCTTCCGGGTCGTCACGGGTGCAGATTTCGCCATCGGGCTTGTTGTACATGATCACCCGGCGGGTGGCCTCGGCGGCCTCTTCGCGCTTGATCAGCTTGCCATCCACGGCAATGGCGTCGTGCAGGTCGACGCGCTGGCCGAGGGTGGCCTCGACGCCGTTGACCTTGATGCGGCCCTGGCTGATCCAGGCCTCGACGTCACGGCGCGAGCCAACGCCAATGCGCGCCAGCACTTTCTGCAGCTTTTCGCCGGATGGAGGGGTGATTTCGGTATCTTGCAGGTCTTGCTCACTCATCTGGGCACCTCCCGGTGTAGGAATGAAATAAGGGTTCTGGCGACGAACGCGCCAAAAGGCCGCGCATCATACGCGGTTCGGCGGGGGAACGCACTGGAGGGTAGAGGGTTTTGTGGGCTTTGCGAGGGGTTTCTGCCTAATGGTTATGTATTGGCAGTACCGGCCTCTTCGCGGGTAAACCCGCTCCCACAGGTACCGCATCACTCTCAGGACCTGTGATATCGCTGTGGGAGCGGGTTTACCCGCGAAAGGGCCAGCACAGACAACACAAGACTCAAGGCTGCACCTTGCCCTCTTCTTCCACAGCAGCCTCAGCCTCTTCCTCGCGCAAATCATCGAAATCGGTCTTCAGCCCCTCTTCCATCGCATCCAGCTCCACCAGCAGGCTACGGAAGCTGGTCTCCTCCTTCGGCTCGGCAACCTCTTCCTCTTCCCCAAGGCTGGCATCCGCCAATGCCTGCAGGTGCGCCGGCACTGGCGCATCATCCGGGTCGAGCAGCGGCTCGGGCTCCATCTCCCGCAGCTCGGCCAAGGCTGGCAGCTCGTCCAGGCTCTTGAGGTTGAAATGGTCGAGAAACGCCTTGGTAGTGGCGAACATCGCCGGCCGCCCGGGCACTTCGCGGTAGCCGACCACGCGGATCCACTCGCGCTCCATCAGGGTCTTGATGATGTTGCTGTTCACCGCTACGCCACGCACATCCTCGATTTCGCCACGGGTGATGGGCTGGCGGTAGGCGATCAGGGCCAGGGTTTCCAGCAGCGCGCGCGAGTAGCGCTGCGGGCGTTCTTCCCACAGGCGCCCGACCCACGGCGCAAAGTCCTCGCGAATCTGCAGGCGGTAACCGCTGGCCACCTCCTTGAGCTCGAAGGCACGGCCATTGCACGACTTGCCCAGCAGCTCCAGAGCCTGCCTGAAGACCTTGGGCTCCGGTCGCTCGGCTTCCTCGAACAGTTCGTACAGGCGCTCCAGGGATTGCGGCTTGCCCGAAGCCAGCAGGAAGGCTTCGATCAGCGACGCCAGGTCGCGGGGTTCATTCAGGTTCATCAGGTTCTTCAACAAGCGCGGGGCGAAGCCGCACGTGGATGGCGGCGAAGGGTTCATTCTGCACCAGTTCGATCAGCGATTCCTTCACCAGCTCGAGAATCGCCATGAACGTCACCACCACACCCAGCTTGCCCTCCTCGACGGCGAACAGCTCGACGAACGGCACGAAACCGCCGCCCTTCAGGCGTTCCAGCACCTGGCTCATGCGTTCGCGGGTGGACAAGGTCTCGCGGGTGATCTGATGGCTTTCGAACAGGTCGTTGCGGCGCATCACCTCGGCCATCGACACCAGCAGCTCCTCCAGGCTGACCTGGGGCAACAGCTTGCGCACCTTGGCCTGCGGCGCCTCCAGCCGCGGCACCACCACCTCGCGGCCAACCCGTGGCAATTCATCGATACCTTCGGCGGCGGCCTTGAAGCGCTCGTACTCCTGCAGCCGGCGGATCAGTTCGGCGCGCGGGTCGCCCTCCTCCTCCTCGACGTCGGCCGAGCGCGGCAGCAACATGCGCGACTTGATCTCGGCGAGCATGGCAGCCATCACCAGGTATTCGGCGGCCAGCTCCAGGCGCACGCTCTTCATCAGCTCCACGTAGCCCATGTACTGGCGGGTGATTTCCGCCACCGGGATGTCGAGGATGTCGATGTTCTGCTTGCGGATCAGGTACAGCAACAGGTCCAGCGGCCCTTCGAAGGCTTCGAGGATGACTTCCAGGGCGTCCGGCGGGATGTACAGGTCCAGCGGCAGCTCGGTCAGGGCTTCGCCATAGACCAGGGCCAATTGCAGTTGGCGAGGCACCTCGGCCTGTTCGGCCGGTGCCTCGGGCGTTTCCACCTGGCTCACGCGTTGACCAGGAACGGCGTGGGGTCGCCGCAGCCTTCACGGACCAGTTCCGGCTCATCACCGGACAGGTCGATGATGGTCGATGCCTTGAGGTCACCGAAACCGCCGTCGATCACCAGGTCGACATGGTGCTCCAGGCGCTCACGGATCTCGTAAGGGTCGGTCATTGGCTCGGTATCGCCCGGCAGGATCAGGCTCACACTCATCAACGGCTCGCCCAGTTCAGCCAGCAAGGCCAGGGTGATGGCATGGGCCGGCACCCGTAGCCCGATGGTGCGGCGTTTATCGTGCAACAGCAGGCGCGGCACTTCGCGCGTGCCATTGAGGATGAACGTGTAAGGCCCCGGCACATGTGCCTTGAGCAGGCGGAAGGTGCCGGTATCGACCTTGGCGTACAACCCCAGCTGCGACATGTCGCAGCACATCAGGGTGAAGTTGTGGGTCTTGTCCAGCCCGCGCAGGCGCCGCACCCGTTCGATGGCCGCCTTGTCACCCATCTGGCAACCCAGCGCATAGGCCGAATCCGTCGGGTACACCACTACACCGCCCTTGCGGATAATCTCGACGGCCTGCTTGATCAGGCGCTGCTGCGGGTTCTCCGGATGAATCTGGAAAAATTGGCTCACGTAGTCGTCCTGTTCATACCGCCAAAGGCTGTTCATGGCTGAATCGGCGCCACAGAGGTGGCAGGTCCTCGGGCAAAGGCCGGTAGGCACCGATCTCGCCCCAGGTGCCGGGGCCGTGGAAGTCACTGCCAGCGCTTGCCAGCAGGCCGAACTCACGGGTGAGGATGGACATGGTGCCCACCTGCTCGGCAGGCATCATCCCGTTGACCACTTCAAGCGCCTGCCCGCCTGCCTGAATATAGTCGGCAATCAGCCTTCTGCGCTTGCTGCGGGTCAGATCGTAGTGCATGGGATGCGCCAGGCTCACCCAAGCGTTGGACTGGCGCAGGGTGGCGACGGTTTCATCGAGGGTAGGCCAGTGCTGCTTGACGTCCCCCAGCTTGCCGGCGCCCAGCCATTTGCGAAACGCCTCGCCGCGGTCCTTGACGTGCCCGGCACGCACCAGGTACTCGGCAAAATGCGGGCGCGCCGGGGCGTTGCCGCTATCGCCCAGTTCGTGCTGCACGGCGCGGGCGCCGTCGAGGGTACCGGGCATGCCCTTGGCCGCCAGCCGTTTGTCGATTTCTTCGGCGCGCAGCCAGCGGCCGCGGTGCAGCGCTTCGATCGCCGCCAGCAGGGGCGGTGCGTCGAGCGGGAAGTCATAGCCCAGCACATGGATGGTCGCGCCACCCCAGGTGCACGACAGCTCCACCCCGCTGACCCAGTGCATGCCCTTGTCGCGGCACGCCTGGCGCGCCTCGGGCAGGCCTTCGATGGTGTCATGGTCGGTCAGTGCCAGCGTTTGCACCCCATGCTCATGAGCCCGGGCGACCAGTATCGAGGGCGACAGGGCGCCGTCGGAGGCCGTGCTGTGACAGTGCAGATCAACATTCATGGAGGAGCGCTTTCGCTGGAATCGATGTTTGTTATTATGCCGTCACATCCCGATTCTGGCTGCCATTGTGAAACAATTCATCGATTTCATCCCGCTGCTGCTGTTCTTCATCGTCTACAAGCTCGACCCGCGCCCCATGGAAGTCGCCGGCCACAGCTTCGAATTCGGCGGCATCTACAGCGCCACGGCCATGCTGATCATCAGCTCGCTGGTGGTTTACGGCGCGCTGTTCCTGCGCCAGCGCAAGCTGGAAAAGGGCCAGTGGCTGACCCTGGTGGCCTGCCTGGTGTTCGGCGGCCTGACCCTGACCTTCCACAGCGAAACCTTCCTGAAGTGGAAGGCGCCGGTGGTGAACTGGCTGTTCGCCCTGGGCTTCGCCGGCAGCCACTTCATCGGCGACCGGGTGCTGATCAAGCGCATCATGGGCCACGCCCTGAGCCTGCCCGATGCCATCTGGACCCGCCTGAACCTGGCCTGGATCGGCTTCTTCCTGTTCTGTGGCGCGGCCAACCTGTTCGTCGCCTTCACCTTCCAGGACTTCTGGGTCGACTTCAAGGTGTTCGGCAGCCTGGGCATGACCGTGATGTTCCTGGTAGCGCAGGGCGTGTACCTGTCGCGCCACCTGCACGACGACCCTTCTACCTCCAAACCCAAGGATTGACATGCTCTACGCCATCATCGCCAGCGACGTCGCAAACTCCCTGGAAAAGCGTCTGGCCGCCCGCCCGGCGCACATCGAACGCCTGCAGCAGCTGAAGGCCGAAGGCCGCGTGGTACTGGCCGGCCCGCACCCGGCCATCGACAGCAACGACCCGGGCGAAGCGGGTTTCAGCGGCAGCCTGATCGTTGCCGAGTTCGACTCCCTGGCCGCGGCGCAGGCCTGGGCCGATGCCGACCCTTACATTGCCGCGGGCGTGTACGACAAGGTGGTGGTCAAGCCGTTCAAGCAAGTGCTGCCTTGATCTGAGACCGCGTGGCCTTCTTCGCGGGCTTGCCCGCTCCCACAGGGACACCACGGGTCCTGAGGTTTGTGGGTTACCTGTGGGAGCGGGCAAGCCCGCGAATAAGCCCACGCGGTACCGGCAGTTATACTGTTGCCATCAGTCTGCGGTATCTTTGCCACTGGCGGGCCGAATAGCCGCCGTCAATGGTTGAATTGAGTGAGTCATGAGCGAGCTGTTACTGATAGATGATGACCAGGAGCTGTGCGAGCTGCTCGGCAGCTGGCTGACCCAGGAAGGGTTTACCGTGCGCGCCTGCCACGATGGCCAGAGCGCACGCCAGGCCCTGGCCACGCATGCCCCGGCGGCCGTGGTGCTGGACGTGATGCTGCCCGACGGCAGTGGCCTGGAACTGCTCAAGCAGTTGCGCAGCGAGCATGCCGAACTGCCGGTGCTGATGCTCTCGGCCCGCGGCGAGCCGCTGGACCGCATCCTCGGCCTGGAACTGGGCGCCGACGACTACCTGGCCAAACCTTGCGACCCGCGTGAACTCACCGCTCGCCTGCGTGCCGTGCTGCGCCGCAGCCACCCCACTACCACCACCAGCCAGGTGGAGCTGGGCGACCTGGTCTACAGCCCAGCCCGTGGCGTGGCCAGCATCGATGGCCGCGAAATGACCCTGACCCTGTCCGAAAGCCGCATTCTCGAAGCCCTGCTGCGCCAACCCGGCGAGCCGCTGGACAAGCAGGAACTGGCGCAGATCGGCCTGGGCCGCAAGCTGACCCTGTACGACCGCAGCCTGGACATGCATGTCAGCAACCTGCGCAAGAAGATCGGCCCCCACGCCGATGGCCGGCCGCGCATCGTCGCCCTGCGCAGCCGTGGTTATTACTACTGCCTCTGAACATCTTTACCGAGCCTTTACCATCCACTGACCGCGCTTGACGGTGATCTCCCTAGACTGTGCTCATCCGGTAACCACCGGCCCATGAAAGGAGAGACACCATGCGCAAGACCCTTATCGCCCTGATGTTCGCCGCCGCCCTGCCGACCGTGGCCATGGCCATGCCTGAAGGCGGCCCGCGCCACGACGGCCCACATCATCGCGGTGATGCGCCTTTCCACCAGCTGGACCTGAGCCGTGACCAGCGCCAGCAGATCGGCAAACTGATGGGCGAGCAGATGAAACAGCGCCGCGACATCACCGAGCGCTACCTGTCCAAACTGCCGGCCGCCGACCAGAAGGCGCTGAAGGACGAACTGCAGGCCAACCGCGACAAGACCGACAGCGCGGTCCGTGCCCTGCTCAAGCCTGAGCAGCAGAAGAAGTTCGACGAACTGCAGAAGGAACGCGCCGCACAGAAAGCCGAGTGGCAGGAGTTCCAGGCCTGGAAAGCTGAAAAAGGCAACAAGGCCCAGTAAGCTGTCCGCCCGATGCCCGGCCCGCCTCAGTGCGAGCCGGGCTTTTCTTGTTTGCAGGAGGTGCACTTGCGTTCACTGTTCTGGCGCATCCTGGCCAGTTTCTGGCTGGCCATCACCCTGGTTGCGGGCCTGTCGATCCTGCTGGGCCATATGCTCAACCAGGACGCCTGGATCCTCAGCCGCCACCCGGGCCTGAATACCCTGGCCAGCAAGTGGGCCAAGCATTACGAACAGGAAGGCCTGGCTTCGGCACAGCACTTCCTGGAACGGCGCAAGGACCGCTACAAGATCGACGTGCAGGTGCTCGACGACAGTGGCGAAGCCGTGGTGCCCGGCACCTTCCCGCGCCGTGCGGCGGCCTTCGAGGCACGCCAGCACAATGACCAGCGGCGCCTGCCGTGGCGCCGGTTGACCGAGGAATACACCAGCCCCGACACCGGCGAGACATACCTGCTGATCTACCGCATCCCCCACCCGGCGCTGGATGCCTGGCACCGCGAAAGCCTGTTGTGGCCGCTCAGTGCGCTGGGCATTGCCCTGGTGGTGCTGACCCTGTTCAGCCTGCTGGTGACCCTGTCCATCACCCGCCCGCTCAGCCGCCTGCGCAGCGCCGTGCATGACCTGGGCCAGACCACCTACCAGCAGAACAGCCTGGCGCAGCTGGCGGCGCGGCGTGACGAGTTCGGCGTGCTGGCCAAGGACTTCAACAAGATGGGCGCGCGCCTGCAAAGCACCATCGGCAGCCAGCGCCAGTTGCTGCGCGATGTGTCCCATGAACTGCGCTCACCGCTGGCCAGGCTGCGTATCGCCCTGGCCTTGGCCGAGCGCGCCGAGCCGGAGCAGCGTGAGGCGCTGTGGCCACGCCTGACCCGCGAATGCGACCGCCTGGAAGACCTGATCAGCGAAATTCTCGCCCTGGCGCGGGTCGATGCCGAACAGGCCCATGCCGAGCCGGTCGACCTCAACGCCCTGCTCGGCAGCGTGCGCAAGGACGCCCAGCTCAGCGCACCAGAGCAGGACGTGCGCCTGGAGGCACAACCGGGGTTGACCTTGCAGGGTTGGCCAACACTGATCGAGCGTGCCGTGGACAACCTGCTGCGCAACGCCCTGCGCTTCAACCCGCAGGGCCAGCCGATCGAAGTCAGCGCCGTGCGCGAGCAGGACCGTATCGTGATCAGCGTGCGTGACCATGGGCCGGGGGCGGCGGCGGAACACCTGGCGCAGCTGGGAGAACCGTTCTTCCGTGCGCCGGGGCAGGATGCGCCGGGGCATGGGCTGGGGCTGGCGATTGCACGCAAGGCGGCGGAGCGGCATGGTGGCAGCCTGGTGCTGGAAAACCATCCACAAGGGGGCTTTGTGGCGCGGCTGGAGTTGCCTGTGACTGAAGCGACAGGCAGTTGATTTGATGTAAACGCTCCCGGCCTCTTCGCGGGTAAACCCGCTCCCACAGGTACCTGTGCAAGGCCTGAGATTTGCGCACCACCTGTGGGAGCGGCGGGCGGTGATGTGCTGTAAAGGCACCCGCCCTCTTCCACAGGTACTGTGCAAGGCCTGAAATTTGCGCAACACCTGTGGGAGCGGGTTTACCCGCGAAAGGGCCGGATGCCTTGATACGGCAATCAGCCCAAGGCTGCGTTACTCGCCCCAGGCACTGACGAAATCTGCAGTTTCCAGAGTCGGCGCGGTGCGCGGCTCGGTCAGCGGCGTACCCACATACAGGTAACCGATCAGCTCCTCGTTCGCGGCCAGCCCCAGGCCCTTGTGCACATGGGCATCGAAAGCCATATCCCCGGTGCGCCACACCGCACCGATACCTTGCGCATGCGCCGCAATCAGGATGCCGTGCGCGGCACAGCCTGCCGCCAGCCGCTGCTCGGACTTGGGCACCTTGAAGTGGTCCTGCAGCTTGGCAACGACCACGATCAGCAACGGCGCCCGCAGGGGCATGGCGCGGGCCTTGTCCAGGGCAGCCTGGCTGGCATCCCCCTTGTGCTGCAGCGCTTCGGCGAACAGCTCACCCAGCTTCTCGCGGCCCTGGCCTTCGATGGTGAGAAAGCGCCACGGCCGCAGCTGGCCGTGGTCCGGAGCGCGCAGGGCGGCCTGGAACAGCGCCTCGCGCTGGGCGGCATTGGGCGCCGGGTCGGTCAGGCGTGGCACGGAAACACGGTTGAGCAATGCGTCGAGAGCCTCCATCGGCTACCCTCCTGGCAGGTAAATGTGCCGCCATTCTAGCGTTTACATCACCAGACCCATAGGTAGAATGGCGCCCTTCCGTTTCGAGTCAGAGCAGATCACATGGCGTTGCCGACCTTAAGGATCATTGGTTTCATCATCGGCATCTTCCTGATTACCCTCGCCGTCAGCATGGCCGTGCCCATGGCGACCCTGGTGATCTTCGAACGCACCCGTGACATGCCGTCGTTCCTCTGGTCGAGCCTGATCACCTTCATCGCCGGCCTGGCCCTGGTGCTCCAGGGCCGCCCCGAGCATGTGCACCTGCGCCCGCGCGACATGTACCTGCTGACCGTCAGCAGCTGGCTGGTGGTGTGCGTGTTCGCCGCCCTGCCGTTCCTGCTGACCCAGCACATCAGCTACACCGACGCCTTCTTCGAAAGCATGTCGGGCATCACCGCCACCGGCGCCACCGTGCTCAGCGGGCTGGACAACATGTCACCGGGCATCCTGATGTGGCGTTCGATGCTGCACTGGCTCGGCGGCATCGGCTTCATCGGCATGGCGGTAGCGATCCTGCCGCTGCTGCGCATCGGTGGCATGCGCCTGTTCCAGACCGAATCGTCCGACCGCTCGGAGAAGGTCATGCCGCGCTCGCACATGGTCGCCAAGTCGATCGTGGGGGTATACGTCGGCTTCTCGATCCTGGGCGCGCTGGGCTTCTGGTGGGCCGGCATGAGCCCGTTCGATGCGATCAACCACGCCATGTCGGCGATTTCCACTGGCGGGTTTTCCACCTCCGACCAGTCGCTGGCCAAGTGGGATATCCCGGCCGTGCACTGGGTCGCGGTGGTGGTGATGATCCTCGGCAGCCTGCCATTCACCCTTTACGTGGCGACCCTGCGCGGCAACCGCAAGGCACTGATCCGCGACCAGCAGGTGCAGGGTTTGCTGGGCATGCTGGTGGTCACCTGGCTGGTGCTTGGCACCTGGTACTGGGCCACCACCAACCTGCACTGGCTCGACGCCCTGCGCCACGTTGCGCTGAACGTGACTTCGGTGGTCACCACCACCGGCTTCGCCCTGGGTGACTACAGCCTGTGGGGCAACTTCTCGCTGATGCTGTTCTTCTACCTGGGCTTCGTCGGTGGCTGCTCCGGCTCGACGGCAGGTGGCATCAAGATCTTCCGCTTCCAGGTCGCCTACATCCTGCTCAAGGCCAGCCTCAACCAGCTGATCCACCCACGCGCAGTGATCAAGCAGAAGTACAACGGCCACCGCCTCGACGAAGAAATCGTGCGTTCGATCCTGACTTTCTCGTTCTTCTTCGCCATCACCATCTGCGTCATGGCGCTGCTGCTGTCGTTGCTTGGCGTGGACTGGATGACCGCCCTGACCGGCGCTGCCGGCACGGTCTCGGGTGTGGGCCCGGGTCTGGGTGAAGTGATCGGCCCGTCGGGCAACTACGCCACGCTGCCGGACGCTGCCAAGTGGATTCTTGCCAGCGGCATGCTGCTCGGCCGATTGGAAATCATCACCGTGCTAGTGTTGTGCATGCCGGCGTTCTGGCGTCACTGACCACCTCGGGCTCGGCACCCAGGCGGGCGCGGTACTCACTGGGTGTGGCATGGAACCAGCGGCGGAACGCCCGGTAGAAGTTGCTGGGGTCGGCAAAACCCAGCAGGTAGGCGGTTTCCAGCAGGGTCATGCCTGGCTGCGCCAGGTACTGTTCGGCCAATTCGCGGCGGGTATCGTCGAGCAGGGTCTGGAAGCTGGTGCCTTCTTCCTGCAGCCGCCGCTGCAAGGTGCGCTGCGACAGGTGCAGGGCCTGGGCCAGGGTTTCGCGCTTGGGCTCGCCCTGCGGCAGGATGCGGCACAGTACCTGGCGCACGCGGTGGGTGACCCGGCTTTCCGAGAAGCGCGCCAGGTATTCGCCGGCAAAGCGGTCATGCAGGATGGCCATGGCTTCGTTGGCGGTGGGCAGCGGCGCCTCCATGTCGGCGCGCTCGAACACCAGCGCATCGTGCGGTGCCCCGAACACCAGCGGCGAATGGAACGCCACCTTGTACGGTTCGATATTCTTTGGCTGCGGCCCCTGCACCAGCACCCGGCGCGGTTGCACCGGCCGACCGCTGAGCCAGCTGCACAGCGCCAGCGCGCAGGCCAGCGATGCCTCGGCACTGTGCCGGGTCGGTGGCAGATGGTCGCCGTGTACGGTCAGGATCAGCGAATAACCCTCGGGGCCGAGGACGAAGCTGAGGTCGGAGCTTTCGGCGATGATGCGCTGGTAACGCACCAGGCGCTCGAAGCCTTCGGCCAGGGTGCGGCTAGACATCAACGCATAGCCCACCACATGGAACGACGCCGGGCGCACCACCCGCGCCATGTTCAGGCCTATGGCCTCGTTGCCCGACAGTTCCACTGCCAGTTGCCACAGCCGGGTCATGGAGTCCTGGGGAAAGCGCGCGTCGGGGTCGTCGAGGGCAGCGAAATCCAGCCCCAGCTGCTTGAACATGGCCCGGCAGTCCAGCCCTTCCAGCTCGAGTGCCTTCACGATCCCTGATGCCCAGCTGGCTGACGTGGTTCTTTCGCTCATGACAGGCATTTATGCTGACCGCTCCTGCGGTGAACCCCAAGGATATTCAATTGGCGCCTATTGTCACTGATAGGCCTCGCCAGTCACTCTAGACTCGATTCAGGCTCCACGCCGTGCATCTTGTCCAGAAGTATTAATCCCGGAGCACTGTCATGAACCGCACAGCGCAGTTTCGCAGTTTTGCCGAGTTCTACCCTTACTACCTGGGGGAGCACAGCAACCCCACCTGCCGCCGCCTGCACTTCGTCGGCACCAGCCTGGTGATAGCCCTGCTGGCCTTTATCATCGGCAGTGGCAAATGGTTGTTGCTGCTGGCCTTGCCCGTGTTCGGCTACGGCTTTGCCTGGGTCGGGCATTTCTTTTTCGAAAAGAACCGACCTGCGACCTTTACCCATCCGCTGTATAGCCTGATCGGGGATTTCGTGATGTTCAGGGATATCCTGCTGGGCAAGATCAGCCTGTAGATTTTTTGGGGCCGCTTTGCGGCCTGTGGGAGCGGCCTTGTGTCGCGAAAGGGCTGCAAGGCAGCCCCCTTGGCCCTCAACCCCTACGCCGGTTCGCGCACCGCCGCCGCTGCCTGCGCTCCACGCGCCTGCGCCTCCGCCAGCCGATAAAGCTCGATCGTGCCATCCCAATGCTCGATCAGCGCCGTGCACGACTCCACCCAATCCCCGCAATTGAGGTACTCCACCTCCCCCACCTGGCGAATCTCGGCATGGTGGATATGCCCACACACCACCCCATGAAAACCGCGGCGGGTGCACTCGTGGGCAATGGCATCCTCGAAGTCGCTGATGAAGTTCACCGCGCCTTTGACCTTGTGCTTCAGGTACGCCGAGAGTGACCAATAGCCGTATCCATAGCGGGCACGCCAGTGGTTGAGCCAGCGGTTGAGCACCAGGGTGAACTCGTAGGCACGGTCACCGAGGAACGCCAGCCAGCGGTGGTAACGGGTAATCACGTCGAACTGGTCGCCATGGATCACCAGCAGGCGGCGGCCATCGGCGGTCAGGTGCTCGGCCTCGTCCACCAGCTGGATGTTGCCGAGCATCAGCTTGGAGTAACGGCGCAGGAATTCGTCATGGTTGCCGGTGACGTAGATCACCTCGGTGCCGCGCTTGCTCATGGTCAGCAGGCGGCGGATCACGTTGGTATGGGCTTGAGGCCAATAGATTCCGCCGCGCAGCTTCCAGCCATCGATGATATCGCCCACCAGGTAGATGCGGTCGGCCTGGTAGCCCTTGAGGAACTGCGACAGGTGTTCGGCCTGGCAGTCGCGGGTACCCAGATGCACATCGGAAATCCACAGGGTACGCACGCGTTGCTTGCGCGAGGGACGGGACAGTTCGGCATGGGTCATGGGCGGGCTCCGGCGCAGTTTGCTGGAGACTGGCAGGCGCGGATGACAGCGCAGTGGCAAAACCGTTACGAGTGATGGACTGCAGGGAATGAGGCACAATGCGGTTCTGCCCCGCGAGGACGACTCTCCCCATGACCGCCGGCCCGATCCTCTCGCTGCGCCATTACCGCGACAGCCTGATCGCCCACAGCCACGAACACCCGCAACTGGTGTTCGGCCTGCGCGGGCGCCTGGAGTTCGAGGTGCAGGGGCATGGCGCCGGGATCGATCGACAGGGGCTGATCGTGGTACCGGCGGGCGCCCATCACACCTGCACCAGCGATGGCGGCAGCGATTGCCTGGTGCTGGATGTACCAGGGGACCACTGGTTGCGCGAGCAACTGGGCGAACATGCCGATGCCAGCCGCCGCCTGCTCGACCGCCCCGCCGCCCTGGGCCTGGACGAGCGCCAGCAGCAATTGGTGGACTGGCTGGCGACCAGCCCCATGCACGACCCGCTGATTGCCCGGCAAGGGGCAGCGCTGCTGCTGGCCAGCCTCAACCCCACGGCGGCAGCCAGCGTCGCGGCCAGCCAGCGCCTGCCCTATGCCGCCTTCGATGCGCATATCGAGCGGCATGCCGCCTACCCGCTGCAAGTGGCTGACCTGGCGCGCATCGCCGGGTTGTCCAGTGCCCGCCTGCATGCGCGCTTTACCGCGGAATGCGGGATGACGCCGATGGACTACATTCGCCAGCGGCGCTTGCTCAAGGCGCGGCGGCTGGTGATGCAGACCTTGCTACCGATGGGGGAGATTGCGGCGCAGGTGGGGTACAGCTCGCAGAGTGCGTTTTCGGCGGCGATGTTGCGGGCGTTCGGGTGTACGCCGTTGGCTTTGCGGCGAGAGTCTGGCGACAATTGACGCCAGTCTTGCGACAGACCGCCTTTGCCTGTGCCTATACACTTTGCCTGTGCCGGCCCTTTCGCGGGTAAACCCGCTCCCACAGGTACTGCGCAAGCTTCAAAAGCGGTGCAGTAACTATGGGAGCGGGTTTACCCGCGAAGAGGCCGGCACAGCCAGTAGAGATCTTGAGCAAGGACCACCCATGAACCACCGCACCGCCCTCGGCGCCCTGCACATCGGCGCGCTGTTCTTCGGCCTCACCGGCGTCTTCGGCAAACTGGCCGCCAGCGCCAGCCCGGCGATCATCGTCTTCGGCCGCGCCGCCTTCGCCGTGCTCGCCCTGGCCCTGTTCGCCAGCCTGGCCGGGCCGGGCTGGCAACGCCTGAGCGGCCAGGACGCCCGCCGCCTGCTGCTCGGCGGCGTGCTGCTGGCCGGGCACTGGGTCAGCTTCTTCATCGCGGTAAAGGTCGCCGGCGTTGCCATCGCCACCCTCGGCTTCGCCAGCTTCCCGGCCTTTACCGTGATCCTCGAAGGCCTGCTGTTCCGCGAACGCATCCGCCGCAACGAGGCTTTGCTGGTGTTGCTGGTCAGCATCGGCCTGGTACTGGTCACGCCGGCATTCGACCTGGCCAGTGAGGCCACCGGCGGCCTGCTCTGGTCATTGCTGTCGGGGCTGCTGTTCTCCCTGCTGTCACTCACCAACCGCGCCGGCTCCGGCCGTCTGCCTGCAGTGCAGGCGGCGCTGTGGCAGAACCTGGTGGTGGGCTTGTGCCTGCTGCCGTTCGCGGCGCCGGACCTGGCCGGCGTAGCCAACATGGACTGGCTGTGGATCGCCCTGCTCGGCATCTTCTGCACCGGCGTGGCGCACAGCCTGTTCGTCGCCAGCCTGTCGGTGATCAAGGCGCGCACCGCCGCCGTGGTGTTCGGCATGGAACCGGTCTACGGCATTGCCGTGGCCTGGGTGGTGTTCGCCGAAACCCCGACCCTGCGCATGCTGCTGGGCGGCGCGCTGATCATCTTCGCCATCGTGCTGTCCAGCCGCCTGGCCGCCGAGCAACCGCCCAGGCAGCGGCCACTGGCCGAGGGCGCCTGATTCAGCGGTCGTTGTGGCCCAGGTCACGCTGCGGGTCGATCTGGTCGCGCACCCGCTGCTTCAGCACCTTGGCCTCGGGGAAACCACCGTCGGCCTTGCGCTCCCAGATCTGCACGCCATTGCAGGTGATGCGGAAGATACCGCCGGTGCCAGGCTCCAGGGCCACCCGGCCAAGGTCGTCTGTGAAGGTGCTGAGCAGTTCCTGGGCCAGCCAGGCGGCACGCAGCAGCCATTGGCACTGGGTGCAATACGTGATGACGATTTCCGGTTTGCTGTCGGCCATGGTGAGGCATCTCCAGGTGAGGGGCCGCTTATACTAGCGGTCTTTAGCCCACGGTTTGAGACTCACGATGCGCCGTTTGCTGTTCTGTTTCCTGCTCACCCTCACCTCTCTCACGGTATTCGCCGCCGAACCGGCCAGGCCCAAGGTTGGCCTGGTGCTGTCGGGGGGCGCGGCCCGTGGCCTGGCCCACATCGGTGTGCTCAAGGCCCTGGAGGAACAGGGCGTGCGCATCGACGCCATCGCCGGCACCAGCATGGGCGCTGTGGTCGGCGGCTTGTATGCCTCGGGCTACAGTGTCGAAGAGCTGGAAAAACTCGCCACCACCCTCGACTGGCAACAGGCGCTGTCCGATGCCCCGCCGCGCAAGGATGTGCCGTTCCGGCGCAAGCAGGATGACCGCGACTTCCTGGTCAAGCAGAAGCTCAGCTTTCGCGACGACGGCAGCCTGGGCTTGCCGCTGGGGGTGATCCAGGGCCAGAACCTGGCGCTGCTGCTGGAAAGCAAGCTGGCGCACACCGCCGACACCCGTGACTTCGACAAGTTGCCCATTCCCTTCCGCGCAGTGGCCACCGACATCGCCAGTGGCGAAAAGGTGGTGTTCCGCCGTGGCCACCTGCCCCAGGTGATCCGCGCCAGCATGTCGATCCCGGCGGTGTTCGCCCCGGTCGAACTGGACGGCCGGCTGCTGGTGGATGGCGGCATGGTCGACAACATCCCGGTGGACGTCGCCCGCGAAATGGGTGTGGACCTGGCCATCGTGGTCGACATCGGCACTCCGCTGCGTGACCGCAAGCAGCTGGCCACGGTGGTCGATGTGCTCAACCAGTCCATCACCCTGATGACCCGGCGCAACTCGGAAGAACAACTGGCCAGCCTGCACCGCGACGACATCCTCATCCAGCCACCGCTGACCGCCTTTGGCGTCACCGATTTTGGCCGCGCCCGGGAAATGATCGAGGCCGGCTACCGCGCCACCCGCCTGCTCGACCCACGCCTTGCCGCCCTGCGCCAGCCCGAAGGTGACAGCAGCCTGGCCGTGGCCCGCTCGCCGCGCCAACGCACGCCGACGATCACCGCGATCAGGATCGAGAACGACTCCAAGGTCAGCGACGAGGTCATCCGCTCGTACATCCGCCAACCGATCGATGCGCCGCTGGAGCTAGGCCGCCTGCAGACCGACATGGGCACGCTGTACGGCCTGGACTACTTCGACCGGGTGCAGTACCGCGTGGTGCACAAGGGCGACGACAACACCCTGGTGATCAACGCCCGCGGCCGACGCGGTGGCACCGACTACCTGCGCCTGGGCCTGAACCTGTCGGACGACCTGCGTGGCGACAGCGCCTTCAACCTGGGCGCCAGCTACCGGGTCAACGGCATCAACAGCCTCGGCGCCGAATGGTTGACCCGTGGCCAGATCGGCGACCAGCAGGAGTTGTACAGCGAGTTCTACCAGCCGCTGGACGTGGGCTCGCGCTACTTCATCGCGCCGTACCTGGACTTCAGCTCGCAAAACATCGAAGCCACCCTGAACAACGACCCGGTGGCCGAGTACCGCCTGGAGCGTTACGGCTTTGGCCTTAACGTGGGGCGGCAGATCGGCACCAACGGCGAAGTGCGCCTGGGCGTGGGCAAGGCCTGGGGCGAGGCCGAGGTACGCATCGGCGACCAGGACCTGCCCAAGGTCAGTTTCAACGAAGGTTTCTACGAGCTGAAGTACTCGTTCGACACCCTCGACAACGTGTACTTCCCGCACAGCGGCGAGGATATCGGCCTGACCTTGCGCAAGTATGACCAGTCGCTGGATTCCGACCAGGATTACCGGCAGTGGATGTTCAACCTGGACAAGGCCCTCAGCAGCGGGCCGAACACCTTCGTGCTGGGCGGGCGCTACGGGCGCACGCTGGATGATACCGAAGTGGTGACGTCGAGCTTCGTGCTGGGTGGCGCGCGGGAGCTGTCAGGCTTCCGCCAGGACTCGGTGTCGGGGCAGAACGTGAGCCTGATGCGCATGGTCTACTACCGCCGCCTGACACCACGGGCCTACGTGCCGCTGGACTTCCCGCTGTACATCGGCGGGTCGCTGGAGCGAGGGCGGGCGTGGAACAACGACAACGATTTCGACAGTGGCTACATCAATGCGGCGAGCATCTTCCTGGGGCTGGAGACGCCGTTGGGGCCGTTGAACCTGAGCTACGGGGCCAACAGTGCGCATGAGCAGGCGGTGTACCTGAACCTTGGGCATACCTTCTAGGGCTTCATCACTTTCAGGGCCGGTGAGATCCCTGTGGGAGCGGGTTCACCCGCGAAGCAGGCGACGCGGTGCATGGCACCGGCTGCGCCGGTGTTCGCGGCTAAAGCCGCTCCCACAGGGACAGCGGCAACTTGAAGGCCGCAAAGCGCCCCCAGCCCCCTCAGGATTTCTCCAGGTTGGCCAGGATCTTGGCATGCACCCGCATGCACACCTGCAGCTCCGCCTCGTCCACCCCGGTGAACAGCTCTACCCGCAATTGATTGGCAATGGTCTCGATCTGGTCGATCAGTGGCTTGGCCGGCGGGCACAGCACAATCTTCTTCGCCCGCCGGTCTTCCAGCACCGCCTGCCGGCGTACCAGCCCCTGCGCCTCCAGGCTGTCGAGCAGGCGCGCCAAGGTCGGGCCTTCGACGCCCACGCTCTGGGCCAGCTCACGCTGGGTCGGGGCCTCTTCGAAACGGGCCAGGTGCAGCAACACCAGCCAGCGCGCCTGGGACAGGTTGAGCCCGGCCAGGCGGCGGTCCAGCTCGGCACGCCAACCCCGGGACATCTGGGCCAGCTGCATGCCGAAGCGGTGTTGGTTGTCGGTCAGGGGCATAAGCAACTCATTGAACAGATCTAATTATTAGGCAGCTAACCATGGCCCGTCCCACGAGGCAAGGCTCGGGCACCCTGGAATGTTCGATAATCGTCAAAAAACATGACAAAGGTCAGCAGATGGCAGTTCTGCCTTCGATCCTGTCGTCACTTACAGCTCGAACTCGGCCGCCAGCGCAGCCCGCACGCAGTACAGCACGCCCTCCGGTACCCGCGCCCCGAACAGTGGCGCAATCGCCGATACCGGTGGAAGCTCGCCCTCGCCATCGAGGAAGGCATCCTGCACTTCCATCAACAGGTCTTCCGGCAGGTCCAGGGCCTGTTCCAGGCTCAGTTCCTGGCGGCCCAACGCCTCGGCCAACAGGCTGTAGACGTTCTTCTCGCTGCAGTTGAGCTGCCCGGCGATCTGCGCCGGGGTCATGCCGGCACGGGCCAGGCTGACCAGTTCGTGGCGCAGGTCGAGTACCACTTTCGGCGCTTCGTCGGTGCCGCCGCTGTTGTTCAGCACCTCGAGGAAGGCCTGGCCATAACGCTCCAGCTTGCGCGCGCCCACGCCGCTGACATGGGCCATGTCGCTGAGGCTGACCGGCTGGCTGCGCAGCATCTCCAGCAGCGTCGAGTCGGGGAAGATGACGTAGGGCGGCACGCTGTGCTCCTCGGCCAGCTTGCGCCGCAGGGTACGCAGTGCTTCCCACAGTTCGCGCTCTTCGGCACGCACCAGCTGGCTGGCCGGGCTGCCGCCACTGGACGACGAAGTCCTGGCGGTGGTCTGCGGCTTGAGGTCACGGCGCAGCTGCAAGGTCACCTCACCACGCAGCAGCGGCCGGCAGCTGTCGGACAGGCGCAGGCCGCCGTAGCCTTCCAGGTCGATGTCGACCAGGCCGCGCGCCACCAGCTGACGGAACAGCGAACGCCACTCGACTTCGGCCAGCCCCTTGCCGACGCCAAACACCGAGAGCTTCTCGTGGCCGAAATTGCGCACCTTCTCGGTGTCCTTGCCCAGCAGCACATCGACCAGGTGACCGACGCCATAGCGCTGGCCGGTGCGGAACACCGCCGACAGCGCCTGACGGGCCGGCTCGGTGGCGTCCCAGGTCTGCACCTGGTCGACACAGTTGTCACAGTGCCCGCACGGTTGCTCGAGGGTTTCGTCGAAATAGGCCAGCAGCGACTGGCGGCGGCAGCGGGTTTCTTCGCACAGGGCCAGCATGGCGTCGAGCTTGTGCTGCTCGATGCGCTTGTGGCGCTCGTCACCTTCGGAGTTCTGCAGCATCTGCTTGAGCATCACCATGTCCTGCAGCCCGTAGGCCATCCAGGCATCGGACGGCAGCCCGTCACGGCCGGCACGGCCGGTCTCCTGGTAGTACGCCTCGAGCGACTTGGGCAGGTCAAGGTGGGCGACAAAGCGCACGTTGGGCTTGTCGATACCCATGCCGAAGGCGATGGTGGCGACCATGATAAGGCCTTCCTCGTTGAGGAAGCGGTGCTGGTTGGCTGCACGCGTCTCGGCAGCCAGGCCGGCGTGATACGGCAGCGCGGGGAAGCCCTGGTCACAGAGGAAGGCGGCGGTTTCGTCGACTTTCTTGCGCGACAGGCAATAGACGATACCGGCGTTGCCGCGGCGCTCGCCGAGGAACGCCATCAGCTGCTTGCGCGGCGCCTCCTTGGGCACGATGCGGTAGAAGATGTTGGGCCGGTCGAAACTCGACAGGAAGCGCTCGGCGCCTTGCAGGTGCAGGCGCTGGACGATCTCCTCGCGGGTGCGCATGTCGGCGGTGGCGGTCAGCGCGATGCGCGGCACATGCGGGAACAGCTCGGCCAGCTGGCCCAGTTGCAGGTATTCGGGGCGGAAATCGTGGCCCCATTGCGACACGCAGTGGGCCTCGTCGATGGCGAACAGCGAGATATCCAGGTCGCGCAGGAAGTCGAGCATGCGCGGCTGCACCAGGCGCTCGGGCGCCAGGTACAGCATCTTCACTTCGCCACGGCGCAGGCGCCCGGCCAGGTCACGCTGCTGCTCCGGGGTCAGCGTGGAGTTCAGCGCAGCAGCCGGCACACCCAGTTCGTCGAGCGTGGCGACCTGGTCGTCCATCAGTGCGATCAATGGCGAAACCACCACCGTCAGGCCCGGGCGCAGCAGCCCCGGCACCTGGAAACACAACGACTTGCCGCCGCCGGTGGGCATCAGCACCAGGGCATCGCCGCCATTGGCCACGCAGTCGATGATCGCTGCCTGGCGCCCGCGGAAACTGTCGTAGCCGAAGACGTCCTTGAGAACGCGCTGAGCCTGTTCGAGCATGTGCAACTCCACAAATCGCCGTACCATCCCGGATACAGGCTGGACGAAAAACCCGCCCCGCACACGCCAAATGCGTAAGCGGTTTTTGCCAGGTAGCCGGCAAACCCTGCCCCTGGATGAAAAATCGCGGAGTATACCGCAGCACCGCCCCGCGCAGGACACCACGGCGATAGACGTTCCCTTTACCCCGCCGCCGTCGCAAGGTGCTAGAATTCGTTATCGTTTATTCCCCAAGGTAGCCCTGTAATGTCCTTCGCCGAGCAACTGACCCGCCTGCAAGCCTTCCTCGACGCCGACGAGCTGCACGAGGAAGCGCTGGACTATGTCGCCGCCCACGGCTACCTCACCGCCCTCTCGATCAATGCCGAGGAAGTGCCCGAGCGCGAGTGGATCGACGCCCTGTTCGCTGAAGAGCCGCACTACGCCAGCGATGCTCAGCGCACCGAGATCGAGGCTACCCTGGTGGCACTGAAAGCGCACATCGCCCGCCAGCTGGCCAGCGACGACGAGTTCGAGCTGCCATGCGACCTCGACCTGACCGACGAGCCGGACGATTCCGACCTGCGCGGCTGGTGCATCGGCTTCATGGAAGGCGTATTCCTGCGTGAAGAGGCCTGGTTCGAGAACGCCGAGGAAGAAGTCAGCGAGATGCTGCTGCCGATCATGGTCGGCTCGGGCCTGTTCGACGAGCAGCCGGAGTTCGCCGACATCGCCAGCAACGCCAACCTGCAGGACGACATGATCGTACAGATCCCCGAAGCGCTGACGGCGTTGTTCCTGCTGCTGCATGCCCCAGACGAAAAACCGGCGCTGCTCAAGCCACGCCACCACTAAGTCGCCTGTGCGCTACCTGCTGCTGGCCACCGGCTGGCTCAGCGTCGCGTTGGGGGTGTTGGGGATATTCCTGCCGGTATTGCCCACCACCCCGTTCCTGCTATTGGCGGCCGCCTGCTTTGCCCGCAGCTCGCCGCGCTTTCACCACTGGCTGGTCCATCACCCCAAGCTCGGGCCATGGATCCGTGACTACCTCAGTGGTGAAGGCATCCCCCTCAAGGGCAAGGTCTACGCCATCGGCCTGATGTGGGCCAGCATCGGCCTGTCGTGCTATCTGGTGCCCCTGTTCTGGGCGCGCACCTTCATGTTGACCAGCGCCGTACTGGTAAGCCTGTACATCCTCAGCCAGAAAACCCTGCACAAGCCAAAGTGACAATATTCTGTCGCCAAATATCAATTTCGCCTAACGATTATTCTCCTTATCCGAAATGATTCTGGAACTCTGTTAAACCCCCGTATTAATTGGCTTTCATGGACTTTTCCGCTGCCATTCCCTGGGTCCTTCCGCGAGCCTATTAGACAATTTATATATTATGTGGCAATTTGATATGAAGAAATCTTCTTATCTATCGCGTTGAATGTACTTAGCTGTGTTATTAAAAACCTGCAACACTATATGTAATAACTTTATCGTCATTTTTTTGGCGAGCAGCAGGATCAATTCCAGGATCAGGGAGATGTACCATGCGCGTTTTGAACCCCATCACCAGTGCATTACTGTTGGCCCTGGCGAGTGCCAACGTACAGGCGATGTCGATCACAGAGGCTGTCCAGAGCGCCGTGGACTACCACCCGCAGGTCAGCTCCAACCGCAACAGCAAGCTGTCGGCCGATGAAGATGTGAAGTTCGCGCGTGGTGGCTACTACCCTTCCGTGGATCTGGTCGCCGGCTATGGCCGCCAGCGTTCGGACAACACCACGACGCGTGCCGAGGGCAACCACAACAAGGAAACCCTCAACTACACCCAGTCCGAGCTGCGCCTGCGGCAAATGATCTTCGACGGCTTCAACACTTCGAATGAAGTGGGCCGCACCGAGGCAGTCTCCACCTCCCGCGCCTACTACACCCAGGCCGTTGCCCAGGATGTCGCCCTGCGTGCAGTCGAGGTGTACCTGGAAGTGCTCAAGCGCCGTGAACTGGTGACCCTGGCCAGGAACAACCTGCAAGCCCACCTGCGAGTCAACGACCAGATCGGCCTGCGCAACGAGCGCGGCGTCGGCAGCACCGCCGACCTTGACCAGTCCCGCGCACGTCGCGCCCTGGCGGAAAACAACCTGGATACCGCCGAAGTCGACCTGGCCGATGCCGAGGCCAACTTCTTCAGCGTCGTCGGCCGCATGCCGGACGAGCTGGAAAGCCCGCAGACCATCAAGGGCGAGGTGCCTGGCACCCTCGACGAAGCCCGCGACGGCATGCGCCAGAACAACCCGTACATCAAGTCTGCCCAGGCTGACGTGAATGCTGCCGAGCAGCAATACGAAGTGGCCAAGTCGACCTTCTACCCTCGCTTCGACGCCATTCTGGCTACCGGTGCCAACAACAACACCGGCGGCGAGAAAGGCCACAACAACAACGACTGGCAAGCTGGCGTGGAGATGAACTACAACCTGTTCCGCGGTGGCAGCGACAAGGCTCGCCTGCAGTCCGACGCGCACAAGATCAACCAGGCCCTGGACATCCGCAACAACGCCCTGCGTGAGCTGACCGAAAACCTGAGCCTGGCGTGGAACGCCATGAACAACGCCAGCAAGCAGCTGCCGACTGCGCGTGAATACGCCGAGACCACCAAGCGCGTGCGTGCTGCCTACCAGGACCAGTTCGGCCTGGGCCAACGTACCCTGCTCGACGTGCTCGACAGTGAAAACGAGCTGTACAACGCCGACCGCCGATACACCGAGGTGCGTTATACCGAGGAGTTCTCGCGCTACCGCGTGCTGGCGACCATGGGCGAGCTGTTGACCAAGCAGCGTATTTCGCTGCCGCCAGAAGCGCTGGCTACCACCGAAGTACGCACCGAGGCACGTTTGCCTGATATGCGTTGATCGGGTTCGAGAGAGCCGGGGCCGCTTTGCGGCCCATCGCCGGCAAGCCAGCTCCCACAGGTACAGCACAAGCTTCACCCTTTGTGTTCCAGCTGTAGAAACCCAAACTTGAGCCCTGCCGCTGCGCCTGTGGGAGCTGGCTTGCCGGCGATAGGGCCCTCACTGCCACCTCACCCCGCACCATGGTTACGCTGGAACGTCTCCAAACCCATGGCCCTGATCTGCCCCTCGATCAACGCCTCGAACGGCGCCAGAAGCGCATCGAAACAGGCAGGCTGCTCCAACGCGTTCAGCGCTCCCACCACCGCCTCGATAGTCGATAACGCCCCCGCCTCCGGCGCCTTGCGCAGGCGGTAGCGTGAAGGCGCGACAGCCCCCAGCGTCACCCGCGGCAACGCCTCCAGCAACGGGTTCAGGTACAACAGCTTGCGCGCCTTGCGCCAGGTGCCGTCGGGCACGATCAACAGCAAGGGTTGGTCGTCCGTCTCGCCATAGGCCACCAATTCCTGGGCGTCGTCACCCGGGAACAGCAGGGCTGGCCGGTATCCGGGGGTCGCCAGCAATTCATTCAGGTCATCGAATACCTCGCCTACCCGCAACTCGGCATTGTTCAGGCCAAGGGCGGCCAGGCGGGCCGTATTCAGGGCATGGGTAGTTTCACTGGGGTGCTGCAGCAGGATGACGCGGGTGCGGCTGTCGAGTGCGGGGATCAGTGGGCAGAGGCAATGGTCGAGCGGGCGCTGGCAGCGCTCGCAGCGGGGTCTGGGCATGGGGTTCTCCTTGGCGGGAACAGTTTGCCACAGAACCGGGGCCCGCTTTGCGGGCCATTCGCCGGCAAGCCAGCTCCCACAGGTATTGCACAAGGCCCAGGCCTGTGGTGATCCTGTGGGAGCTGGCTTGCCGGCGATAGGGCCGCAAGGCGGCCCCGGCAATCTCAACGATTGAACCGCTCCGCCAGGCTATGCAGGTACTCCGCCATGCGCTCCAGGTCCTGGCTGATTTCCGCGCCTTGCCTGGCCTGCCCGGCACTCTGATCGCACAGGTGGGCTATGCGCACGATCTGCTGGTTGATGTCCTCGGCCACATGGCTCTGCTGCTCCGACGCCGTCGCCATCTGCTGGCTCATGCCGGTGATGCGGCTGACCGCCTGGGCAATCCCGCTCAACGCTGCCTGCACCGCCTCGACACTGTGCACGCTGTCCCGAGAGATCTGCTCGCCACGGCTGGCGGTGCTCACCGCGCGCTCTGCCCCGGCGCGCAACGAGGCGATGATCTGGTGGATCTCCTCGGTCGAGGCACGGGTGCGCTGGGCCAGCGATCGCACTTCATCCGCCACCACGGCAAACCCGCGCCCCTGTTCGCCGGCACGCGCCGCCTCGATCGCCGCGTTGAGCGCCAGCAGGTTGGTCTGCTCGGCGATTGAGGTAATCACATCGACCACGCTGCCGATCGACTGGGTCTGCTCGGCCAGGGCATTGACGGCCTGGCCGATGTCGTTGACCGCATTGCTCATGCTGCCCATGGCTTGCAGGCTCTGCATGGCCAGCTCGCTGCCCTGCTGCGCCAGCTGGTCGGCATCGCCCGCTGCGTGCGCCGTGCTCTGCACGTTATGGGTAACCTGCTGAATGGTCGCCGCCATCTGCGCGATGGCGGCGGCGGACTGGTCGGTCTCGTTGCGCTGGCGGTCGAGCATCTGTGCCTGGGCATCGGACAAGTCGGACGACTGCGCCGCCCGCGACTTCACCCCGACCCCGGCATCCACCAGGCGGGTCAAGGCCGTTTGCAGGCGTGCTTCCTCGCTGATGATGGCAAGATCCAGCTGGCCTTGCAGGCCTGGGTTGTCGCTGTAGGTCAGTGCCACCAGCGGGCTGGTGAAGGCCTTGGGGTGCTCGGCCAGCGTGCGGCGGATGGCCTGGTTCTGCCGGTGCTCGACCAGATACCAGGCCAGCAGCAGGCTGGCCATCAGCACCCCGAGCGCCGCGTAGGGCGGTAGCCACAGGTAGCCCGCCGCCGACAGCAGGCCCGCACCGATCAATGGCCAACCGTGACCCAGGCCATGCCCCAGACGGGCCGCCCACGGCACCGGCGCGCGGCCAGCCCGCAAGCGCGCGTACAACGCCTCGGCGCGGCGGATCTGCTCACGGGTGGGCACCGAGCGCACCGACTCGTAGCCACTGATGCGGCCCTGCTCGTAGACGGCCGTGACATAGGCGCTGACCCAGTAGTAATCACCGTTCTTCGCCCGGTTCTTGACTACGCCCATCCACGGTTTGCCTTGTTTGATGGTTTCCCACATGTGGCCGAACACGGCCGGAGGCATGTCCGGATGGCGCACCAGGTTGTGGGGTTGGCCGACCAGCTCGTCGTAGGTGAACCCGCTGATCGCCACGAAAGCGTCGTTGCAGTAGGTGATGCGGCTGTTGAGGTCAGTGGTGGAAATCAGGCGCTGATCGTTGGGAAAGGTTCTTTCGTGCTCAGTGACGGGCAAATTCATGCGCATCTTGGGCAATCCTTGCAGGATTAAAGGGAGGAAGTCAGCAGCACACACTGATTTGATATATAGCAGGGCGCCATTATGTTGTCGGTCAGCGGCACCAACAATTTAACGGGGGCCGACGAAATACAGCATGTGCCGGACTTCAACCCACGTTGAGCTGGCTTTTCAGCAGGTCGCGGAAAGTCTGGATCAACGGTTCGCGGCTGCGCCCGCGGCGAATGATCAGCGAGAATGGTGCCTGGTAGCCAAAGGTGGACGGCGACAGCACGCGCAAGTCGCCCTTGTCGACCCAGGCCTGGGCATAGTGCTCGGGCAGGTAGCCGATGTAGGCCCCGGAGAGAATCAGGATCAACTGCGCCTCCATGCTCTCCACCGTCGCCGCGCTGTGCTTGAAGCCATGCCGGGCCAGTTCGGCCTGGCTCCAGTAGCCACGCCCGACCATGCGCTGCTGGGTCACCACCTGCTCGGGGATGCGCCGTTCGGCATACAACGGGTGGCGGCTACTGCAGTACAGCCAGTGCTGCTCACGGTACAGCGGCTGATAGAGCAGCCCGCTCATGCGCGAGGAAAACGCCCCGATCGCCAGGTCCAGGCGGTTGTCCTGCACGCCCAGTTGCAGCTCGTAAGGGCTGGACACCGACAGGTGCAGGTGCACCGCCGGGTGTTCCTGGCTGTAGGCGCCGATGGCCTCGGCCAGCGGCAAGGCCTGGTCACCGACCGTGGAGTCGATCACCCCCAGGTTGAGGGTGCCGCGCAACTCGCCCTTGAGGGCGGCGGCGTACTGTTCGAAACCGTCCAGCTCGGCCAGCAGGCGCAGGGTTTCCTGGTGGAACAGCTCGCCCTTGCTGGTCAGGCTGAAGCCGCCACGGCCGCGGTGGCACAGTACGATGCCCAGGGCACCTTCCAGCTGGCTCATGTAGGTGCTGATGGCCGAAGTCGACAGGTTCAGCTCGCGCTGGGCATTGGCAAAGCCCTGGTGGCGCACCACGCTGACGAAGATGCGCAGCAGTTTCAGGTCGGGCAAGGTCGAGGCCATGGTGCAACGGTTCCGCAAGGGTGTTTGCGCGCAGTCTAACCGCTCTGCCGGCCTTTAGTTCAGAAATTCCTGAACTAAGTATTTGCCGGTAGCGATTTTTCCCCGGCACTACCTTCAGCAGACTTGGCCGAAATGTCCCTGCCCGCCGGCAAGACCACACCTGGAAGGCGCGCGGCGGCACAGGTTCGAACAAACAGAACAATCGACCGACTGATGAGGCCCACCGTGGACAAGATCCTCCACCAACCACTGGGCGGCAACGAAATGCCGCGTTTCGGCGGCATCGCCACCATGCTCCGTCTCCCCCACCTGCAAAGTGCCCAAGGCCTGGACGCCGCCTTCATCGGCGTGCCACTGGACATCGGTACCTCGCTGCGCTCCGGCACCCGCTTCGGCCCGCGTCAGATCCGTGCCGAATCGGTGATGATCCGCCCGTACAACATGGCCACCGGGGCTGCACCGTTCGACTCGCTGTCGGTGGCCGACATCGGTGACGTGGCGATCAACACCTTCAACCTGCTGGACGCCGTGCGCATCATCGAAGAAGCGTATGACGAGGTCCTTGAGCACAACATCATCCCGCTGACCCTGGGTGGCGACCACACCATCACCCTGCCGATCCTGCGCGCGCTGCACAAGAAACACGGCAAGATCGGCCTGGTGCACATCGATGCCCACGCCGACGTCAACGACCACATGTTCGGCGAGAAGATCGCCCACGGCACCACCTTCCGCCGCGCCGTGGAAGAAGGCCTGCTCGATTGCGAGCGCGTGGTGCAGATCGGCCTGCGCGCCCAGGGCTACACTGCCGATGACTTCAACTGGAGCCGCCGCCAGGGCTTCCGTGTGGTCCAGGCCGAAGAGTGCTGGCACAAGTCGCTGGAACCGCTGATGGCCGAAGTGCGCGAAAAGGTCGGCGGTGGCCCGGTGTACCTGTCGTTCGACATCGACGGCATCGACCCGGCCTGGGCGCCTGGTACTGGCACCCCGGAAATCGGCGGCTTGACCACCATCCAGGCGATGGAGATCATTCGCGGCTGCCACGGCCTGGACCTGATCGGCTGTGACCTTGTCGAAGTCTCCCCGCCTTACGACACCACCGGCAACACCTCGCTGCTCGGCGCCAACCTGCTGTTCGAGATGCTCTGCGTGCTACCAGGCGTAGTGCGCCGCTAAACGAGAGCAACACCGTTCCCTGTGGGAGCGGGCAAGCCCGCGAAGGGGCCAGCACTGACAACCCCCGTGCATGGCAAGGGCTGCGCCCTTTCGCGGGCACGCCCGCTCCCACAGGGGACTAGTGCAAGCCTCTAGAAAGTACCCCGGCAGGAGCCATATGGGAGGGCCATTGAGGCCCGCCAACAACACGACAAGACCGCCGGGCGCCGTGAACCCGCCCGCGTGGTCGATCTCGCCATAATAAAGATAATCGGGAGACCCCCAATGGCCTTGGACATCATTGTTGTAATGATCTATACCGCCGGCATGCTCGGGCTTGGCTGGTATGGCATGCGGCGCGCGAAAACCCACGAGGACTACCTGGTGGCCGGGCGCAACCTCGGCCCGGTCCTGTACATGGGTACCATGGCCACCACCGTGCTCGGTGGCGCGTCCACCGTCGGCACCGTGCGCCTGGGCTACGTCCACGGCATCTCCGGCTTCTGGCTGTGCGCAGCCCTGGGCCTGGGCATCATCGCCCTCAACCTGTTCCTCGCCAAGCCCTTGCTGCGCCTGCGCATCTTCACCGTGACCCAGGTGCTGGAGCAGCGCTACAACCCAGCCGCACGCCAAGCCAGCGCCGTGATCATGCTGGCCTACGCACTGATGATCGGCGTCACCTCGACCCTGGCCATGGCCACCGTATTGCAGGTGCTGCTCGACCTGCCGTTCTGGGCCTCGCTGCTGCTGGGCGGTGGTGTGGTGGTGCTGTACTCGACCATTGGCGGCATGTGGTCGCTCACCCTGACCGACATCGTCCAGTTCGTGATCAAGACCGTCGGCCTGATGTTCATCCTGCTGCCAGTGTGCCTGTACAAGGCCGGTGGCTGGGACACCCTGGTGGCCAAGCTGCCGGCGGCCAGCTTCCAGCTGACCACCATTGGCTGGGACACCATCATCACCTACTTCCTGATCTACTTCTTCGGCATCCTCATCGGCCAGGACATCTGGCAGCGGGTGTTCACTGCCCGTGACGAGAAGGTCTGCCAGCGCGCCGGCACCACCGCCGGTGTGTACTGCGTACTGTACGGCCTGGCCTGCGCCGCGATCGGCATGGCCGCGCATGTGCTGATGCCCGACCTGGCCAACCCGAACAATGCCTTTGCCGAGATGATCAAGACCACCCTGCCCGATGGCATCCGTGGCCTGCTGATGGCAGCGGCGCTGGCCGCCATGATGTCCACCGCCAGCGCCGGCCTGCTGGCTGCGTCGACCACCCTGACCGAAGACCTGCTGCCCAAGCTGCGTGGCGGCAAGGCGTCGAGCCTGGGCGTCAGCCGCCTGTTCACCCTGCTCACCGGCCTGGTGGTGCTGGGCATCGCCCTGGTGGTGAACGATGTGATCAATGCCCTGACCCTGGCCTACAACCTGCTGGTCGGCGGCATGCTGATCCCGCTGATCGGCGCGATCTTCTGGAAGCGCGCTACCACCGCCGGGGCTATCGCCAGCATGTCGCTGGGTTTTGCCACCGCGCTGCTGTTCATGTTCAAGGATGGGCTGGAGGCCAATACGCCGATCTACTACAGCCTGGCAGTTGGTCTGGTGAGCTTTGTGGTGGTCAGCCTGATGTCGCGTAAATCGGTGGCGGCGGTGAAGCTGGCCTGATAGATCGCGGCTGCCTGTACAGGCCCTTTCGCGGGTAAACCCGCGCCCACAGGAATATCACAGGCCTCGAGTGCTGTGGGGTACCTGTGGGAGCGGGTTTACCCGCGAAGAGGCCGGTACAGGCAACACACAACTGGCAGACACAAAAAGGCCGCTGCACCCACCCAGGTGCAGCGGCCTTTGTCTGTATCAGCGACGACGCGGTTGGCGTTTGCGCTGCTCTTCATCAGTCGGGATCGGCACCGGCTGCAAGGGTGGTGGAATCAGCCCCAAGGCGACAGCCAGGTCGTGGAGCCAGTTGGACAGTGGTTTATTCATAATGCCCCCTTGACGGGTCAGCCTCACGGCAATTCAATCCTGCGATGTTTCATACAGATCATAGCCCTATGTCCTGTATTACGCATGCCTCTAAACCTACAGATACGGGCCATTTTGATACGGATCAAGCCGTAACGGCGCATTCCGACGACTGGTTAATCGTTTCGCTTTGTTGCAGGTCGATCCAGGCCTGCAAATTTGCCCCGCGCATGCCCTGGCGCCACATCAACCAGGTGACCGCCTGATCGAACGGCGCCTGCAGTTGGTGCACCCGCACCCGGTCGCGCCCGGGCAGGCTGTCGAGCATCGACCTGGCCATCATCGCCACACCCGCGCCGGCGATCACGCAGGCCAGCATGCTCTGGTACGACTCGATTTCCATCACCCGGCCCATTGGCGTATGGGCATGGGCATACCAGGCCTCCAGGCGCATGCGGTACGAGCAGCCCTGGCGGAAGGTGAACACCGCCTTGCCCGCCACGTCCTTGGCAGTCAGCACCGCCGGGTGCTCGGGGCTGGTGATCAGCACCAACTGCTCATCGCAAAGCGGCACGCCATCCAGCCCGGCCAGGCTCGGTGGCCCGTCCACCAGGGCCGCGTCCAAGGTGTGGTTGAGCAGGCCTTCCAGCAGCTCGCCACTGGGCGCCGCACGCACCTGCAGGTTAACCGCCGGGTAGGCCTGGTGATAACGCGCCAGCAACCCCGGCAAATGGGTCGCCGCCGTGCTGTACATGGTCCCCAGCCCGAAGTCCCCCGCCGGTTGGCCGCCCCGCACGGCGGCCAGTGCCTCGTCGCGCAAGGCTGACATGCGGTTGGCGTAATCCAGCAGCACCTTGCCCGCCGGCGACAGCTGCAGGCGCTGGCGTTCGCGCAGGAACAGCTCGACACCCAGTTGCTCCTCGAGCTGGCGCAAGCGCGTCGACAGGTTCGACGGCACCCGATGCAGGCGCTCTGCGGCACGGGTGACCGAACCTTCCTCGGCCACGGCCTGGAAGATTCGCAGTTGGCTGAATTCCACGGCATTCTCCAAAACAGAACAACTTGATCATCATTATTCAATTTTATTGAAAAAGAAACCGCCCTAACCTGCCAGCCATCGCTTACATCCGTGCAGGAGACTTGTCATGTCGCCACTCATTCAACTGCTGGCCAGCGCCGTGGCGCTGATGATGGCCATGGGCATCGGCCGTTTCGCCCTGACCCCGCAGCTGCCCCAATTGATCGCCGAAGGCCAGTTCGACCTGACGGTCGCCGGGCTGGTGGCCGCGGCCAACTACCTGGGTTACTTCATTGGCGCGGTCGATGCCATGTTCGCTCGCTCGCCGGGCCAGGTGCGCCTGCGCCTGCACGGTGGGCTGTGGCTGTGCGTGCTGCTGACCCTGGCCTCATGGGCCGCAGACGGGTTCTGGAGCCACCTGCTGCTGCGCTTCGGCACCGGCGTGGCCAGCGCTTGGGTGCTGGTGATGATCACCAGCCTCAGCCAACAGGTGGCCAATGCAAACAACCGCCAGCGCCTGGGTGCCCTGGTGTTCGCGGGGCCCGGCCTGGGCATTGCGCTGACGGGTTTGCTGGCGCTGGTGGCGCATTTGTGGGGGCTGGGCTCGGCAGCACTGTGGCTGATCTATGCCGTGGCCGCGCTGGTGATGCTGCTGGCGGTCCGGCCTTGGCTGCCAAGGGCGCTGCAAGCGGCGCCGGTGCCGTCGGCTGCACGCCAGGGCCCGACGCGCAGTGTCGGCATCGGCCGCCTGGGGCTGGTGTATGCGCTGTATGGCGTGGGTTACATCCTGCCGGCCACCTTCCTGTCGCAAATGGCCAACCAGCAGTTCCACGGGCAGTGGCTGGCCGACCTGTTCTGGCCGGCGTTCGGCCTGGCGGCGGCGCTGGGGGTGCTGCTGGTGAGCCTGCGGCGTGGCGGCCGCACCTCGGCCTGGCTCACTGCCACCCTGTGGCTGCAGGGGCTGGGTGTACTGGCCTGCCTGATGGGCGGGGGTGTCGGGCTGGCGTTGGGCGTGGTGCTGTGTGGTGGGCCGTTCCTGGCCTGCATGCAGCTGGTGATGCAACGTTCGCGGGAGTTGGCGCCGCATGCCACGCAGCGCAATGCCGGGCTGCTGACGGCCTGCTTTGCCCTGGGGCAGTTGAGTGGGCCATTGCTGGCGGCGGTCAGCAGCCATTACAGCGGCGGGCTGCAGCCGGCGCTGATGGTGGCTGCGGGTGGGTTGGTGGTGGCTGGGGGGCTGGTGCTGCTTGGCAGCTCTGCACAGCAGGGCAGCGCCTGTCAGGCCAAGGCAGCATCCTGAATCGTAGCTGCCTGTGCCGGCCTCTTCGCGGGTAAACCCGCTCCCACAGGTACTGCACAGGCCTTGAAGATTGTGCGGCCCCTGTGGGAGCGGGTTTACCCGCGAAGAGGCCGTAACAGGCTAAAACTCACCCCACAAACTTACGCAACTGCTGCTTCACCCAAGGCTCGGCACTCACCAGAACCACCCCCAGTAGCACCATCAAGGCGCCAACCACAAAGTTCAGGCTCAGCGGCTCATCCAGCAACAACACGCCGAAGGTCACCCCGAACAGCGGGGTGATGAACGAGAACACTGCCAGGTTCGACGCCAGGTACTTGCGCAGCAACCAGAACCAGGTCAGGTAGCTGATGAACGACACCACAATCCCTTGGAACAGCACGCTGCCCATCGCCAGCGGCGTCAGCGTGACCGCGCCGATCTGGCCGCTGAGCAAGGCAATCAGCAGCAACCCGGCAAAGCCCACCGCCAGCTGATAGAACAGGGTCAGGGTCGCCGGTGCTTCCGACAGCCGCGAGCAACGCACCACCACCGTGGTCGCTCCCCAGGCCAGCCCGGCGATCACGCCAAAGGCATCCCCCAGCAGGGTGCGGCCATCTATGTGCTCGAACGACATGCCGCCGGCAAACGCCATGGCAATGCCGCCGAAGGCCAGCAGGATCCCCAGCCATTGCAGCAGCCGCAGGCGTTCGCTGGGCAACCTGAAATGCAGGCCCAATGCGGTAAACACCGGCGCGGTATAGAGGAACACCGACATGTGCGCCGCCGAGGTCAGCTTCAGCCCCTCGGCAATGAACAGGAACTCCAGGCCGAACAGCCCGCCCGCCACCACCCCGGCACGCCAGGTGCTGCCGACCTGCTCCCAGCCCCCGCGCCAGCACAGCATCAGGCCCACCAGCACGGCGGCGATGCCGTTGCGCAGGGCCGCCTGCATCACCGGCGCGATATCGATGGCGGCAGTCTTGATCAATACCTGCTGGCAACCCCAGATCAGGCACAGCCCCAGCATCACCTGGAAGGCAAAGGCGTCGGGGTTCTTGCGGACCGCGCTCATAGGCGGGCCTCGGCGGTGGTCATTGGCATGGGCAAGGGCTCGGCAGTGTTCAGGAACTACCGATTATCGGGTTTCCATGGCCGCCCTTGCCAGCCTCAAAACGACCTCAGGCGATCTGTGCCTTCGCCGACACCTGCTCGAAGGTGGTTTCGTCCAGCGCATCCTCCTGCTCGTCCAGCACCTGGCGCGGGTGCTCGAAGCCGGGAATGCTGCTGTCGATCAGGCTCATCAGCCGCGAACCGCGCTCGGTCAGCACGAAGTTCTCGCCATTGCCGCCATCCTCTTCGGGCCGGGTTTCGATGAAACCACGCTCGAACAACAACCTTTCGTACTCGCAGGCACGGGTTTTCAGGTGGTCCAGGTCGCCCACCGGCTCCCCCTTGGCAGCCAGTGCCGCAGCGTGCTGCTCGGCATAGGGGCGTGGCGTGAAGCTGTGACCGGCGCCGTTCTGCACCTCGTGCAGCAAACGCTCGATCAGGTCCCAGTCGTAGGCGATGCTCATGGCTACGGGCTCCTGCTGTGGACGGAAGGGGTACACAGGTTGGGACCTGTCGAGGTTGCCCGGCGTTCCGAAATATCTCAGCGCTGGCGTTGTTGCGCTTGCATGTACTGGCGCAGCAACTGGTTGATCCGGGTCTGGTAGCCGCTACCCTGCTCTTTGAACCAGGCGAGGACATCGGAATCGAGGCTAGGTCAGATGCCCAACTGGGGACAGGCTGACCATGAAGTGCCACCGGTCGAAGGCGCTGAACTAACGGCCAGGCACATGCCTCCACCGGGCATCACCACCGCCGGAGGTAGGAAGGATGAAACTGTTGCTGCCCATTGCCTGCGCCACTGCCCTGTTCTGCGCCGTGCCCGCCTGGGCCTGCACACCGGAAGAAGCAACGCAGAAACGCGAAGAGCTGGCCGGGTTGGTCACCCAGTTGACCGAGCAGAACCCGCAGAAGGCCAAGGAGATCAATGACGAGCTTCAAGGGATGGAGCTTGGGACGGCGAGCAAGGATTTGCCCGACAAGTGTCAGCTGATCGACAAGCGGATCAAGGAGTTGAAAGAGGCGGAGAAAAAGGCTGAATAGTAGTCGCCTGTGCTGGCCTCTTCGCGGGTAAACCCGCTCCCACAGGGATTGCACAGACCTGGAAGCCTGTGGGGTCGCTGTGGGAGTGGGTTCACCCGCGAAGAAGCTAACACCGTTACCGAGCGTTACTCAGCCGCAGGCTTGCGCTTCTTCAGCGGCGCCAGGCCGTCGGCGCTGGCCAGCGGTGCATTGGCCTTCGGCTTGGCGGTTGGCTTGCGCTTGGCGGCCGCCTTCTTGTCACCGGTCTTCTTCTCGACCTTTTTCTTCTTGCTGCCAGCCGCCTTGCCCGAGGCCTTGACCTTCTTCGGCCCGTTGTAGGTGCCCTTCACTTCCTTGATCACCCGGCGCTCGAACTGCTGCTTGAGGTAGCGCTCGATGCTCGACATCAGGTTCCAGTCGTTGTGGGTGATCAGCGAGATCGCCAGGCCTTCGCCACCGGCACGGCCGGTACGGCCCACGCGGTGCACGTACTCGTCACCGCTGCGCGGCATGTCGAAGTTGATCACCAGGTCCAAGCCGTCGATGTCCAGGCCGCGGGCCGCAACGTCGGTAGCCACCAGCACCTTGGAGCTGCCCTGCTTGAAGCGGTCCAGGGCCAGCTTGCGGTCCTTCTGGTCCTTCTCGCCGTGCAGCACGAAGGCCTTCACGTCCTTGGCCACCAGGTGGCCGTAGATGCGGTCGGCCAGGGCGCGGGTGTTGGTGAAGATGATCGCCTTGTCGAAGGTTTCGTTGGCCAGCAGCCACTGCACGATCTGCTCTTTGTGCTGGTCGTGGTCAGCGGTGATGATCTGCTGGCGGGTGCCTTCGGCCAGCTGCGAGACGCTGTTGAGCATCAGGTGCTCTGGGTCTTTCAGCACCTTGCCGATGATGTCGCGCAGGGCCGCACCACCGGTGGTGGCGGAGAACAGCAGGGTCTGCTGGCGGTTCTCGCACTCCTTGCACAGGCGCTCCATGTCTTCGGCAAAGCCCATGTCGAGCATGCGGTCGGCTTCGTCGAGGATCAGCACCTGCACGTGGGACAGGTCGAGGTTGCCGGCATTGAGCTGCTCGAGCAGGCGGCCCGGGGTGCCGATCAGCACATCCGGTACCTTGCGCAGCATGGCGGCCTGTTCCTTGAAGTCTTCACCGCCGGTAACCAGGCCCGACTTGATGTAGGTGAACTGCGAGAACAGCTGTACCTGCTTGAGGGTCTGCTGGGCCAGTTCACGGGTCGGCAGCAGGATCAGCGCACGGATCTCGACGCGGCGTTCGCGCAGGTCGACCAGGCGGTTGAGCAGCGGCAGCACGAAGGCCGCGGTCTTGCCGCTGCCGGTCTGCGCGGTCACGCGCAGGTCACGCCCTTGCAGGGCCAGGGGGATGGCCGCGGCCTGCACCGGGGTTGGCTCGACAAAGTTAAGCTCGGCCACGGCTTTAAGCAGGCGTTCGTGCAGGGCGAATTGGGAGAACACGGAGGTAACCTCAGGCAAGTGCGGAAAATTCAGTTGCATAGGGTAACGTTTTCTGCCGCCTTAGCCGAATTTCTTTTGGCAACTTTGTCGCCATCCGCGCTCTAATGGCGCTTCGTTTGGCAACAAGACTGTACGCAAGCCCATGGATATCCAACGAATCTGGCGTGACTCCCTCGACCTGTGGGGCACCCTTGACCAACATCCGATGCTGCACGCGGCCATTGGCCTGGCGGTGCTGCTGCTCATTTCCCTGGTCATCGGCCGCCTGGCACGCTTCCTGGTGCTGCACGGCGCCCGCCTGCTGGCCCGCCAGCCAGCGCTGAAATGGCTGGACGACCTGCGCAACAACAAGGTGTTCCACCGCCTGGCACAGACCACGCCGTCACTGGTGCTGCAGTTCGGCCTGAAACTGGTGCCCGAGCTGTCCGACACCGCCCAGCACTTCCTCGGCAATGTCGCCCTGGCCTTTACCCTGCTGTTCATGACCATGGCGCTGTCGTGCCTGCTGGATGCCCTGCTCGACATCTATGCCCGCACCGAACACGCCCGCACCCGCTCGATCAAGGGTTACGTGCAACTGGCCAAGATGATGCTGTGGATCTTCGCCTCCATCGTCATCGTCGCCACCCTGATCGACCGCTCGCCGCTGTTGCTACTGTCGGGCCTGGGTGCCATGTCGGCGGTGCTGCTGTTGGTGTACAAGGACACCCTGCTGTCGTTCGTCGCCAGCGTGCAGCTGACCAGCAACGACATGCTGCACGTGGGCGACTGGATCGAAATGCCCCAGGTGGGTGCCGATGGCGACGTGGTGGACATCACCCTGCACACGGTGAAGGTGCAGAACTTCGACAAGACCATCGTCTCCATCCCCACCTGGCGCCTGATGAGCGAGTCGTTCCGCAACTACCGCGGCATGCAGCAGTCCGGTGGCCGGCGCATCAAGCGCAGCCTGTTCATCGATGCGGCCGGCGTGCGGTTCCTGACTCGCGAGGAAGAACAGCGCCTCACCCAGGTCAGCCTTCTGCGCGATTACCTGGCGGGCAAGCGCCAGGAACTGCAAAGCTGGAACGAAGCCCTGGGGCCGGTGGCCGAGCTGTCTGCCAACCGCCGCAAGCTGACCAACATCGGCACCTTCCGCGCGTTTGCCCTGGCCTACCTGAAGAACCACCCCAACGTGCACCCGAACATGACCTGCATGGTGCGGCAAATGCAGACCACCGCCGAGGGTGTACCGCTGGAGATCTACTGCTTTACCACCACCACGGCGTGGGCTGAGTACGAGCGGATTCAGGGGGATATCTTCGATTATCTGCTGGCGGTGTTGCCGGAGTTTGGCTTGAGCCTGTATCAGCAGCCGAGTGGCAACGACATGCGGGCGGGGTTGAGCGGGCGTGTATCGCAAGAGCCTGTGCCGCGTCGGCTGGAAGACATGAGCGAGGCTTGATATTGCCGGGGCTGCTTCGCAGCCCATCGCCGGCAAGCCAGCTCCCACAGACTCCGCGCAAAATTCGAGACATGTGCAGTACCTGTGGGAGCTGGCTTGCCGGCGATGGGCCGCAAAGCGGCCCCAAATTGTTTGACTGACTGGCATTACGCCTGAGAGTGGTTCAAGGGGTTTTCATCATGCCCAGTTCAGCATCATCCATGAGCGCCTTGGCCAAGGCACAGAGGTAGTGCGAAGCCCAGATTAGCTGGGGTTTGTCTTCCATCAAGCCGTCCAGGGTCATGTCTCGCGCGTAGCCCATCAGCTCCGAAGCTTGTTCGCGGGCGCTCTGGCAAGGGATGCCGGCCTCGATACGGAATAGCGGATGGGTCTGGTTTTCACCTTGGTAGAAGGTGGTTTTGCCGACGGTGAATTTGGTTTCTTCTGTAGACATCGTTCAATCTCCCCCGAAATCTCTAGTGCCTGGGCTGGCCCTATCGCCGGCAAGCCGGGCTCCCACAGAGGCAGCCCCAGGCGAATCATGATGCGGATTAATGCAGCGTCTGCGGATCTGCTGGTTTTTGGACCTGAGCCAGCGCTGATTCAAGCAACTTGCGGAGGGTCTCCAGCTCGTGCATTGACGCCATCATCAATACCGAGACGGGTGATCTCGGTTGCATCAAAACCGCTTGCTGAGCAACGGCTTCGGCGCATAGCGCGTAATCCGCGGCCATCAGCAGCGTGTCTTCCAGGGAGTGGAGGTTGCAGGGTGGATCGGGGACTATCTTCAGCATGGTGTAACCCTCAATTTGTAGTTGGGGACTACCGCCATTTGCTGTCAAACAAAGGGTGGCAGCTGTGCACGGGTTGACAGACCGGTCAAATTGAGAAACCCGGCGCGCCCGAAGGCGCCCCACGCACAGCCGCCATTGAAGACAAAGCTGGGGATTGTAATTTGAGTCGGCCTGTCAAAGCCGGTCGTTGGATTGCAACGACCAGCCGAGACTAGAGGTCAACTCAGAACACCACAATGGGTGGCAGTATCTTTGGGAAATGCCCTACAAGAAAGGGGCAAAATCTGATTTTTTAACCCTCAGGGATTCTCCGATCAAGTCAGCTTGATATTGCCGGCTGCTTCGCAGCACATCGCCGGCAAGCCAGCTCCCACAGGCTCCGCGCAAAATTCGAGACGTGCGCAGTACCTGTGGGAGCTGGCTTGCCGGCGATGGGCCGCAACGCGGCCCCTTTCTGTGTCAAAGCCAAGTCAGGGGTGCGCATTCATGGTTGTCGAAAGCCGGTTGCTCTCGCGTCCATGGACCATGCAATACAGCGCACCGGCCAGGATCAACCCCATCGCCCAACTGATATCCGCCCCCAGCCACTCGGCCACGAAGCCCGTGTAGAACGACAGCTTCATGAACGGGATGGTACCGATGATCGACACGGCGTACACCGCCAGGCTTCGACGATTGAAGCACCCATAACGCCCCTTGGAGTCATACAGCGCCCCCACATCATAGTGGCCTCGGCATACCCAGTAGTAATCCACCAGGTTGATCGCGCTCCATGGGATCAACAGGTACAGCTGGCCGATCAGGATGTCGGCAAAGAACGTATCGAAATTGTATTGGGTGGCGATGGCGATCACCGTTGCCGCTGCGGTCAGCCCAGCCATCACCAAGGCCTTGGCCGTCGCGGTTACGCGCCGGATGGTCTTGAAGGCGCCAAAGATCGTGACCGACGACATGTAGGCGCTGTACAGGCACAAGACGTTGTACTGGATCACCCCCAGCGCGATCACTGCCAGCGCCAACGGCGCCCACGGGCCGAACAACGCGGCAATGGCTGTCGCCGGGTCATGCCCCAGTGCCGAGGGCAATTCCACCGCCACCAGCGCGCCGAGCGCCATCATGGCGAAGGAGCCCAGCGCGCAACCGCAATAGGTGGCCCAGAACGTGGCGCGTGGGTTGACGTTGGCCGGCAGGTAACGCGAGTAATCGGCTACATAGGGGCCATACCCCAGCGTCCAGGAGGCCGACTGGGCCACGATCAGGTTGAAGGCGGTGAACGAGAAGCCGGTACTCACTGCCGTTGTGGTTGCCATGTCGCCGGGATGCAGCAGGATCAGCACCAGGGCGCCGGCAAAAACCAGCGTGGACAACAGGCTCATCCATGCCCCAAGGCGGTGGATGAGTTCGTAGCCGACAAAGCCGATGACAAAAGTCAGCAAGCCGACCACCACGATGGCCTGGTCATCGCTCATGGGCACCAGCGCCTGCAGGGCATTGCGCATCAGCACGCCGCTGGCGGCGAGGAACAGGACTGCGGCCGTGACCATCACCAGCAGAGGGAGCGCGGCACCATGGACACCGAACTGGGCTCGGCTCTGGATCATCTGTGGCACGCCCAGGTGAGGCCCCTGGGCAGAATGCGCGGCCATGAACACGGTGCCGATCAGGTTGCCGACCAACAGACCCAGCAAGGTCCAGCCCAGACTTAGCCCCGACGCAGCGCCCAGGGTGCCGACCATCAGGGCGGTTATCTGGAAATTGGAGCTGAACCAGATGGTGAACAATCGTTTAGGCGTGCCATAACGCTCGGCGTGTGGGACAAATTCGATACTTCGCGTTTCTAGCTTCACGCCGGTCTCCCGATTTGGTTTTCCGGATTATCGGGTAGGGACCGGCGGAATTTGGGTTCAGTAACGAACGCGTCATAGCTGACTGCGCCATGGCTTGCTTGATAACGTCAGGGTACCCAGGCGGCTCATCCACACCGACGCCAGGATCACTGCCCCGCCGATGAACAGCCTGCCCAATGGCTCGTCCTGGTTCCAGATCAGCAAATTGAGCAGCAACCCTACCGGCACATGCAGGTTGTTCATCACCGCCAGCGTCCCGCCCGAAACCATGCAGGCGCCCTTGTTCCACCAGTACAGCCCCAGCGCCGTCGGGCACAGGCCCAGGAACAGCAGCACCAGCCACTGCACATCGGTGGTCGGCAGGTGCTGGGCGTTGCCAAACAGCAGGAAGGCCGGCAATACCACGATCAACGCGCCCAGGTAGAAGTAGCCAAAGCGCTTGTAGTGCGGCAAGTCGCTGGGGTGGCGTGCAACCAGGTGGCGGTACAGCACCTGGCCGGCGGCGTAGGTGAAGTTGGCCAGTTGCAGCAGCAGGAAGCCGATGAAGAACTCGCCGCTGATGGTGTCGAAGCGGATCACTGCAGCACCGGCCACCGCCACCAGCGCTGCCAGCAGCGCCCACGGGTTGAAGCGCCGGTTCATGGCGTCTTCGATCAGCGTCACGTGCAACGGCGTGAGAATGGTGAACAGCAGCACCTCCGGCACGGTGAGCACGCGAAAGCTCAGGTACAGGCAGACGTAGGTGATGCCGTACTGCAGCGCGCCGATCAGCAGCATCGAGCGCATGAAGCGCGGCTCGACCTGGCGCCAGCGGGTCAGCGGCAGGAATACCAGGCCAGCCAGCACCACGCGCGCGAGCACGGCAAAGTAGCTGTCGACGTGCCCGGCCAGGTACTCGCCGATCAGGCTGAAGGAAAACGCCTGGATCAGCGCGACGATTATCAGGTAGCCCATGGTTGCCTCTCGTGGATCAAGGCCGCGACCTTAACGGGTTGCGGGGAATGAGTTCAACCATGAGGAATGTAAGGGCTGTGCCGGCCTCTTCGCGGGTAAACCCGCTCCCACAGGGACACCACAGGCCTCAGATGCCGTGATACTCCTGTGGGAGCGGGTTTACCCGCGAAGAGGCCGGCACAGGCACCCATGAAATTCCAGGCATAAAAAAGCCCGGCCATGCAGGCCGGGCAGGTACACCCAAAGGAGCAACAACAGGTGTCAGGGTTGGGAATTCGCTAAGCCTCAGGCCACCGCCGCCAGCTTGGCCTTGGCCTGGTTGACGCCCTTCTCGTGGAAGTCAGGGCTCATGTTCAGGCCTTCGGCATGGATGAAGTCGACATCGTGAATGCCGATGAAGGCCATTACCTGGCGCAGGTACGGTTCCTGGTGGTCGCTGGTGGCGCCGGCGTGGATGCCGCCACGGGCAGTCAGGACGATGGCGCGCTTGCCGGTCAGCAAGCCCTGCGGGCCGGTGGGGGTGTACTTGAAGGTGATGCCGGCACGCAGTACGTGGTCCAGCCAGGCCTTGAGGGTGCTGGGGATGGTGAAGTTGTACATCGGCGCAGCCATCACCAGCACGTCGGCGGCGAGCAGCTCATCGGTCAGTTCGTTGGAGCGGGCCAAGGCGTCCAGTTCGGCAGCACTGCGCTGTTCTTCGGGCTTCATCCAGCCACCCAGCAGGTTGGCGTCCAGGTGCGGCACCGGGTTCACGGCCAGGTCGCGCACACTGATCTGATCGGCCGGGTGGGCGGCCTGCCACTGCTGGATGAAATCACGGGTCAGCTGACGGGAAACGGAATCCTGCTGGCGGGCGCTGCTTTCGATGATCAGTACGCGGGACATGGGGTGCCTCCATCGGCAAAAAGGGTTGCGATTCGATGGAGGTGAGATTACGGCTTGACCTATCGATAAAAAAGCGTAAAAAATGGGTTCAATCTATCGATTTATCAGTTTATTCTGCACTGCAGTTCAAGGCGATCCGTAATTTGATGATCTGCCGGTTGAACTTGGCAGTGACATCGACGCTTTTACCGGCCGGTACGTTCACCCGGCGCACCCGTGGTGCCTCGGGGCCATTGCGGAAAGTCACCTTGCACGCGGCGGGTACCTGCCCATAGTTGTTGAGGGTGATGGCGCCAATGTCATAGGCCGTGTCATAGGCGGTGTAGTCGAGCTTTACCCCGGTCAGATCCTTCTCCACGTCGATGGGATAAGCCATGGCCCCGAGGGGCAGGCACATCAGTATTGCCGCACAACATTTCTTCATGGGCCGCTCTCCTTGAAAGAGCGCAGCTTAGGACAACAGGAGCGAAAGATGAAAGCGCCGCGCGTAACCCTTGACCAGTGGCGAACCCTGCAGGCAGTGGTCGATCACGGTGGGTTTGCCCAGGCCGCCGAGGCACTGCACCGCTCGCAGTCATCGGTCAGCTACACCGTGGCCCGCATGCAGGAGCAACTGGGCGTGCCGCTGCTGCGCATCGACGGCCGCAAGGCGGTGCTCACCGAGGCCGGCAATGTCCTGCTGCGCCGTTCGCGCCACCTGGTCAAGCAGGCCAGCCAGCTCGAAGACCTTGCCCACCACATGGAACAGGGCTGGGAGGCCGAGGTACGCCTGGTGGTCGATGCCGCCTACCCCAGTGCCCGCCTGGTACGCGCCCTGGCCGCGTTCATGCCGCAGAGCCGTGGCTGCCGGGTACGCCTGCGTGAAGAAGTGCTGTCTGGCGTCGAGGAAGTGATGCACGAAGGCATCGCCGACCTGGCCATCAGCAGCTACAGCATCGGCGGCTACCTGGGCGCCGAACTGAGCGCGGTGGAGTTCGTCGCCGTCGCCCACCCCGAACACAGCCTGCACCGCCTGGGCCGCGAACTGACCTTCCAGGACCTGGAAAGCCAGTTGCAGGTGGTAATCCGCGACTCAGGCCGCGCCCAGCCGCGCGATGTCGGCTGGCTGGGTGCCGAGCAACGCTGGACCGTCGGCAGCCTGGGCACCGCCGCTACCTTCGTCAGCAGTGGCCTGGGCTTTGCCTGGCTGCCCCGCCACATGATCGAGCGAGAGCTGCGCGAAGGCGTGCTCAAGCCGTTGCCGCTGGATCAGGGTGGCAGCCGCCACCCACTGTTCTACCTTTATTCGAGCAAAGAGAAGACCTTGGGCCCGGCTACGCAGATTCTCATCGACCTGCTGCGCAATTTCGACACCGCGCCACTGGACGTGCCCTTCGCAGCCCCCCCACAAGCCTGAGAGGACCGCGCCCATGGCCTATTTCGAACACGAAGGATGCGCACTGCATTACGAGGAATATGGCCAGGGCGAACCCCTGGTATTGCTGCATGGCCTGGGCTCCAGCTGCCAGGACTGGGAGCTGCAGGTACCGGTGCTCAGCCGCCACTACCGGGTAATCCTCATGGACATCCGTGGCCACGGCCGCTCCGACAAGCCACGCGACGGTTACCAGATCGCCACCTTCAGTGCCGACCTGCTGGCCCTGCTCGAACACCTGCACACCGGCCCGGTGCACTTCGTCGGCCTGTCCATGGGTGGCATGGTCGGCTTCCAGTTCGCCGTCGATCACCCGCAGTGGCTGCGCAGCCTTTGCATCGTCAACAGCGCCCCCGAGGTCAAGCGCCGCACCCGCAGTGACTGGGCATGGTGGCTCAAGCGCTGGGGCCTGGCGCGCCTGCTCAGTGTCGAAACCGTCGGCAAGGGCCTGGCCGAGCGGCTGTTCCCCAAACCGCAGCAGGCCGAACTGCGGCACAAGATGGCCCAGCGCTGGGCGCGCAACGACAAGCGCGCCTACCTCAAGAGTTTCGACGCCATCGTCGACTGGGGCGTGCAGGAACGCATCGGCCAGATCCACTGTCCTACCCTGGTGATCGCCGCCGACCACGATTACACCCCGATACAACTGAAAGAACGCTACGTCGCCCTGATGCCCCACGCCAGGCTGGTGGTCATCGACGATTCCCGGCACGCTACACCCCTCGACCAACCCGAGGTCTTCAACCAGACCCTGCTGCAGTTCCTTGCAGCCGCTTCCACCTCTCAAGGATCTTTGAGCCCATGCTGAAAAAACTCCTGCTCACCGCCTGCTCGGTCGCCTTCACCACCAGCGTCATGGCCTCCGACAAGACCCCGCACGTACTGCTGGACACCAGCTTCGGCCAGGTCGAAATCGAACTGAATGCCGAGAAGGCGCCGGTCAGTACCAAGAACTTCCTCGAGTACGTCGACAGCGGCTTCTACAACAACACCATCTTCCACCGGGTAATTCCGGGCTTCATGGTCCAGGGCGGCGGTTTCACCGAGCAGATGGTACAGAAGCAGACCCGTGACCCGATCCAGAACGAGGCCAGCAACGGCCTGCAGAATACCCGCGGCACGCTGTCGATGGCGCGCACTTCCGACCCGAACTCGGCCACCAGCCAGTTCTTCATCAACGTTGCCGACAACGACTTCCTCAACCCGGGCCGCGACCGTGGCTACGCGGTGTTCGGCAAGGTCACCAAGGGCATGGAGGTGGTCGACCAGATCGTCAACTCGCCAACTACCATCAAGAAAGGCATGCGCGATGTCCCGGCAGACCCGGTGTTCATCAAGTCCGCCAAACGCATCGACTGACCGCAGGTTTCACAGGGACGTGAAACCTTCCGGGGTCGGGTAGCACAGGAGTCTTGTCACCCATGCTGTACCGCCGTTTCGAGCAACTGATCGACATCTTCCGCGACGCACCCAGCGAGTCGCCACCCGGCCAGGTGTGGCCGTTCTACCTGTATTACCTGCGCCAGGTGTGGCCGAGCTTTGTCGCCCTGCTGGTGGTGGGCCTGGTCGCCTCGCTGATCGAGGTGGCGATGTTCAGCTACCTCAGCCGCATCATCGACCTGGCCCAGGGCACGCCCAATGCCAGTTTCTTCAGCGAACACAGCGGCGAGCTGATCTGGATGCTGGTGGTGATCCTGCTGCTGCGGCCGGTATTCTTCGGCCTGCACGACCTGCTGGTGCACCAGACCATCAACCCCGGCATGACCAGCCTGATCCGCTGGCAGAACCACACCTATGTGCTCAAGCAGAGCCTGAACTTCTTCCAGAGCGACTTCGCCGGGCGCATCGCCCAGCGCATCATGCAGACCGGCAACTCGCTGCGCGACTCTGCGGTGCAGGCGGTGGATGCGCTATGGCACGTGCTGATCTACGCCATCACCTCGCTGGTGCTGTTCGCCGAGGCCGACTGGCGCCTGATGCTGCCACTGTTGCTGTGGATCGCCGGCTACATCGCCGCGCTGTTCTACTTCGTCCCCCGGGTGAAGGAGCGTTCGGTGATCTCCTCCGACGCCCGCTCCAAGCTGATGGGGCGCATCGTCGACGGCTACACCAACATCGCCACCCTCAAGCTGTTCGCCCACACCGACTTCGAACAGCAGTACGCCCGCGAAGCGATCCGCGAGCAGACAGAGAAAACCCAGCTGGCCGCACGCGTGGTCACCAGCATGGATGTGGTCATCACCACCCTCAATGGCCTGCTGGTGGTCGCCACCACCGGCCTGGCGCTGTGGCTGTGGAGCCAGTCACTGATCACCGTCGGCGCCATCGCCCTGGCCACCGGCCTGGTGATCCGCATCGTCAACATGTCGGGCTGGATCATGTGGGTGGTCAACGGCATCTTCGAGAACATCGGCATGGTCCAGGACGGCCTGCAGACCATCGCCCAGCCGGTCACCGTCACCGACCGGCCCAACGCACCGGCGCTCAAGGTAAGCCGCGGTGCGGTGCGTTTCGATGACGTGGACTTCCATTACGGCAAGGCCGCCAACGTGATCGAAGGGCTCGACCTGGACATCCGCCCGGGCGAGAAGATCGGCCTGATCGGCCCGTCCGGGGCAGGCAAATCGACCCTGGTCAACCTGTTGCTGAGGCTTTATGACGTGCAGGGCGGGCGCATCCTCATCGACGGCCAGGACATTGCCGAAGTGAGCCAGGCCAGCCTGCGCGCGCAGATCGGCATGATCACCCAGGACACCTCGCTGCTGCACCGCTCGATCCGCGACAACCTGCTGTATGGTCGCCCCGGTGCCAGCGAGGCGGCGCTGCATGAAGCGGTGCGCCGGGCCCGCGCCGACGAGTTCATCCCGCAGTTGTCGGACGCCCAGGGGCGCACCGGTTTCGATGCCCATGTGGGCGAGCGCGGAGTCAAGCTGTCGGGCGGTCAGCGCCAGCGCATCGCGATTGCCCGGGTGTTGTTGAAGAATGCACCGATCCTGATCATGGACGAGGCCACTTCGGCGCTGGACTCGGAGGTGGAGGCAGCGATCCAGGAAAGCCTGGAGACGCTGATGCAGGGCAAGACAGTGATCGCCATTGCCCACCGGCTTTCCACCATTGCGCGGATGGACCGGCTGGTGGTGCTGGACAAGGGGCGGATTGTCGAGAGTGGCAGCCACAGTGAACTGCTGGAGCAGCAAGGCTTGTATGCCCGGTTGTGGCATCACCAGACCGGGGGGTTTGTCGGGGTCGACTGACTCCTGTACTGGCCTCTTCGCGGGTAAACCCGCTCCCACAGGGACCGCACAAATTTCACGGTCTGTGCAGTACCTGTGGGAGCGGGTTCACCCGCGAAAGGGCCGGCACAGGCAATATGAATGGATCAGTCCCGGCGATAGGGCAACATCCCCCTGGCCTCCTCGGCATAGGCCCGTACCCCTTCTCGCTCCTGCGCCAGAAAATCCTCCACCGCCCGCCGCAGCCCCGGGTGCAGCAGGTAGTGCCACGACCGCGTCAGCACCGGCTCGAAGCCGCGAATCAGCTTGTGCTCCCCCTGCGCCCCGGCATCGAAACGCTGCAGCCCTTCGGCGATGGCAAAGTCCATGCCCTGGTAGAAACAGGTTTCGAAATGCAGCCGGTCGAATTCGTCCAGGCAGCCCCAGTAGCGGCCAAACAGGCTGTCGCCCCCCACCAGGCTCAGGGCCATGGCCACATCACGGCCACCCTGCCGCGCCATCACCACGCGCAAGGCCTCGGGCATGCGCTCGGCCAGCAGGCTGAAGAACTCGCGTGTCAGGTAGGGCGCACGGCGGCGCACCGCGTAGGTATTGGCGTAGCAGCGGTAGACGAAATCCCACTGCGCCTCATCCAGTTCACCCCCACGGTACCAGCGGAATTCAATACCGTGCCCGGCCACCTGTTCACGCTCCTTGCGCATCTGCTTGCGCTTGCGCGAACTCAGGCTGTCGAGAAAATCCTGGAAGTCACGGTAGCCGTGGTTGCGCCAATGAAACTGGCAGCCCAGGCGCTCCATCCAGCCCCGCTGGCCGGCCAGCTGTTCGTCCAGCGCCGGCTCGGTGAAATTGATGTGCGCGCCAGACAGCCCGCCCTTGCCCAGGTACTCCGGCAACGCCTGCAGCACCAGCAGACCATCGGCTGGGTCGGCGGCGAGCAGGCGCGGGCCACTGACCGGGCTGAACGGCACGGCACCGAGCAGCTTGGGGTAGTAGGCAATGCCGGCCCGCTCACAGGCATCGGCCCAGCCATGGTCGAACACGTACTCGCCAAACGAGTGCCATTTGCGGTACGCCGGCAGCAGCGCCCGTACCTGCCCGTCACGTTCCAGCACCAGGTGCTCGGCGGCCCAGCCGGTGTTGCGCGCGACGCTGCCGCTGTCCTCCATGGCGCTGAGAAACGCATGGCGCAGGAACGGTTGGCCGGCCGGCACCAGGGCATCCCAGGTGGCCGCCGGTAAATCACGCAAATGGGCAAGGCTGTACAGGCTGGTCACGGTTTCGGCTCGCTGTTTCAAGGTACCCAGTATCCCCAAGGAAGGCCCGCCACTCAAATCACGATAGCCGGGACAGATCCTTTTATTCTCAATTACTTAACCGCAGTGCCACTAATTCGACATTAATCTGTCATTCGCCCCCGCAATACTTGCGCCTGTTTTCCGGAACCCCAGAACCTGTCTATTCAGGCCCTTTCCGAAGACATGCCAACACAGGGGCGGGCGCTTGAGCCTCCCCCATCTTATTCAACAGGGAGAACCTTATGCGTCTTGTTTCTACACTTACCGGAGTGAGCCTCACCGGCATGATGCTGGCTCTGAGTACTCCGGCCAGTGCAGCTGTCGACGCCAAGCTGCTCGAAATGCTCCGCGCCAATGGCTCGATCAACCAGGCGCAGTACAACGAACTGCAGGCGGACCTGGCTCAAGAAACCAAGGAAAAGGCCGCTCAGAAAGCTCAGTCCGAACGGATGAGCTCCTTTGAACAGAAAGTGGCATGGGCCGCCAAGACCCAAGTCAAGGGTGATGTGCGCCTGCGTTACGAAGACGTCAACGTCGACGACCCGAACAGCAGCAGCGGCAACCAGGACCGCCAGCGCGTGCGTGCCCGTGTCGGCTTCTACAGCGAAATCAACCCGCAGGTGGACGCGGGCATCCGTATCGCCACCGGCAGCAGTGCCGACCGCCGTTCGACCAACCAGAGCTTCGACAACTACTTCGACAAGAAGTCGCTGTGGGTCGACCAGGCGTACCTCGACTGGCACCCGACTGCAGTTCCCAACCTGCACCTGATTGGCGGCAAGATGGCGCAGCCATGGGTGAGCATGGGCGACATCATCTGGGATAGCGACATCAACCCGGAAGGCGTGGCAGCGACCTACAAGACCGACCTGGGCGGGGCCGAAGTGTTCGCCAGCGCCGGTCAGTACACCCTCAAGGACAACGTCGATGGCGACGGCGTGCAATACAAGCATGACGCACAGGTCTATCACGGCCAGTTGGGCGCCAAGTTCGCCCCGGCAGACGTGCTCAAGCTGACCGTAGGTGCCAGTATCTATGGCTATGACAACGACAAGGAAGCTACCATCCTGCAGTCGTTCGGCAACACCACCAACGAGTTCAACCTCGTGGAAGGCTTCGGCCAGCTGGACTTCACCGGCTTTGCCATCCCACTCTCTGCTTACGGCCAGTATGTGAAAAACACCGAAAGCACCGATGGGGAAGACCAGGCCTGGTTGGCGGGCCTGAAAACCAAGGTCGGCGCCTGGAGCCTGGACTACAACTACCGCGACGTGCAGCGCAACGCCGTGGTCAGCCTGTTCACCGACTCCGACTTTGGCAACGGCTTTACCGGTTCGCGCGGGCACAAGTTCAAGGTCGGTTATGAAATCGACAAGAACTTCTCCCTGGGCGCTGCCTACCTGATGGCCAAGACCGACCTGTCGCAATTGCCCAACAGCGATGCCGATGTAGATACCCTGCAGGTCGATCTGGAAGCCAAGTTCTAAGCGAAACCCTGCACTGCTTCACCTGAAGCGGGAAATGCCGACCCCATCCGGCATTTCCCGCTTTTTTTTGCCTGGCAGAAATGCGCCGGCCTTTTCGCGGGTAAACCCGCTCCCACAGGGCCCCCACAGATCTCAGGGCCTGTGGAGTACCTGTGGGAGCGGGTTCACCCGCGAAGAGGCCGGTACTGGCTTGCGCTCAATCAGCGCTTGCGCAGGATCACGCTACCAATCGAGTACCCCGCACCGAACGAGCTCAACACGCCCAGCGAGCCCTTGGCCAGGTCGTCCTGGTAAAGGTGGAAGGCAATCACCGACCCCGCCGAACTGGTGTTGGCATAACGGTCGAGAATCACCGGTGCATCTTCCTCGGCCACTTCACGCCCCAGCAGTTTCTTGACGATCAGGTGGTTCATGCTGAGGTTGGCCTGGTGCAGCCAGAAGCGTTTCACATCGCTTGGTTGCAGCCCGTTTTCCTGCAGGTGCTCACCGATCAGTTCTGCCACCTTCGGGCACACCTCGCGGAACACCTTGCGGCCTTCCTGGATGAACAGCTTGTCCGCCGCGCCCTCGCCCTCTTCCGCCGCGCGGTTGAGGAAACCGAAGTTGTTACGGATGTTGTTGGAGAACTCGGTCCACAGCTTGCTGCTGACGATGTCGAACTGGTGCGCCGAGGTGGCCTTGTCGGCACGCTCGAGCAGCACCGCAGTGGCAGCATCACCAAAGATGAAGTGGCTGTCGCGGTCACGGAAGTTCAGGTGGCCGGTGCACACCTCCGGGTTGACCATCAGCACCGCGCGCGCCTGGCCCAGGGCCACGCTGTTGGCGGCGGTCTGGATGCCGAACGTGGCCGACGAGCAGGCCACGTTCATGTCGAAGGCAAAGCCCTGGATGCCCAGCGCCTGCTGCACTTCGATGGCGATGGCCGGGTACGGGCGCTGCAGGTTGGAGCAGGCGACGATCACCCCGTCGACATCGGCCGCCGTGCGACCGGCGCGCTCCAGGGCCTGGCGGGCAGCGGCCACGGCCATTTCGCAGAGCACCGACGGTTCGTCGTTGGAGCGCTCGGGCAGGCGCGGTTTCATGCGCTGCGGGTCGAGGATGCCGGCCTTGTCCATGACGAAGCGGCTCTTGATGCCCGAGGCCTTTTCGATGAACGCGGCATCGGACAGCGGCGCCGCCTCGACTTCACCGCGCTCGATGGCGGCGGCGTTGTCCTGGTTGAACTGCTGCGACCAGGTGTTGAAGGACGCCACCAGTTCTTCGTTGGAAATGCTCTGGGCCGGGGTGTACAGGCCGGTGCCGCTGATCACGACGTTATGCACGGTCGTTCCTCTGGTCAAAGGCCATCGCCACGGGGCGCTGGCTGGAAACATGACAGGTTAATGGCACTTTAGTGCCAATTTATAGGCGAGGGCTGCGCCCTCGTTCGCGGGTAAACCCGCTCCCACAGGGGTTGCGCCGCTCCCGAGGACACTGCTGTACCTGTGGGAGCGGGCGTGCCCGCGAAGGGGCCGCCAGGCGGCCCCAAATTGCATCAATATTGCCACAACTGTGGAAGTTTAGCCCTCCACCTGGCTCCATTGCTTGCTCAATCGCTTGTCGGAAATCGGCACCTTGGTCCCCAACTGCTGGGCAAACAGCGAAACCCGATATTCCTCCAGCCACCAGCGGTACACCGTCAGTTGCTCATCACGCTTGCCCTCCTGGGCATGCTTGTCGGCACGGGCCTTGTACTGCGCCCACAGGTTGGCCAGCTCACCGCTCCACACCCGGTCCTTCTGCACCTGCGAACCCAGCTTCTCCAGGCGCAGTTCCACCGCCTTGAGGTAACGCGGCAGCTCCTTGAACCAGCCCCCAGGGGTTTCGCGCACGAAGCCTGGGTACACCAGGTTGCCGAGCTGTTGCTTGATGTCGTTCAGCGCCACCGCCTGGCTCAGGTCGATCTTGCCCTTGAAGCGCTTCTGCAGCCCATGCCACAGCTTCAGCACTTCCAACGTCTGCCGTGCCAGGCGCTCGGCATGCTCGGCCCAGCTGCCGCGCTTGCGCTCGGCCAGGCCAGCCAGGGCCGCACCATCGCGTGGCAGCGGCTGTTCGCCTTCGAGGATGCAGCTGTCCAGGCTGGCCAGCAGAATGTCCTCGACCAGCGCCTCGACCCGGCCCATTTCACGGTACAGCAGGCCCAACTCGGTCAGCCCCGGCAGCTTGCCGCGCAGGTACTTGGCCGGCTCGGCCAACTGCTGCAGCAACAGGCGCTGCAAGGCGCGGCGGTGCTGGAACTCGGCCTCGGCCTGGGTCGAGAAGCGCCCTTCGCGTACGGTGCCGCCCTCTTCCACCAGTGCCGGGTACACGGTCATCGACAGGCCGGCGATCTTCTGCTGCGCGGTCTGCTTCACCTCGCTGAAAGCCTTGGCCTGCACCGGCTGCTCGCTCTTGGCGTCACGCGGCACGGCCAACGCTGCCTGGCTGGCTGCTGCAAAGCGCGCGGTCAGCTCGGCCAGGTCGCGGCCTTCACCCAGGAACTTGCCCTGGCCATCGACCACTTCGATGTTCATGCGCAGGTGGCCTTCAACCAGGTTGACCGACTCGTCCCAGGCCTCGTCGGGCACACGGGCGCCGGTCATGCGCAGCAGTTCCTGGCCCAGGGCTTGCGGCAATGCGCCCTGGCCGAAGGTCATGCGCGCCAGCGAGGCCTTGACGAAGTCCGGCACCGGCACGAAGTTCTTGCGCAGGGCCTTGGGCAGGTTGCGCACCAGCGCCACGCACTTGGCTTCCAGCAGGCCGGGCACCAGCCACTCCAGGCGCTCGCCCGGCAGGCTCGGCAACAGCGGTGCCGGCACCCGCACGGTCACGCCATCGCGGGGGTGGCCGGGCTCGAAGTGGTAACTCAGCGGCAGGCGCAGCTCGCCCACCTGCATGCTGTCGGGGTACTGCGCGGCGGTGACTTCGCTGGCCTCGCGGGCCAGCACGTCCTCCTCGCGCATGATCAGCAGGTTGGCGTCCTTCTGGCTGCCCATGCGGTACCAGCTGTCGAAGGTCGCGGTCTGGTGGATTTCCGCCGGCAGACGCGCTTCGTAGAAGGCGTACAGCGTCTCTTCGTCGGCAAGGATGTCACGGCGGCGGGCCTTGGCCTCCAGCTCGTCGAGCTCTTCCAGCAGGCGCTTGTTGGCCGCCAGGCACTTGGCCCGCGACTGGATTTCGCCACCCACCAGGCCTTCGCGGATGAACAGCTCGCGCGAGGTGACCGGGTCGATCGGGCCGAAATGCACCGGCCGACGGCCGACCAGGATCAGGCCGTACAGGGTGATCTGCTCGTAGGCCACCACCTGCCCGCGCTTCTTCTCCCAGTGCGGCTCGAAGTGGTTCTTCTTGACCAGGTGGCCGGCCAGCGGCTCGATCCAGTCCGGCTCGATCCTGGCCACCATGCGTGCGTACAGCTTGGTGGTTTCGACCAGTTCGGCCGCCATCACCCACTGCGGGCGCTTGCGCCCCAGGCCCGACGACGGGTGCACCCAGAAGCGCCGCTGACGGGCACCCTGGTAGTCGCCCTCTTCGGTCTTCTGGCCGATCTGGCTGAGCAGGCCACTGAGAATGGCCTTGTGCATTTTCGGGTAGTCGGACGGGTCCTTGTTCACTGTCAGCTGCAGGTCACGGCAGATCAGTGCCAGCTGGCGATGGGCATCGCGCCATTCGCGCAGGCGCAGGTAGTTCAGGAAGTTCTTGCGGCACCAGTTGCGCAGCGGGTTGGCAGTCAACGCCTGGCGCTGTTCCTCGAAGCCACGCCACAGGTTGACCAGCGCGGCGAAGTCGGAATCCACATCCTTCCATTGCGCGTGCGCCTGATCGGCCGCCTGCTGGCGCTCCGGCGGGCGTTCGCGCGGGTCTTGCACCGACAGCGCACTGGTGACGATCAGCACTTCCTGCAGGCTGCCCAGGCGGGCGCCTTCGAGCAGCATGCGGCCCAGCCGCGGGTCGATCGGCAGGCGCGCCAGCTGGCGGCCGATCGGCGTCAGCTGGTTTTCGCGGTTGACCGCCGACAGCTCCTGCAGCAGGTTGAAACCATCGCTGATGGCCTTGCCATCCGGCGGCTCGATGAACGGGAAGGCGTCGATTGCGCCCAAGCGCAGGTGCAGCATCTGCAGGATCACTGCCGCCAGGTTGGTGCGCAGGATCTCCGGGTCGGTGAACGCCGGTCGGCTGTTGAAATCCTCTTCGCTGTACAGGCGCACGCAGATGCCCGGCTCGACCCGGCCGCAGCGGCCCTTGCGCTGGTTGGCACTGGCCTGCGACACGGCCTCGATGGGCAGGCGCTGCACCTTGGCGCGGTAGCTGTAGCGGCTGATGCGCGCGGTACCGGTGTCGATCACATAGCGGATGCCCGGCACGGTCAGCGAGGTTTCCGCAACGTTGGTGGCCAGCACCACACGGCGTCCGGTGTGTGGCTGGAAGATGCGCTGCTGCTCGGCCGGCGACAGGCGCGCGTACAACGGCAGAATCTCGGTGTGGCGCAGTTGCGCCTTGCGCAGGATCTCGGCGGCATCACGGATCTCGCGCTCGCCTGGCAGGAAGATCAGCACATCGCCGGGGCCCTTGCCCTCGCTTCGTTCGTGGTGCGCAAGCTCGTCCAGCGTGGCGAGGATGGCCTGGTCGACGGTGAGGTCGTCCTCGATCTGGTTGCCCTCCTCGTCCTGCTCGCTGGTCAGTGGGCGGTACCAGGTTTCCACCGGGAAGGTACGCCCGGACACCTCGATGATCGGCGCGCCGTCGAAGTGTTTGGAGAAGCGCTCCAGGTCAATGGTCGCCGAGGTGATGATCAGCTTCAGGTCCGGGCGGCGGTGCAGCAGGGTCTTCAGGTAGCCGAGCAGGAAGTCGATGTTCAGGCTGCGTTCGTGGGCTTCGTCGACGATGATCGTGTCGTAGCGCTCGAGGAAGCGGTCGTGCTGGGTTTCGGCCAGCAGGATGCCGTCGGTCATCAGCTTGACCAAGGTGTTGGCGTCGCTCTGGTCCTCGAAGCGCACCTGGTAGCCGACCAGCCCGCCCAGGGGCGTGCCCAGCTCTTCGGCAACCCGCGCGGCAACGCTGCGGGCGGCGATCCGGCGTGGCTGGGTGTGGGCGATCAAGCCATGGCTGCCACGGCCCAGTTCAAGGCAGATTTTCGGCAACTGTGTGGTCTTGCCCGAGCCGGTTTCGCCGGCGATCACCAGCACCTGGTGCTCGGCCAGGGCCTTCTTGATTTCGTCACGCTTGGCAGCGATGGGCAGGCTGTCGTCGTAGCGCACGGTCGGCACGCTCTGCTGGCGCGCGGTGACCTGGGCGCAGGACGCCTGGACCTTTTCCACCCACTGCGCCAGCTTCGCCTCGTCGGGGCGCTTGCGCAGTTCGTGCAATTGCCGGCGCAGGCGATGGCGGTCGGCGATCATGGCGTGGTCGAGGTTTTGCAGCAGTTTGTCGATGGCGTGGTCAGTCATGGGGCTTTTTAGTGATGCAGGTGAGCCTGCTTTTTCATGATCGGCATTCGAAGGATGCGCGATTGTCGCAGATTTGCCGGTTCTCTGCTGCCTGTGCCGGCCTCTTCGCGGGTAAACCCGCTCCCACAGGGACCGCACAACACCCAGCCTTGATGCAATCCTGTGGGAGCGGGTTTACCCGCGAAGAGGCCAGGTGCAACGGCACAAATGTTTAGCCAGGTGCGATGTCAAGGTTGCCATTCACTGCTTTAATCAACCTTACGCCGCATGTGAGTATCAAAGGCATGACTCCCGTCCAGCCCATCGCCCCACCCTCGTCCCGCCCTTCGCAAGCGAAGGCCCGGCGCCGTGCCGGTGAGAATCCGCTGGTCCATATCATCCTCGCTTTCTGGGCCCTGTGGCACTGCCGTCACGCACGCCCACCGGATTTCTCGCTCACGCCGTTGTGACCAGACCCGGCCGTCTTCCGGCCGTTTGACTCAGCCGGGCCGCCTGCATGCGCGGTGGCCCGTGCGCCCGTGAGCGAATCCATCATGCACTTTGCACCTGTAGAGCAGGCCAGCCGTTTTCTGGCCGACAACCCCGATATCGAACTGTTCGAACTGTTCATCCTCGACGCCAACGGCGTACCGCGCGGCAAGCTGCTGCACCGCGAGGAACTGCTGGCCGTGTACCAGACCGGCCGGCCGCTGCCCAGCACCATTCTCGGCCTGACCCTGAACGGCGACGACGTGGAAAACTCCGGCCTGGTGTGGGACGTGGGCGATATCGACTGCCGCGCCTACCCGCTTGAAGGCAGCCTGGTGCGCCTGCCCTGGCGCCGGGTGCCGACTGCCGCGGTGCAGGTGAGCATGCACCCGAACGAGGGCCTGCCGGCCAGCATCGCCGACCCGCGCCATGTGCTGCTGCGTACCATCGAGGCGTTGAAGGCCGACGGCTACCATCCGGTGATGGCCTGCGAGCTGGAGTTCTACCTGCTCGACCAGCAACGTGATGCCCAGGGCCGCCCGCAACCGGCGCTGGACAACGACGGCGGCCGCCCACGCACCACCCAGGTGTATGGCCTGCGCGAACTGGAGCAGATCGAGCCGTTCCTTGCCGACCTCTACGCCGCCTGCAAGGCCCAGGGCATCCCGGCGCGCACGGCGATTTCGGAATACGCCCCCGGCCAGGTGGAAATCACCCTCGAGCACGGCGACGCCCTGCAGGCGATGGACCAGGCCGTGCGCTACAAGCGCCTGGTCAAAGGCATTGCCCACGCCCATGGCATGCAGGCCTGCTTCATGGCCAAGCCGTTCGCGCAACTGGCCGGTACCGGCATGCACATGCACCTGAGCCTGGCCGACAGCGCCGGCAACAACCTGTTCGCCAGTGAGGACAAGGCCGGCACCCCGCTGCTACGCCAGGCCGTGGCCGGCATGCTGCGCCACCTGCGCGACTCGCTGTTGCTGTTCTGCCCCAACGCCAACTCGTTCCGCCGCTTCCAGGCCAACAGCTATGCCCCGCTGGCGCCAACCTGGGGCGTCGACAACCGCACCGTGAGCCTGCGCATACCGGGCGGCCCGGCCAACAGCCGGCATGTGGAGCACCGCATCTGCGGCGCCGACGCCAACCCCTACCTGGCCGCTGCGGCGATCCTTGCCGCCAGCCACCGGGGCATCCGCGAACAGCTGGACCCGGGGGCACCGGTGGAAGGCAACGGCTATGCCCAGGCCACCGAACACCTGCCCACCGACTGGCTGACTGCCCTCGACGCCCTGCAGCATTCCAGCTGGGCTCGCGAAGCACTGGGCGAGGACTTCCTTGGCGTGTACCTGAAGGTCAAGCGCGCCGAGTACCGCCAGTTCATGGCCGAAGTCAGCGAGCAGGACTGGCGCTGGTACCTGCACCAGGCCTGAGCCCCCAGATAACAAGGAACCCCCATGAACGCAGCATTGAACAAGGGCCCGGCGCAGCGCGCGCCGTCCTATTACAGCGCCACCCTCAACGACCACACCGAGTACCCGCAGCTCAAGGGCAGGGTACAGGTGGATGTGGCGATCATCGGCGGAGGCTTCACCGGCGTGGCCACGGCGGTGGAACTGGCCGAGCGTGGCCTGAAGGTGGCCATCGTCGAAACCAACCGCATCGGCTGGGGTGCCAGCGGGCGCAACGGCGGCCAGGTCACCGGCAGCCTGTCGGGTGACGAAGCCATGCGCACGCAGATGCGCAACCGCCTGGGTGCCGAGGTCGATGACTTCATCTGGCACTTGCGCTGGCGCGGCCACCAGGTGATCGAGCAGCGCGTGGCGCGCTACGGCATCGACTGCGACCTCAAGCGCGGCCACCTGCACGCGGCCATGAAGTCCTCGCACATGGACGAGCTGCGCGCATTCGAAGCCGAGGCCCGGCGGCGCGGCATGGGCGAGCAGGTGCAATTGCTGGACCGCGAAGCCATGGCCGAGCACCTGCAAAGCCCGCTGTACCTGGGCGCGCTGAAGAACCTGCGCAACCTGCACCTGCACCCGCTCAACCTGTGCCTGGGCGAGGCCCGTGCCGCCCATGGCCTGGGGGCGCTGATTTTCGAAAACTCCGAAGTGCTGGACATCGTCCACGGCCCGCGCCCGGCGGTGGTCACCGCCCACGGGCGGGTCGAGGCGCGCCAGGTGATGCTGGCCGGCGATGTGTACCACAAACTGGAAAAGCGCCAGCTCAAGGGCAAGATCTTCCCGGCCATGGGTGGCATCGTCACCACCGCACCGCTGGGGGAACTGGCCGAACAGATCAACCCGCAGGACCTGGCGGTGTACGACTGCCGCTTCGTCCTCGACTACTACCGCCTGACCGCCGACAAGCGCCTGTTGTTCGGCGGTGGCGCCAACTATTCCGGCCGTGATTCACGGGATATCGAAGGCGAACTGCGCCCGTGTATCGAGCGCACCTTCCCGGCGTTGAAAGGCGTGCCGATCGAGTTCCAGTGGAGCTGCGCCATGGGCATCGTGGTCAACCGCATCCCGCAGCTGGGCAAGCTGTCGGACAACGTGTGGTATTGCCAGGGTTATTCGGGGCACGGCATTGCCACCAGCCACATCATGGGCGAGATCATGGCCGAGGCGTTGACCGGGACGCTGGAGAAGTTCGACACCTTTGCCCAGTGCAAGCATGTGCGGGTGCCGATGGGGGACTTGCTGGGCAACCCGCTGCTGGCGGCGGGGATGTGGTACTACCAGATGCTGGAGAAACTGCGCTGAAGCATTCGCGGGCACGCCCGCTCCCACAGGTACAGCGCAGCCCTCTGGCTCGGCGCTATACCTGTGGGAGTGGGCGTGCCCGCGAAGAGCCAGTGAGGTCGATCAGGCGATCTTCTTCAAACCCTGTTTCTTCAGCTCTTCATCGCGCAGCTCGCGGCGCAGGATCTTGCCCACGTTGGTGGTCGGCAGCGCGTCGCGGAACTCGATCTGGCGCGGGACCTTGTAGCCGGTGACGTTGGCGCGCATGTGCTCCATCACCTGTTCCTTGGTCACGGTCATGCCCGGCTTGACCACGATGAACACCTTGATCACTTCACCGGACTTCTCGTCCGGCACACCGATGGCCGCGCATTGCAGCACGCCCGGCAGGGCCGCCAGCACATCTTCCAGCTCGTTGGGGTACACGTTGAAGCCGGAGACCAGGATCATGTCCTTCTTGCGGTCGACAATGCGCATGTAGCCGTCCGGCTGGATCACGGCGATGTCACCGGTCTTCAGCCAACCATTGCTGTCGAGGATCTCGGCAGTGGCCTCTTCGCGCTGCCAGTAGCCCTTCATCACCTGCGGGCCCTTGACGCACAACTCGCCCACCTCGCCCAACGGCAGCTCGTTGCCATTGTCGTCGATGACCTTGCACAGGGTGGACGGCACCGGAATACCGATGGTGCCGACCTGGTTGGCCTCCGCCGGGTTCACCGCAGCCACCGGGCTGGTCTCGGTCATGCCATAGCCTTCGCAGATGGCGCAGCCGGTCACGGCCTTCCAGCGCTCGGCCACGCTCAGTTGCAGGGCCATGCCGCCGGACAGGGTGATCTTCAGCGCCGAGAAGTCCAGGGCACGGAACGCCTCGTTGTTGCACAAGGCAACGAACAGGGTGTTGAGGCCAACGAAGCCGCTGAACTTCCACTTACCCAGCTCCTTGACCATGGCCGGCAGGTCACGCGGGTTGCTGATCAGCACGTTGTGGTTGCCGATCAGCATCATTGCCATGCAATGGAAGGTAAAGGCGTAGATGTGATACAGCGGCAGCGGGGTGATGAGGATTTCGCAGCCTTCGTGCAGGTTGGAGCCCATCAGCGCCCGGCACTGCAGCATGTTGGCCACCAGGTTGCGGTGGGTCAGCATCGCGCCCTTGGCCACGCCGGTGGTACCACCGGTGTATTGCAGCACCGCCACATCGTTGGCCTGCGGGTTGGCCTCGGTCACCGGCTGGCCCTTGCCCAGCGCCAGTGCGTCGTTGAAGCGTACGGCACGCGGCAGGTTGTAGGCCGGCACCATCTTCTTCACGTACTTGATCACGCTGTTGATCAGCAGGCGCTTGAGCGGCGGCAGCAGGTCGGCCACTTCGGTGACGATGACGTGCCTGACCTGAGTCTTGGGCACCACCTTCTCGGCCAGGTGGGCCATGTTGGCCAGGCACACCAGGGCCTTGGCGCCGGAGTCGTTGAACTGGTGTTCCATTTCCCGTGCGGTGTACAGCGGGTTGGTGTTGACCACGATCAGCCCGGCACGCATGGCACCGAATACCGCCACCGGGTATTGCAGTACGTTAGGCAGCTGCACGGCAATGCGGTCACCCGGCTTGAGGTCGGTATGCTGCTGCAACCAGGCGGCAAACGCCCCCGACAGCGCATACAGCTCGCCATAAGTGATAGTCTTGCCCAGGTTGCTAAAGGCCGGTTTGTCGGCAAAGCGTTGGCAGGATTGCTTGAGTACCGCCTGGATATTGGGGAATTCGTCAGGATTGATTTCCGCCGTAATCCCGGCTGGGTACTTATCCTTCCAAAAATGTTCGATCATGGAAGCCCACTCCTTCAGCAACAGCGAAGTTCGATTCACGCGTCGATGCGCTTATTATTGATATGAGATGACGGCTCGTTGCAAACCGGATCATCTGAAAGCGGGCCGAGAGTAACAGCTTTGCCTGGGGTCGCCTAGAGGCCAAAACAGGCCTCACGGTCACAAAAATGACTCAATGAACAATACAGGTCATTTTTAGAGTAATTATCCAAAATGTCGCAGATCGGGCTGTAAACAGCCTGCTAGAGCGGTTTGAAAGCATTCGCGGGTGAACCCGCTCCCACACAGGTACTGCACAGGCCTTGAGAACTGCAAGACCCCTGTGGGAGCGGGTTCACCCGCGAAGAATCCAACTCGGTCTCAAGCGATATCCCGCAGCTCCCGCCGCAGGATCTTGCCCACCGGCGTCATCGGCAACGACTCGCGCAGCACGATGTGCTTGGGTACCTTGTAGCCGGTGAAGTTGGCCTTGCAGTAGGCCTTCAGCTCATCCACGCTCAGCCCGCCCTCGCGCGGCACCACGAACAGCTTCACCGCCTCGCCGGAGCGCTCGTCCGGCACACCGATGGCCGCGCAGTTGGCAACCTTGGGATGCCCCATCACCACATCCTCGATCTCGTTGGGGTACACGTTGAAACCCGAGACGATGATCATGTCCTTCTTGCGGTCGACGATGCGGGTGAAGCCGTCCGGGTCGATCACCGCGATGTCGCCGGTCTTGAACCAGCCTTCCGCGTCCAGGGCCTGGGCCGTGGCCTCGGGCTGCTGCCAGTAGCCTTTCATCACCTGCGGGCCCTTGATGCACAGCTCGCCCCGCTCGCCCAGCGGCAACTCGTTGCCGTCATCGTCGATCACCTTGAAGGCGGTGCCGGCCACCGGGATGCCCACCGTGCCCAGGCGCGCCAGCTGGCCATAGGGGTTGGTGCTGGCCACTGGCGAGGTTTCGGTCAGGCCGTAGCCTTCGACGATGCGGCAACCGGTAAGCGCCTCCCAGCGCTCGGCCGTGGCCTTGACCAGCGCGGTGCCGCCGGAGTTGGTGACCTTCAGCGCCGAAAAGTCGAGCTGGCGGAAGCCCGGGTGGTCCATCAGTGCGACGAACAGCGTGTTCAGGCCCAGCAAGGCGGAGAAACGCCATTTGCCCAGCTCCTTGATGAAGCCGGAAATATCCCGCGGGTTGGTGATCAGCACGTTGTGGTTGCCGGTGACCATCATGCACATGCAGTTCGCGGTAAAGGCATAGATGTGGTACAGCGGCAGCGGCGCGATCATCACTTCCTGGCCGTCCTTGATCAGCTTCTGCCCGTCCGGCCCGTGCTGCGAGAAGCAGGCCAGCACCTGCAGCATGTTGGCTACCAGGTTGCCGTGGGTGAGCATGGCGCCCTTGGCCAGGCCGGTGGTGCCACCGGTGTATTGCAGCACCGCAGTATCGTCCAGGCTGAGCGGCACCGGCTTGTGCGACAGCTCGCGGCCCTGGCGCAACACCTGCTTGAACGACACCGCCTGTGGCAGCTGATAGGCCGGGACCATCTTCTTCACCTTGTCGACCACGGTGTTGACCAGCCAGCCCTTGGCGGTGGGCAGCATGTCGCCCATCCTGGCCTCGATCAGGTACTCGATGCCTGTATCGGGCAACACCTCCTGCACGCGCTTGCCGAACATGTTCAGGTACACCAGCGCACGCGCGCCGCTGTCCTTGAACTGGTGGCGCATCTCGCGCTCGGTATACAGCGGGTTGGTGTTGACCACGATCAGGCCTGCGCGCAGGGCACCGAACACGGCGATGGGGTATTGCAGCACGTTGGGCATCTGCACCGCGATGCGGTCGCCCGGCTTGAGGTCTGTGTGCTGCTGCAACCAGGCGGCGAAGGCCGCCGAGTGGCGCTCCAGCTCCGCGTAGGTCAGGGTCACGCCCAGGTTGCTGAAGGCCGGGCGGTCGGCGAAACGTTTGCAGGAGCGCTCGAACACCTCGACGACCGAGGTGTAGGCATTGATGTCGATGGTGGACGGCACGCCCGCCGGGCGCTTGTCATTCCAGAAGTCGGCTTGCATTTATTATTGTTCCTCTGCCTGGACCTGCTGTAAGTCCTGTAGTCCTTTCACCTGCCCGCTTGAAAGCGAAAAGGCGTTGATCCGACGTTAGCAGGTAAGCCCAAGGCGGCATATACGCCAAGTGCCGCCATTAACATTGTGAATCTTATTTGTGCCCTTCCTGCAATCCGGTCGGTTGTGCATACACTGTTCGGGTACCTGTGCGCACAAGGACCCGCCATGCCTCACGACGCCTTCTGGCTGCCCGCCAGCGAGCACTGCAGCCTGTACGTGCACCAATGGTTGCCGGCCACACCGGTAAAAGCCGTGGTGTTGCTGGCCCATGGCATGGCCGAGCATGCCGGGCGCTACCAGCACCTGGGCCATGCCTTGAGCGAGGCCGGCTTCGCCCTGTTCGCCGCCGACCAGCGCGGCCATGGGCGCACCGCCGAACTGGGCAACCTCGGCCTGTTCGCCCGCCATCATGGCTGGAATGCCGTGGTCAACGACATCGGGCTGCTGGCCCAGCACATCGGCCAGCAATACCCGTGCACGCCGCTGTTCCTGTTCGGCCACAGCATGGGCAGCTACATCGCCCAGGCCTACCTGCTGCACCACAGTGGCAGCCTGCATGGGGCGATCCTCAGCGGCTCCAACTACCAGCCGGCGGCGCTGTACCACGTGGCGCGGCTGATTGCCCGGCTGGAAGCCTGGCGCCAGGGGCCGCTGGGCAAGAGCGCGCTGATCGAGTGGTTGTCGTTCGGCTCGTTCAACAAGGCCTTCAAGCCCAACCGCACGGCGTTCGACTGGCTCAGCCGCGACCCGGCGCAGGTCGACCTGTACGTCAACGACCCGCTTTGCGGCTTTCGCTGCAGCAACCAGTTGTGGCTCGACCTGCTGCAAGGCTTGGCGCAGATCAGCCAGCCGAGTAACCTCGCGCAGATCGATCCGAACCTGCCGCTGCTGGTAATCGGTGGTGAATGTGATCCGGTCAGTGCCGGCAAGCGTCTCACCCACCTGGCCGACGCCCTGCGCGCGACCGGCAATCGACATGTACAGCTGCGCGTCTATCCTGAGGCGCGGCACGAAGTACTCAACGAAACCAACCGTGACGAGGTCACCGCCGATATTCTCGGCTGGCTTGAACAGGCGCTTGCCCTTGGCCGCCCTGTGCGCAGTGAATGACAGCCGCCCTCGCCTACCGCTTAAGGAAGCCCCGATGTCCCAGGTCACCAACACGCCTTACGAAGCCCTCGAAGTCGGCCAGAAGGCCGAGTACAAGAAGTCCGTCGAAGAACGCGACATCCAGTTGTTCGCCGCGATGTCCGGTGACCACAACCCGGTACACCTGGACGCCGAGTTCGCTGCCAAGAGCATGTTCCGCGAGCGCATTGCCCACGGCATGTTCAGCGGCGCGCTGATCAGTGCTGCAGTGGCCTGCACCCTGCCTGGCCCTGGCACCATCTACCTGGGCCAGCAGATGAGCTTCCAGAAGCCGGTGAAAATTGGCGATACCCTGACCGTGCGCCTGGAAATCCTGGAGAAGCTGCCCAAGTTCAAGGTGCGCATCGCCACCAATGTGTACAACCAGAATGATGAGCTGGTGGTCCAGGGCGAGGCCGAGATCCTCGCACCGCGCAAGCAGCAGACCGTCGAGCTGGTGTCGCCGCCGAATTTTGTGGCTAGCTGAAGATTGATGCAGGCAGTACCGGCCCTTTCGCGGGTAAACCCGCTCCCACATGGACCTCACAGCATCAAGCCGTGACGCAATCCTGTGGGAGCGGGTTTACCCGCGAAGAGGCCGGCGCAGCCAACATCATTCGATAGCCTGCAACCGCCGCTCGATATGCCTGCGCTCCGGCTCCTGCCGGGTCAGCGCCAGCGCCTGCCGCCAGGCCGCCCGGGCCTCTTCCATATGCCCCAGCTGGTAATGCAGCTCGCCCCGCGTCGCATGCGCCAGGTGATAGTCCAGCAACTCTCCCCTCGCCAGAATCCCTTCGACTTCCCGCAGCCCAACCTCCGGCCCATCCCGCTTCGCCAGCGCCACGGCCCTGTTCAGTTCTACCACTGCTGACGGCCAATGCCGCTGCAGCACGTCATACAGCCCGACGATCTCCGCCCAGTCGGTCGCTTCGGCCGTAACCGCTTCGGCATGCACCGCCGCAATCGCCGCCTGCACGGTATAGGCACCGAACGCCCGGCTTTGCAGGGCCTGGCGCACCAGTTCGCAGCCTTCGGCAATGCGTTGCCGGTCCCACAGGCTACGGTCCTGCTGCTCGAGCAATACCAGGTTGCCCCGGCCATCGGTACGCGCGCGCTGCCGGGACGCCTGCAGCAACATCAGGGCCAGCAGGCCGACCGCCTCCGGGTCGGGCAGCAACTGCACCAGCAGGCGCGCCAGGCGAATGGCTTCATCGCTCAGCTCCTGCTGCAACAACGCCTCGCCCGACGACGCCGAATAGCCCTCGTTGAACACCAGGTAGATCACCCGCAGCACACTCTCCAGGCGCTCGGGCAGTTCGTTCAGCTCCGGCACCTGATAAGGGATGCCGGCATCGCGGATCTTGGCCTTGGCGCGCACGATACGCTGGGCGATGGTGGCCGGGCTCTGCAGGAAAGCACGGGCGATCTGCTCGGTGGTCAGGTCGCAGACTTCACGCAGGGTCAGCGGCACCTGGGCATCGGCGGACAAGGCCGGGTGGCAGCAGGTGAAGATCAGCCGCAGGCGGTCGTCGGCCAGCAGTTCTTCCTCGCTGGGGTCCTGCGCCTGGCCGTCGAGCAGCATGCTCAGGTCCGCCTGGGAACGGTCGAAACGGGCGCGCCGGCGCAGCGCATCGATGGCCTTGAAGCGGCCGGTGGACACCAGCCACGCCCGCGGGTTATCGGGGATACCGTCGCGCTGCCAGCGCTCGACGGCGATGAAGAAGGCATCGTGCATGGCCTCCTCGGCCAGGTCGAAATCACCCAGCAGGCGGATCAGCGTCGCCAGGATGCGCCGTGACTCGCTCCGGTAGACCGCCTCGACCTCGGCGCGCACCTGCGCCAATGCCGTCATCAGTCGGGCATCCGCTGGGTCACCACCTCCACCAGGCGGTCCAGGCTTTCTCCCCAACCCTGGTGGAAGCCCATTTCCTCATGGGCGCGGCAATCGGCGGCATTCCAGTGCAAGGCGCGGGCGGTGTAACGGGTTTTGCCCTTCTCCTCGTCAAAACTGATCACGGCAGTCATGAAGGCCTTGTCCGAAGGCACCCAGCCTGGGCCGAAGGCATCGGTGAACACCAGCCGCCGCGGCGCGGCGATTTCCAGGAACACGCCCTGGTTCGGGTACTCGCTGCCATCCGGCGCCCGCATCAGGGTGCGGAACAGGCCACCGACCCACAACTGCATCTCGCACTCCGGGGTGGTCATGCCGTGCGGCCCCCACCACTGCATCAGCCACTGGGGCTCGGTCCAGGCGCGGAACACCTTGGCCGGTGGCGCGTCGATCAGGCGGCTGATGGACAACTCGTGTTGCGCTTGCGCGGGGTGTGCAAGGCTCATGCTGGTAGGTCTCCATTGCTGTCAGGGTTGCAGTTCGCGCACCGGCCGCACCTCGACACTGCCGACCCGCGCGGCGGGGATGCCCTTGGCGATGTTCAGCGCCTCGTTCAGGTCGCGGGCTTCCACCAGGTAGAAGCCCGCCAGTTGCTCCTTGGTCTCGGCGAACGGGCCGTCGGTCAGGCTCATGTGCCCGTTGCGCATGCGCACTGTGGTGGCGGTCTGCACCGGCTTCAGCGCCTCGGCCGCCAGCATTCGCCCGGAGCCTTGGATGGATTCGGCATACGCCATGCATTCGGCGTCTTCCGGGCTGTCGGGCAGGCTGTGCAGCAGCCCCTCGTCACAATAGACCAGGCACAGGTATTTCATGGTCGCCTCCAGGGCATTGGCAAAGTGCGTTTGGCGATAACGGCTCAGGGCTTGAGATCGAACAGGGCTTTCTGGGTTTCCATGTCGAATGGCGCCGACCAGTGTTCGTGGATTACCTGCCACTGGCCACCTTGACGACGATAGCCCACGGTGGCGCGCATGAAGCCGCACTGGCTCTCGTTGTCCGCGGGGCCACAGCGGTTAAGCCAGTGCGCCAGGGCCAGGTCGCCAGCGGCATGCACGGTAAGTTCGGCGAATTCGAAAACCATCGGGCCGGGGCACATGCCCATGCACATTTCCCAGTGCGCCTGGTAGGTTGCCTTGCCTTTGAATTGCAGGGCCTGGATGGCATCGAAGGCGACGATGTCGTCGGCATAGGGAGCGACGATGTTGGGGATGTCGCGGTCGCGCACGGCCTGCATCCAGCGCTCGATCAATTGGCGGATCTCGGTTTCGGCTGCGGTGCTCATCGGGGGTTCCTCCGACAGGTCATGGGTGATTGGGCACGGGGTGCAACGTGCTCTCACCTATGGTCGAACGGGGGACGGAGGAATCGACAGGTCGAGGAAATTATTCTGGGTTGGTTGTGGTTTGAAATGCATATCGGGGGATTGCGTCGGGGCGACAAGGTGCATGCCTTGGGTGATGTGGCGCCTGTGAGACCGAGCGCCGCCTGCGCGGCGCTCGATCTCACAGGCGCTGAAAATGCTGTGGCAGGCCCTTGGCGGGCTCAACCCTGCTGGCACCCCTCACCCATGGCCCGGTACTGGATGGTGTGCACCTGGCCCTGGTGGTCTTCGTAGGTCATGGTCGCAGGCACCACTTCGCAGACGTTGGGGATGGTCGACAGGTTGATCACCCGCTTGATGTCCAGGTTCATGGAGTAGTCGTACTGCTGGGCGACGGGCTCGCTGGAGACGGGTCTGGCCTCATCGGCGAGGGCGAACGAGGACATACCGACCAATGCAAGAATCAGTAATGGTTTCATGTGAGTTTGCCTTTTGAGCATTCAAGCTGATCGATTGACTTCTATTGCCGTGCCCGGCGCGGAGAAGTTGCCATCTGCGGTGAAGATGGCACGAAGTACCGATCCCGCTTCGTACTGCCAGTGGGGATGGCTAAAAGTCTACTCCCGGCCTGGAATAGTTGAACCCCGAACTCGGACATTCACCCTTGCCAGATATGCAACAATCTGCGACAAGTTCACCGCAAAACATCAGGCCAGAGCCTCTGGCCACCTTTCAGGGCAGGGCGCGCAATTTCTGAAAATTTGTACTGTTCGATACTTTCGGCCCCGGAACGCCGGCTGCTGGACCACTTTTACCGCCAGCACGGCTCACGCATGCGTGCTGCGGGCGATGCTGAGCTGTGGGTGGCGCGGGGCCCCGGCATCATCGCGGGCTTGAGCCTGAGCCCGGTGGGCGATGGCTTCTGGCTGACCGGGTTGTTCGTCGACCCGCAGCGGCGCAGCCAAGGGGTGGCCGGGCGGTTGGTCGAGGCGGCGCTGGCGCAGGCTGGCGGGCCCACCTGGCTGTTCTGCCACCCGGACCTTGCGCCCTTCTACCAGCGCCTGGGCTTCGACATGGCCCAGCAGCTGCCGGAAGCCCTGGCTGGCCGCCTGCAGCGCTACCAGCGCAGCAAGCGGCTGGTGGCACTGCAACGGGGTCAGTCGTCGCTGGCGTCGAGCCCGGGGAACAGCACCTCGGTGTAGCCGAACCGGGAAAAGTCCTGGATGCGTGACGGGTACAGCCGACCGATCAGGTGGTCACATTCATGCTGCACCACCCGCGCATGGAAGCCGTCGGCAAAGCGGTTGATCGGGTTGCCCTGGGGGTCGATGCCTTCATAGCAGATGTGCTTGAAACGCGGCACCACGCCGCGCAGGCCGGGTACCGACAGGCAGCCTTCCCAACCGTCCTCGATCTCGCTGGACGTCGGCGTGATGACCGGGTTGAGCAGGATGGTCTGCGGCACCGGTTCGGCATCCGGGTAACGCTCGCTGCGCTCGAAGCCGAAGATCACCAGCTGCAGGTCGATACCGATCTGTGGCGCGGCCAGGCCCACGCCGCCCACATGGCGCATGGTTTCGAACATGTCATCGATCAGTTGCTGCAGTTCGGCACTGCCGAGCATGTGCTCGGGCACTGGCGGGGCGATGCGCAGCAGGCGTTCGTCGCCCATCTTGAGAATGTCACGGATCATCGGGGGTTCGGCTCGGAAGATTGCTGCTCGCTCGGTACAGGGTGCTCATGGCCCAGCACGGTAATGGTTTCGCGGGCCTTGTGCTCATCGGCGTCCTTCTCGCCAGGGTTCTTGCCCTCGCTCGACATGTGCTCGATCACTGCGTTCATCTCCGCGCCCAGCAGCAAAACGGCGGCGGAGATATAGAAATACAGCAATAGCACGATGATTGCACCGATACTGCCGTACATGGCGTTGTAGTCGGCAAAGGTCTTCACATAGTAGGCAAAGCCCAGCGAGGCCAAGATCCACACCACCACCGCCAGCACCGAGCCCGGGGTGATGAAGCGGAACTGCTGCTTCACATCGGGCATCACGTAGTAGATCAGCGCCACCGCCACCATCATCAGGATGATGATCGCCGGCCAGCGCAGGATGGTCCACACCGTGACGATCACCTCCTGCATGCCGACCTGGGCGGCAATCCACTCCATCACCTGCGGCCCCAGCACCATCAGCGCCGCAGCCACCAGCAACATGCCGGCAATGCCCACGGTGTAGATGATCGACAACGGAATGCGCTTCCACACCGGGCGGCCCTCGGGCACATCGTAGGCAGCGTTCATCGCGCTCATCATCAGGCGCACACCGGCCGATGCGGTCCACAAGGCAATCACGATACCCACCGACAACAGCCCGCCCTTGGACTGCTGCAACTGGTCGATCACCGGGTTCACCTGCTCCAGCGCCTGGGGTGGCAGCACCAGTTCCGATTGCAGGCGCAGCCAGGAGAAGAAGTCCGGCAGGTGCAGGAAACCGATCAGGGCGATCAGGAACAGCAGGAACGGGAACAACGAGAACAGCATCTGGTAGGCCAGTGCGGAAGCGTAGGTCGACATCTCGTCGTCGAGGAATTCCTTGACGGTGCGTACCAGCACGCGGTGCAGGGGCAGGCCGCGCAGGTCGGGGAAAATCATAGCGTCTCCTTTCGCCGCTCGATTCGTGTGTACCACGGTAAGTCTAATAGACCATGCCGCTGCTGTGCTGATCCCGGCCATGCTGCAAGAATTTGCTTACGCCAGCACCGGCCTCTTCGCGGGCATGCCCGCTCCCACAGGTACTGCACAGTGCTTGAAATCTGTTCGGTACCTGTGGGAGCGGGCGAGCCCGCGAAAAGGCCGGGACAGGCCACTCACATCAAGGCTTTTTCACCGCGTCCTTCACGTTGCCCTTGATCTGTTGCCCCTCGCCCTTGAGCTCCTGCGCTTCACCCTCGGCCCGCAGCCGCTCGTTGTCGGTCACTTTGCCGACACCCTGCTTGACGTTGCCGATTGCTTCGTTGGCCAGGCCTTTCGCTTTGTCTTTGGTACCGCTCATGGCAAAACTCCTGCAATTGGGGGCACGTGGACCGTGCCGACAGTCGGTGGACCCGACGCCTTCGCCAAGCGTTCCAACAGTTTTTTCGCCCTCGAGCCGAACGGCAAGGCGGTTGGCAAACCTTGCCCCGCTACCCGCCACCCCTCACAATGCAGGCCTTCATAGCGTCAACCCGCAGGAACCTGCATGAAACTCGACAAACCCGCCGCCATCGCCCGGCGTAACGAAGCACTGGCCCGCCCGGTGCTGACCAGCAGCAACACCCTGTTCGCCATCCTCGACCGCAAGCGCAACCTGTGGTGGTTCGAGGTGCCGGTGGCGCTGCTGCGCAAGGGCCAGCCCGACTGGGTCAACCTGCTGCTGCACACCCCGGAAAGCGACGAGCTGCAGCACCTGAAGGTGCCGACCAACTTCCTGCGCGCTCACCAGGAACAGATGGAAGTGCGCAACCCCGGCAAGCGCCGCTCGACCATCAGCCTGGCCCTCAGCGCCGACCGCGACTCGCTGCTGCGCGACACCCGCCCGGGTGGCGAGCAGCTGGACTTCCGTACCTTCGTGCAGGCCTGATCAGGCCTTCTCGATGCGATCGTCATGGATGACGATGCGGCCCTGCTTGAACAACCCGCCAATGGCCTTCTTGAAGTTGCCCTTGCTGACGTTGAACAGCTTGCTGATCAGCGCCGGGTCGCTCTTGTCGCACACCCCCAGCACCCCGCCTTCGGCCTCCAGGCGCGCCATGATCTGCTCCTGCAGGCTGTCGGCCAGGGCCGCACCCACCGGTTGCAGGCTCAAGGCGATCTTGCCGTCCGCGCGCACTTCCTTGATGAAGCCCTTCTCGTGCATGCCCGAGCGCAGGAACTTGAACACCTCGTTCTTGTGGATCAGGCCCCAGTGGCGGTTGTTGATGATCGCCTTGAAGCCCATCGGCGTCTCGCCGGCCACCAGCAGCTCGACCGGCTGGCCTACCTGGTAGTCCGCCGGGGTGCGGTCCAGGTAACGGTCCAGGCGTGAGGTGGCGGTGATGCGGCGGGTGCGCTTGTCGAGGTACACGTGCACCACGCAGTAGTCGCCGATCTTCAGCGGCCGCGCCTCTTCCGAGTACGGCATCAGCAGGTCCTTGGACAGGCCCCAGTCGAGGAAGATGCCGGCACCGTTGATGTCCTTGACCTTGAGGCTGGCGAACTCGCCAACCTGCACCTTGGGTTTCTCGGTGGTGGCGATCAGCTGGTCTTCGCTGTCCAGGTAGATGAACACGTTCAGCCAGTCATCCACTTCGGTTTCGGCGTTTTTCGGGATGTAGCGCCCGGGCAGCAGGATCTCGCCGTCGGCGCCGCCGTCCAGGTACAGGCCGAAGTCCACGTGTTTCACGATTTGCAAACTGTTGTAACGCCCAAGCAGAGCCATTTCCGATGTTCCTCAAGACAAGGCGGCTATTCTACACCTGAAGCCAGCGCGCCGCCCGACCGCTGATGCAGTGGAACCGTCAGCGTCCCTCTTGCGTCTACCGTCTGGCCAGCACCGCAAGGAACAGCCCATGCCGCTACGCCTGTCCAAAGCCCTGCTCGTCGCCATCGGCTGCGCCCTGGCCCTGGCCGCCTGCAGCCGTATCGACCTGGCCTACCGCAACCTCGACCGCCTGGTGCCGTGGTCGCTGGGCGACTACCTGGCCATGAACAGCGAGCAGAAGGCCATGCTTGACGACCGCCTGCGGGAGCACCTGGCCTGGCATTGCAAGACCCAGCTGCCTGGTTACCTCGACTGGCTGGACCGGGTACGCGGCATGGTCGCCGACGACCAGGTGACCGACCAGGCCCTGCAGCAGCGTACCCGCGAAGCCCGCGAGGCGATTGGCCGGGTAGCCGAGGAAATCACCCCTTCGGCCACCGAGTTGCTGCGCGGCATGAGCGATAGCCAGGTGGCGGAGATGCGCGAGGCATTCCGCGAGGACATCAGCGAACGGCAGAAGAAGTATGTGGATACGCCGTTGGACAAGCAGATCGCCCGCCGTTCCGAACGCATGGAGAAACGCCTGACGCCGTGGTTTGGCGAGCTGACCGCGGTACAGAAGCAGCGCGTGCAGGCCTGGTCCCAGGCGCTGGGCGACCAGAACCGCGAATGGATCGCCAACCGCGCGCACTGGCAGCAGCAATTGCTGCTGGCGATGAACCAGCGCAACGACGCCAGCTTCGAGCCACGCCTGGCGACGTTGTTGCAGCGCAAGGAGAGTTTGTGGACGCCGGAGTACCGGGCGGCGTATCAGAATACCGAGCAGCAGGCGCGCAGCTTGCTGGTGGACCTGGTGCACCAGAGTACCCCGCAGCAGCTGCGGTACCTGCAGGAGCGGTTGGGCAAGGTGCGTACCGATTTCAGTGAATTGAAGTGTTTGAAGGGGTGACGATGAAAAGCAGGCCCGGCCTCTTCGCGGGTAAACCCGCTCCCACAGGGACCTCACTGGTTTCGAATCCTGTGCAGTACCTGTGGGAGCGGGTTTACCCGCGAAGAGGCCAGGCCTGCCAAAGCACAGTCACCGCCCCTTGCGCCGATACGGAAACACATCGATCACCTTCCCTTCACGAATCGCCGCCTGCAGCCCCTTCCAGTAATCCGCGTCGTACAACTCCCCATGCAGCCGGCTGAACAAGCGCCGCTGGCCGATATCGGCAAACAGGAACGGCGGGAACTCCTCGGGGAACACGTCATGCGGCCCGATCGAGTACCACGGCTCGCCCGACATCTCGTCCTCCGGGTAACGCGGCGGCGGGATATGGCGGAAGTTCACCTCGGTCAGGAAGCTGATCTCGTCATAGTCATAGAACACCACCCGGCCATGGCGGGTTACGCCAAAGTTCTTCAGCAGCATGTCGCCAGGGAAGATGTTCGCCGCCGCCAGCTGCTTGATGGCCAGGCCGTAATCCTTCAGCGCCTCCAGCACCTGGCCCTCGCTGGCGTGTTCCAGGTACAGGTTCAGCGGCGTCATGCGCCGCTCGGTCCAGCAGTGGCGGATCAGCACCGTGTCACCCTCGAGCGCCACGGTCGATGGCGCCACCTCCAGCAGTTCGGCCAGGCACTCCGGCTCGAACTTGCTACGCGGGAAGCGAAAATCGGCGAACTCCTGGGTATCGGCCATGCGCCCGACGCGGTCGACGCTTTTCACCAGCCGGTACTTGTCGATCACCGTGGCACGGTCGACCGTCTTCGACGGTGAAAAGCGGTCCTTGATGATCTTGAACACGATGTTGAAGCCCGGCAGGGTGAACACGCTCATGACCATGCCGCGCACCCCGGGCGCCATGACGAAGCGGTCGTCGCTGCTGGCCAGGTGGTTGATCAGCGCCCGGTAGAACTCCGACTTGCCATGCTTGTAGAAACCGATGGAGGTATACAGCTCGGCAATGTGCTTGCCCGGCAAGATGCGTTTGAGGAAGTTGACGAACTCCGCAGGCACCGGCACATCGACCATGAAGTACGAGCGGGTGAAGGAAAAGATGATCGACACCTCGGCCTCGTCGGTGATCAGCGCATCGGCCTCGATACCGTGCCCTTCGCAGTGCAGCAGCGGTATTACCAGCGGCCACTGCTCGTCGCTGTTGAACAGCCGGCCAACCAGGTAGGCGCCCTTGTTGCGGTACAGCACCGGCACAAACAGCTCCAACGCCAGTTTCGGATCCTTGCATACCCAGTCCGGCAGGCACTCGCGCAGTTGATCCTCCAGGCGCGCCAGGTCGCCTTCCAGGTCGCCGTACGGCACTTCGAACGGGTAATCGCTGAACACTGCCCGCAGCAGGCTCTTGAGCCCAGCGTCAGGTCGATAGGTACGGGTTTGTGCGGCGCGCTCACGGCTGCGCATGGACGGTCGGGTGGTGTGGATGAACATGCAGCCGTCGCTGATCAGGTCGTGGCTGAACAGGCTGCAGAACAGCGAGTTGTACCAGGTCTCGGACAGCTCGTCGTCCAGCCTTGGGTCGATCAGGTGGATATAGGCGTTCTTCACCAGCGGCCATTGTTCCACATCCAGCAGCACGTCCTCGGCAAAACCCTGGCGCAGCCAGCCGTTGACCTCGGCGACCTTCTCTTCATAGAGATTGATGCGGGCGGCGGAGGCACGCTGGATATCCTGCCAGCGTGCCTGCTCGAAGCGCTTGCGGGCACCGAGGGTGATGCGCTGGAAGTGGTCGCGGTAGTCGTCGAAGCCGGCGAGGATCATTCGGGCGATTTCGACAGCGGGCCAGGGCTGGGGCATGCGAAGACCTCGGTGCGGTGTTGAGTTACAGAGCTTAGTCGCCTCTTGGTTTTTGCGGAGCCTGTGCCGGCCTCTTCGCGGGTAAACCCGCTCCCACAGGTTCTGTGCAATGCTCGGCCCTGTGGTAATCCTGTGGGAGCGGGTTTACCCGCGAAGAGGCCGGCACAGGTTTACACCGCAAGAAAGCACAAGAATCCCCAGCCCCCCTGGCGTACACTCGCGCCCCTGCCCTGCCTCCGGAGACCGTTGTGAGCCCCATCGCCCTAGCCCGCCTGCTGACCCTTGCCGCCGTCTGGGGGGCGAGCTTCCTGTTCATGCGCATCATCGCCCCCGAGCTGGGCACGGTGCCGACGGCGTTCTTCCGTGTCTCCATCGCCTGCCTGGGCCTGGTTGCACTGCTCGCTGCCGCCCGCGTGCGCTGGGACTTCCAGGGCAAGCTCGGCGCCTGCCTGGTGCTGGGCATGATCAACTCCGGTATCCCCGCCACGTTCTACTCCGTGGCCGCCCAGGTGCTGCCCGCCGGCTACTCGGCAATCTTCAACGCCACCACGCCGCTGATGGGTGTGCTGGTCGGCGTGCTGTTCTTCCGCGAACCGATGACCCTGGCCAAGCTCTGCGGCATCTTCCTGGGCCTGTTCGGCGTCGGCATCCTCAGCGGCGCCGGCCCGGTGGCCCTGGACCTGGCCCTGCTGCAAGGCGCCCTCGCCTGCCTGGCGGCCACCACCTGCTACGGCTTTGCCGGCTTCCTCGCCCGCCGCTGGGTCAGCGGCCTGGACAGCCGCCTGTCGGCACTTGGCAGCATGCTCGGCGCCACCCTGATGCTGAGCCCGCTGTTCGCCTGGAGCGCGCTGAGCCAGCCACCTGCCAGCTGGGGCGGCTGGCAGGTGTGGCTGTCGCTGCTGGGCCTGGGCCTGCTGTGCACAGCGTTCGCCTACATCCTGTACTTCCGCCTGCTGGAGGAGATCGGCCCGGTCAAGGCCAGCACCGTGACCTTCCTGATCCCGGTATTCGGCGTATTGTGGGGGGCGTGGCTGCTGGACGAACCGTTGTCGATGGCGCACCTGTACGGCGGCCTGCTGATTGGCCTGGCATTGTGGCTGGTGCTGCGCCCGGCACGCAGCTGAAGCGGGGTACAGGATGAACGACGCGTACAAGAAGGTCCTGTTCCGCCTGGAGCAGGACGAAAACGGCTACCCGCCCGCCTCGGTCGAGGGCCTGTGGGCCAAGGCCGTGGAAGGCGGCTATGCCGTCGACAACATTCCCTTCCATGTCTACGGCATCGCCCCGGGCGACGTAATCGGCACCCGTGAGGAAGCCGGCGAAACCTGGTTCGCCGAACTGCGCCACAGCAGCGGCAGCTCGGTGTTCCGGGTTATCGTCAAGCCCCCGGAAACCCTGGACCAGGTACGCGCGGCCGTGCACGACTTCGGCTGCAACTGCGAAACCGAGCAGGCGGTGAAGATGCTGGCGGTCGAGGTCCCGCCGCAGCGCTCGCTCGACACCTTGCTCTACTACCTGCTGACCCAGCGCGAAGCCGGCCTGCTGGACTTCGAGGAAGGCGTATTGCGCCACGCCATCCCCGAAGAATTCCGCTAGGGCCTACGCCTCGGCCAGGCGCGCGGCGGGCTTGCGGAACACGAACAGCAAGCCCACCACGATCAGCCCCATGCCCAGCAGGCTGAGCGGCGCCAGGCGGTTGCCGAAGATCAGCAGGTCCATCACCGCGGTCACTGCCGGCACCAGGTAGAACAGGCTGGTGACATTGACCAGGTTACCCTTGGCGATCAGCCGGTACAGCAGCAGGGTCGCCAGTAGCGAGACCACCAGCCCCATCCACAGCAGCGCGCCGACGAAACCGCCAGTCCATTCCACATGCAGCGGCTGCAGCGGCGCGAACAGCGCGCACATGGCAAAGCCGGCCAGGTACTGCAGCGGCAGCGTGCCCATGGGGTTGTCGGTGATGCGCTTCTGCAGGATCGAGCCAAAGGTCATGCTGGCCAGCGCCAGCAAGGCGAACAGCATCCCCGCCAGCGACACCCCGCCCAGGTTGATGCCCTGGTAGACCACCATGATCAACCCGCCAAGCCCCAACCCCAGGCCGAACAAGCGGCTCCAGGAGCGCTGGCGCTCCATCAGCACTACGGTCAGGATCGGTTGTACCCCCATCACCGTGGCCATGATGCCGGGGGTGACATGGGTATCGAGCGCCAGCAGGTAGAAGATCTGGTAGGCGCCGAGCAGCACACAGCCGGTACCCAGGGCCCGCAAGATGGCCCCGCGACTGCGCGGCCAGCGCAGCCCCAGCAACGGGCCGACCAGCAGCAGGCCGGCCAGGGCCAGCGCCGAGCGCAACAGCAGGAAGGCGAACGGGCTGGCGTGCGCCAGGCCGAGTTTGGAGACGATCGCCCCGCTGCTCCACAGCAGGACGAACAGGCTGGTAGTGGCCGCCGAGGCCACGGATGCTTTGCTAAAGACAGACATGTATTGCCACCTGATATAAGGCGAATAAGCCAGACGGACGGCGTGCGCTTCAGCGTGGGAAGTCGCCGACCGTGCTCAGTAGGTTGCGTGTGCGAAGGGATGCGGCCAGAAGCCGATCAGCCCAGCACGACCACGCAAGGAGGCGGAGCTACGCCGCCTACGACGCCACTGACAGGTGGTGGTGGATAGTGACTGATCATCGCCGGCTGCTGGCAGCCACGCACGACCATGCCCGCGACTGGCGCGATGGCAAAGCTTGTGGTGGATGGGCTGGCTGGCATGAACAGGTCTTCGGGAAGAGAACAGTGGGCTGGACTATAGCCCGGTGTTTCCTGGCTGGCAACTACCCCGCCGGCCACAATCCCGTGTAGGAGCGGCCTTGTGTCGCGAGGGGGCGCGAAGCGGCCCCGGTTCTTTGCATCCACGCCGATATTGCCGGGGCCGCTTTGCGGCCCATCGCCGGCAAGCCGGGCTCCCACAAGTACGGCGTAGAACTCAAGATTTTCGCGGTCCCTGTGGGAGCCTGGCTTGCCGGCGATGGGCTGCGCAGCAGCCCCAGTGACGTTAACTGGCTGGTAAGGGGTCGCGTGTGTATTGGTTAATTTCTCACCACCCCGATTCGTCTGAATGCGAAACGCAGCCCGCATTCACCCGTTTCGAGGACCACCGATGAACGTATCCGCCTGGCTCTACCGGCCAGCCCAGATCACCTGCCTGCTGCTGGTCAGCGCCTACGCCCACGCCGCCAAGCCCGGCGACGTGTTCAAAGACTGCAAGGACTGCCCCGAGATGGTCGTGCTGCCCGCCGGCAGCTACGTGATGGGGGCCCCTGACGACGAAGTCGGCCGCCAGCCCGACGAGGGCCCGCTGCACACCGTGACCTTCGCCAAGCCCTTCGCCATGAGCCGCTACCAGGTCACCGCCGGCGAACTGGACGCCTACATCAAGGCCACCGGCACCGTCATCAAGAGCGGCGACGACCGCCCCGGCCGCTGGTGCGAAGCCAGCAAGCCCAGCTACAAGCAAGGCCCCCGCCAGCCGGCGGTGTGCGTCGACTACGACGAAGTGCAGGCCTATACCCGCTGGCTGGCGAAAACCACCGGCAAACCGTACCGCATGGTCAGCGAAGCCGAACGCGAATATGCCGCCCGTGGCGGCTCCAGCGGCCCGTTCCCCTTCCCCTTCGACGAATCGGGCAAGTACGAGATCAGCAAGCACGCCAACACCTATGGCCCCAAGGACGGGCATACCTTCACCGCCCCGGTGGGCAGCTACCCGCCCAATGCCTTCGGCATGTATGACATGCACGGCAACGTCTACGAATGGGTCGCCGACTGCTACCACGACAGCTACGAAGGCGCCCCCACCGACGGCAGCACCTGGATCCAGGACCCCAAGTGCATCCGCGCGCACATGCGCGGCAACGACTGGGGCGAGCCGCCGATCTTCTCCCGCTCGGCCAACCGCAATGACCGCCTCAAGACCACCCGCGGGGACTTCCTCGGCTTTCGTGTAGCACGCGAACTGTGAAGTTGTGACGCGGTTAACGCAGCACCGGCCAAAAAAATCGCCAATAAGAATCGTTCCGGTTTTTCACAGGTGCTGCGTCCTATAGCTGACATAGAAAAAAACCCTCTGCCAACGAGACCGCAATAGATGTCCAAGTCCCTCCCCGGCCCGCTCAACCCGCTTGCCAAAGCATTACTGATCCGTCATTCCCTTCGTCCCCAGCGCGCGTTCACACGCATCGGCCTGGGCCTGGCGATATCCGCTGCGATGGTTGCCCAGGTGCAGGCACAGGAGTGGACCCTGGATATTCCCGCGCAGTCGATGAACTCGGCGTTGCAGGCACTGGCCAGGCAGACCGATACCCAGTTGCTGTACAGCCCGGAGGACATCAGTGGGCTGCGCTCCACGGCCCTCAAGGGCCGGCATGACCTGCAGTCTTCGTTGCGGACATTGCTGCAAGGCACCGGGCTGCGTTACCAGATCGATGGCAACACCGTGACGGTGACGGCCAGTTCGGGCGCACAGGCCGGCCAGGTCGAGCTTTCGGCGACCAACGTCAATAGCGTGGGCCTTGGTGCCACTACCGAAGGCACGGGCTCCTACACCACCGGTGTGACCAACACCGCGACCAAGATGAACCTGTCGATCCGTGAAACGCCCCAGTCGATCAGCGTAGTCACCCGCCAGCGCATGGACGACCAGCAGCTCAACAGCGTGACCCAGGTGCTCAACCAGACACCCGGCATCACCATGTCCCAGGACGGTGGCCTGCGCTACAACATCTATTCCCGCGGCAGTGCCATCAACACCTACCAGCTTGACGGCGTGACCACCACCCAGGAAAACCAGACCCGCAACATGCCCAGCACGTTGCTGGACATGACCATTTACGACCGCGTCGAGATCGTCCGCGGCGCCACCGGTCTGATGACCGGCGCGGGTGAACCCGGCGGTGTGGTCAACCTCATTCGCAAACGCCCGACCCGCGAATTCCAGTCGCATATCCAGGGCACTGTCGGCTCCTGGGACTCCTACCGCAGCGAAGTCGATGTTTCCGGCCCCTTGACCGAGGGTGGCAACCTGCGCGGGCGCATGGTGGCAGCCAAGCAGAAAAGCGGCAGTTTTCGCGACTGGTACAAGGAAGACAAGGACATCCTCTACGGCGTTCTCGAAGCGGACCTGAACGACGACACCCTGGTACGTTTCGGCGTCGACTACCAGAAGTTCAAAGCCACCGGTTCACCGGGTGTACCGTTGTTGTTCACCAACGGCAAGCAGACCAACTTCTCCCGCTCGACCAGTTCCGGCGCCCGCTGGATGTACGACGAGCTGGAAACCACCAACTATTTCATGGCCGCCGAGCATTCCTTCGCCAATGACTGGCAAATCAAGCTGGCCGCGAACTACATGGATTCCAATCGCGATAACTACAACGGCTCTTATCAGACCTCTTCGGGCCGAGCATGGATCAATGAAGAAACCGGCGCTGCGCGAATGCTGCGTTACAACGCTGAAGCCGACCAGACCCAGCGCGGCCTGGACCTGACACTGCAAGGGCCTTTTTCCCTGTTCGGGCGCACTCACGAGTTCATCACCGGCTTCAACTACCAGGATTACAAGAACGATCACACCGGTTATGACGTTGGTACCACAACCGTCAACTTCTATGACTGGGACAACTACCTGCCTCGGCCAACCGAGACTGGCGCACTTGGGGAAATTCTCAACATCAAGAGCAGCCAGCGCGGCACCTACGCGGCATTCAAATTCAACCTGATGGATGACCTCAACGTAATCGTGGGCGCGCGCACCTCCGACTATGACTACGACTATTACTACTGGCCTACTTCGAACGTCAAAATGCACGAACGGGGTGAAGTAACACCGTACGCGGGCATCATCTATGACCTGACCCCCGAGCAATCGGTGTATGCCAGCTATACCGATATCTTCAAGCCACAATCCAACCTCGATCGTAACGGTTCGGTCATTGGCCCTGTCATAGGCAGCAACTACGAAATAGGCTGGAAAGGGGCGTTCTACGACGGGCGCCTGAACGCCAGTACGGCATTGTTCCTGGTCAAGCGTGACAACCTGGCGGTGCAGGATGGCGACGCGATCGTGCCAGGCACGCTCGACCAACAAGCCTACAAGGCTGCAAAGGGTACCGAGACCAAGGGTATCGACCTGGAACTGTCGGGAGAGGTTTTGCCTGGTTGGCAAGTCATGACCAGCTACAGCCATGCCCGCACGGAAGACGCCGAGGGCGAGCGCCAGCTGACGCAGTACTCCATGGACACTTTCCGCTTCTGGAACACCTATCGCTTCCAGGGTGACTGGAACAGGCTGACCGTGGGTGGCGGGGTGTCCTGGAACTCCAGCATGTCGCTCTACTACAACAGCCTCAAAGCCCGAGCCACCCAGGATGACTACACCGTTGCCAGCCTGATGGCGCGCTATCAGGTCACCGACCATCTGGCCGCCACTCTGAACCTGAACAACATCTTCGACGAGAAGTACTACTCGGGTATCGGCGGCAGTGTTGGCCATTACGGTGACCCGCGTAATGCCACCATGAGCCTGCGCTACGACTTCTAGGCCGACAGCCACCTGTACCGTTGTAATCGAAGCGGCGTCATCCACACAGGATGACGCCGCTTTTTTCGTCTCGGTGGCGACACTGCCGACATGAAAAAACCTGTGGGGCCCACGTTGAACGTGAGCCCCACAGGTCATTCAGCCGGCCTTGCCGGGTCAACCCATGACCGGCTCCGCCACCAGCCTGGCCGCGAGCCCCTCGATCACGTCCGGATGCTTGAGGATGTCATAGTGACCCGCTGCAACCGCGTGGTTCTCACCGCTCCCGTGAACCGCGAAGCGGTGGCCATGGTCACCTGCCCACCAGCACAAGGCAGCGGCGCGGGTTGCCGGCAATGCCGGCAACCGTTCCGACAACGCCTTGAGCCGCATCGCCACGGCAAAGGTGTGGGCCAGTTCGGCGCTTTCGACACTGGCGAAGGCCGACGCTACCTGCAGCCCCGAGCGTGCCGCTTCGATCAGCCGCTCAAGCAGCGGCACACCACTGCCCGCCGCGATGGCAGGCAGCACCAGCTGCTCCTTGGCCAGCCCCAGCAGCACACTCAGGAAGTTGCCAAGGTCGGCACTCCAGTCCGCCGCCGGCGTTGCCGGCGCACCGGTGGGGATGAAACTGTCGACCAGGCCAAGCAACGATACTTGCTGGCCCTGGGCTTCCAGCTCCTGGGCCACCAGCACCGCCAGCGTGCCACCCAGCGACCAGCCGGCAAGCTGGTATGGCCCTTCGGGCTGCTTCTGGCGAATGTACTGGGCATAGTCGATCGCCATGGCCTGCAACGAATCATCCTGCCAGTTGCGATCGAGCAGCATACGGCATTGCACGCCGTAGACGCTGCAATGCCCTTCCAGCCGGCGCGCCAGCGGCTCGTAGTCGAACACCGTGCCAAAGCCGGCATGCAGGCAGAACAGCGGCCTGGCCCCGGCTACCCGGCTGTTGAGCAGCAACAGCGGGTCAAGGGCGACGTCGCCATCGGTATAGCCGGAAAGCTCGCCAATGGTGGGCCTGGCCATGACATCGCGCAGTTTCAGCTCGATCGACAGGTCGGGCCGAGCTCGTACCTTCGACAGCATCTTCAGCACGCGCAGCGAATCGCCCCCCAACTCGAAGAAGTTGTCATCGACACCAACTTCATCCACTTCCAGCACTTCTTGCCAGATGGCCGCCAGCGCCTTTTCCGTGTCATCGCGCGGAGCCACCCGCACCGGGCGCCCGGCCAACTCCGGGGCCGGCAGCGCATTGCGATCGATCTTGCCATTGGGCGTGAGTGGAAACGCCGGCAGCAACACCCACTGGGTCGGCACCATGTAGTCCGGCAGGTCGGCACGCAAGGCGTCACGCAATGGCGTAGCGGAAGTCACCCCATTGCCGGTGACCAGATACGCCACCAATTGCTTGCCGGTAGCGCCCTCTCGGGCCACCACCACAGCATCCCGCACATCCGCCAGATTCCGCAGCCGTGCTTCGACTTCCCCAGGTTCGATGCGGAAACCGCGAACCTTCAACTGGTTGTCCAGGCGGCCGATGAAATCGATCACGCCATCCGACCGACGACGCACCCGGTCACCGGTGCGGTACAGCCGCCCGCCCTGGGCAAACGGGTCGGCGACAAAGCGCTCGGCGGTCAGGGACGGACGCTGGTGATACCCGCGCGCCACACCCTCGCCACCAATGTAGAGTTCCCCGGCCACGCCATCGGGCACCGGGTTCAGGCCCTGGTCCAGCACATGCAGCGTGCGCTGGCCAACCCGCTCACCGATCGGCGCATACACCGCCTGGCATGACTGCTGCGCCGATACTTTCCACAACAGGGGGGTCACGACCGTTTCGGTAGGCCCGTAGCCATTGGTCAGGAACTGCGGGCGCAAGGTCCGCTTGACCAGTTCGAACAGTGCATCGGGCACCGCGTCACCGCCAAAGCAATAGATGCGCACCGGCGGTGCGGCCTCCTGCCGGGTTTGCGCGAACTCGGCCAGTTGCTGCAGATACGCCGGCGGGAAGCAGGCAATGTCGATGCGCTCGGCATGCAGTACCTGCCAGGTTTGCTCGGCAGTCCACAGCTGGCTACCGCGCACCACCAAGCAGCCGCCTGACGACAAGGTCGACAGCCAACGCTCCTGGGCACCGTCGAAAGCGAACGACATGAACAACAGCTCGCGAGTGCTTTCATCCATCTGGTAAAGGCGGGCGATTGCCTGGCAGTGCATGCCGATCTGCCCGTGGCTGACCGCCACGCCCTTGGGCTTGCCGGTAGAGCCAGAGGTATAGATCAGGTACGCCAGGTTGGTGTCGTGCACCATCACCTGAGGGGCATCGGACGGCAAGCTGGCGATAGCCAGAAGGTCCAGCTCCACGCAGTGCTCCACCCCGGCAAAACGCTGGCGCAAGCCGCTGCTGGTCACCAGCAGGTGCATGGCCAAATCCTCGACAATCCACTGCAAGCGATCCTGCGGGTAGTCGATATCCAGCGGCACATAGGCGGCGCCGGTTTTCATCACCGCCAGGAATGCCACGATCACCTCCACCGAGCGTTCCAGGGCGATGCCGACCGTAACCTCCGGGCGCGCACCCAAGGCAATCAGGTGGTGTGCCAGGCGGTTGGCACGCTCATCCAGTTGGGCATAGCTCAACTGTCGCTCGCCACAGGCCACCGCAATTGCCTCTGGCCGCACCTGGGCATGCCGGGCAATCAGCTCGGCCAGCCTTGGCATGGCCTGCTCGCATGGCTGCAAGCCGTTGCGAACCTGGGCCTGCTGCGCTTGCGCCGGGGTCAGCATGTCCAGGCTGCCCACGGTGGCGTGAGGGTTGTCGAGCATGCCCTCGAGCAGCCGTTCGAAACTGCCACGAATGCTGTCGGTGCCTTGCTCCGTGAAGCGGTTGCGCAAGTAGAGGAACTCGACCGAGAGCGTCTCGCCCAGATGCACCGCCAGGTCCATGGCGTAGTTGGTCACGTCGCGGTTGCTCACCTCACCGAACTGCAGCGAGCCACCACCACCTTCCTGCAGGCGTTCGTCCACCGGGTAGTTCTCGAACACCACGATGCTGTCGAACAACGCTTGCCCGGCCTGCCCTGCCCAGCGTTGCACATCAGCCAAGGCTGCATGTTCGTGGTCGCGCAGTTCCAGGTTGCAGGCCTGCAGTTGCTGCAGCCAGTCGACAATCCGCTGCTGCGGTTGGGGCGTCTGCACCACCGGCAAGGTGTTGATGAACAAACCCAGCATTTCGTCGGCACCGGGCAAGCCGGCTGGCCGGCCCGCCACGGTGGCGCCGAAGCACACCGTGGCTTGCCCGGTATAGCGCTGCAGCAGCAGCAGCCAGGTCGCTTGGATCAAGGTGTTTGGGGTGATGCGCAAGCGCTGGGCCTGCTCGCGCAGTTGCCGGGTACGCGAGGCATCCCAACGCAGGTACAGCGCGGCGTGCCCCTGCAGGTCTGCCGCCGGGCGAGCCGCCAGGCTGTCCGCCAGCCAGGTGGGGCTTTCCAGCTCTTGCAGCTTGCCTCGCCAGAACTGCTCCAGCGCCGCCTTGGGCTGCCCGGCAAGCCAGCGGATGTAATCGCCAAACCGCCCTGCCGGCGCTCGCGCAGGGTGGCCATGGTAAGTCTGCAACACCTCGCCAAGCAGCAGCGAGGTACTCCAGCCGTCCATCAGTATGTGATGACGGGTCCACAGCAGGTGCAAACGTTCGTCGTCCAGCCGCACCAGGGTCAGGCGCATCAACGGTGCGACACTCAGGTCCAGGCCTTGTGCGGCATCGGCCTCGGCCAGCGCCTGAAGCATCTGCGCACTTACCGAGCGGTCGCGCCAGTCATGCACGACCACCGGCAATTCGACCTTGCGGTAGACAAGCTGCAAAGGTTCGGCCAAGTGGGGCGCCGACCAGAAGGCACTGCGCAGGATATCGTGACAGTCGATCACCTGCTGCCAGGCTGCCACGAACCGTTCGATTTCCAGGCCTTTGACTTCCACCGAAGTCTGGTTGATGTAAAGCGCGCCTTCAGGCCCCTGCAGCGAATGGAACAGCATGCCCTGCTGCATCGGCGACAGCGGGTAGATATCGGCCACCTGCCGTGCAACTGCCGGCAGCTCATCCAGCTGCTGTTGGCGCAGCGCGGCCAGTGGGAAGTCCGAAGGCGTTACACCACGGTTGCCAGGCTCGCAGCAATGAGCGATCAGCGCGCCAAGCTCTGCGGCATAGTCATCTGCCAACTTTTGCATGACCGCGGTGTCGTAGCGCTGCGCACTGAAGGTCCAGCCAAGTTTCAGCTCGCCGCCGTATACCTGGCCGTTCAGGGCGATCTGGCTATCGAGTGGCGCATCGGCTGGTTTGGCCGCACCGCCATATTCCCGCGCGGGTGCGAACAAGCCCGACTGCTCGTCGAAGCTACCGTCGAACTGCCCGAGGTAGTTGAACACGATCTCGCCCTGAGGCAACGCAGCCAGGGCCTCACGCGCACCAGCCGGCCCCATGTACTTCAGCGCGCCATAGCCAAGTCCTTTGTTCGGCACGGCCCGCAGCTGCTCCTTGACCGCCTTGATCGATTCGGCGATCCCGTCCTGCGGGCTCAGCTTCACTGGGTACATGCTGGTGAACCAGCCCACCGTGCGGCTCAGGTCAATTTCGTCGAACAGGTCTTCCCGGCCATGGCCTTCCAGCCTGACCAGCACCTCCGGCCGCTCGGTCCAGCGGGCGATCACCCGAGCCAGGGCTGTCAGCAACAGGTCATTGATCTGCGTGCGATAGGCCGCAGGGGCATCGTGCAACAACTGCCGGGTGGCTTCGCGGCCCAGCCGCGTACTGACCGACGCAGCGTGCTGCTGCTGGTTGCCGCCCAGCGCATTGGCGCACGGCAGGTGGTCGCTGGTGCCCTGCAACTGCGCTTGCCAGTAGGCAAGTTCCGCTTGCAGCGCCTCGCTCTGGGCATAGGCCTGCAGGTGCTGCGCCCAGGTCTTGTAGGAGCTGGTCTTGGCTGGCAATTGCACCGGCTGTCGGTTGCCCAGGGCCTGGTAGGCCTGTTGCAGGTCCTCCAGCAACAGGCGCCACGACACGCCATCTACCGCCAGGTGATGAATGACCAGCAGCAGACGCTGGCTGCCATCGGGCAGGCTGGCCAGCAGCGCACGGACCAGCAAGCCTTGCTGCAGGTTCAGGCTGCGTTGGGCCTGGTCAGCGAGTGCGGACAACGCCTCCTCGTCCGCGCACGCATGCTCCCAGAGTATCCGGGCCTGGTGCTGTGGCTTGTATTCGGCTTGCCAGGCCCCCGCCTGCTGCTCGAAGCCCAGGCGCAGTGCATCATGATGGGCGACCAGTGCCAGCAACGCATCGTGCAGGCGGTCCGCTTGCAGGGGTTCGCTGGGTGTCAGCAGAATCGACTGGTTCCAATGCCCACGCTCACCAATGTCGGCCTCGAAGAACCATTGCTGAATCGGGGTCAGCGGTGTGCTGCCCGTGATCGGCCCTTGCTCGCCAATACCTTCGACAACACGCCGTGCCACCGTGGCCAGGCCTTGTACGGTCTGATGCTGGAACAGTTGCTTGGGGGTGAACTGCACGCCGGCCTGGCGGGCCTTGCCCACGACTTGCAGGGAAACGATGGAGTCGCCACCCAGTTCGAAGAAGTTGTCGTCCAGGCCTACCCGCTCCAGTTTCAGCACATCGGCC